>JAVBQK010000095.1:0-36698 GCA_031549105.1 Eubacteriales bacterium
TACTTTGGCTTCTTTGTCAAGGTCGGGTTGTATTTTGACGGCATCCGGATTGCCGCCAAAATCTCCACCCTTCCCTTGACAACACATGATCTGCTTCCGACTCTCGGGTCGGGGAGATCGACATTATTATACTAGGAGGAACCACAATGAACAAAGGCAAGAAACTGGTTGCCCTTTTGCTCAGCGCGCTGATGCTGCTCACGAGCGCGGCGGCACTGGCGGTGGACAAGGAAGTGACGCTGACCGCGTTTGTGCAGCAGTCCGTCACCAGCGAGTCCGGCATCTGGCAGGGCTGGGGCGCCAAGCGCCTGTATGACGACACCAAGGTCAAGATTGACTTCTACCCCACCAGCAACGAAGTGGAACAGAAGCTGAACCAGTACCTGGCCGCCGGCGACCTGCCGGACATCATCGGTTTCAAGGGCCTGGACCAGGCGCAACTGGCCATCAATGCCGAACAGCTGTTGCCGCTGGATGAGTATGCGGACAAGCTGCCCAACCTCTTTGGCAACGAGCTGTACGCCAACGCCATCGCGTACTCGCAGGACTTCACCTCCGGCGGCAGCGGCAACCTCCTGATCATGCCCACTGCCATCGGCCCCACTGGCTACAACTCCTTCAACTGGCAGCCGATGCTCCAGTGGGACGCGTGGAAAAAAGCCGGTGCGCAGATCCCCGCGACGCTGGAAGATTACCTGGATATCGTTGAGGCGATGGTCGCCGTGAAGCCACTCACCGAAAGCGGCGAGAAGGTCTACGGCTTCTCCCTGTTCTCCGACTGGGACAAGTACACGGCGCTGGAGATCTCCACGCTGTCGTTTTTCTACGGCATTGACAGTGAGTACGTTTCCCACCTGATGGAGACGAACATCCTCACCAAGGAAACCGGCTCCATCCTCGCAGACAGCAGCTTCTACAAGCGCGCGCTGAAGTTCTACTTCGACGCCAACCAGCGCGGGCTGCTCGATCCCGACTCGATGACGCAGACCTACTCCAACGTGGACGCGAAGTATATCGCTGGCCGCGTGCTCTTCGCCCATTTCTCGTGGATGACCGCCACCTACAACAGCCGCGGCGCGGGCCATGTGGACAATGCTGAGGCCCCCGACGGATACGAGCCGATCGTCGCCGCGGACATGAAGCTCTACGTTGCGCCGGAACAGACCATCGGCCGCAACTGGTACTTCGGCATCAACAAGAATGTCAAGAACCTGGACGCGGCGCTGGAGTTCCTCAACTGGTTCTATGATCCCCAGGTCATTGCCTACCTGAGCAACGGTCCGGAAGACATCATCTGGACCCGCGACGAGAACGGCGAACCCCGCATCATCGACGAGGAAGTGTACAAGATCGTCGAGAAGAACTCCGAGCCCCTGATGGCCGCGGACATCGGCGGCGGCGCGTTCCGTGACGGCATGTTCGCCTTCAACACGGCCGGCCTGCAGGCCTCCGTGCTGATGGAAGACGGCTACTCGCTGAGCTATCGCTACTGGCCGACCCACATCGCCCGCAACCCCACGCTCATGCGGCTGGAATGGCGCGAGATCTTTGACGCGACCGTGTTGCAGGATTACGTGGACAAGGGCGGCAACACCGCCAATTCCACGCAGGCTGTCAACATGATCACCCCGGCCTCGGACGAGCTGGAGATGACCCTGTCGCAGATCGGCGAAGTTGTGAAGAAGTACTCCTGGCAGATGGTTTACGCCAAGGACGAAGCGGAGTTTGAGAGCCTGTGGACCAAGATGCAGACCGAGGCAGAGGGCCTGGGCATGCAGAAGGTCGTAGACTACTACACCGCTGAATGGACCAAGGCCATTGAGAAGGTTGAGAACTACGAGTAAACCTTCCTGAAAGTAAGCCTTTCTGGACAAGAGATGGGGCTGCCGCGGTAATGCGGCAGCCCCATAATCCTGAAAGACCCTAAAGGAAAATCCCCGGGGCCGCATTGACCCCGGGGATTTTTGTGATACGGTTGCTACTCCTCCGTCTCTTCGGCCTGCACAGCCCTGCCCACGGCCCTGAGGTGTTGCCGCACGGCGTTCACCGCCGCGCGTTCGCTTCGGCGCGCAATGGCGTCCACGATCCGCAGATGCTCCTTCTGCACCTCGCCCACGCGCTTTTCATCGCGCAGCGTCGCCGCCTTCATCTCGTGGATCAAATCATAGTACGTGTCAATAAACGCCATAAACAGCGCGTTGCCCGACAGCTCTGCCAGCCGATAATGAAAGTAATAATCCGGGCTCTGCACGCTGGCGCTGTCATACCCCGCCTCCAGCATCTCGCGCAGCGCCTGTATGTCCGCGTCCGTTGCGCGCAGCACGGCGTTCTGCACCACGCGGCACTCCATCACCTCGCGAAACTCCAGCAGGTCCTGGTATGTCGCAGCGCGCAGCTGCGATGCCAGCGACTGCCCCAGCCCGCTCTCGCCCACACCGGTGACGAACGTACCCTCCTTGGGCGTGCGGCGCAGCATGCCCCGTGCCTGCAGCACCGTCAGCGCCTCGCGCAGGATGCCTCGGCTGACGCCCAGCTGCTCGGCCAGCTGCCCCTCGGGCGGCAACCGCGCGCCAGCGGGCAGCTCCCCGGCGCGCATCATCGCCAGAAGCTGCTGCGCCACCCGGTCGGACAGCCGGTCGTTGCGCACGGGACGGAACAGGTCGGACATGGGCACCTCCTTGGGGGGATGGATACGGGGGAACGCCAGGGGGACGCTGTCCCCCTGGACCCCCTGCCAGGAGGCCAGCCTCCTGGACCTCCGACATTTCGCCTGCGAGCGGGTGGATTAGAGGGTTTTTGCTATTTCGCAGAGTTTGTCGGCTATGGCTTGCACGTCTATGCCTTTGGTGAAGGTCAGGCATGTGCCGGTGGGGAAGCGGGTTTTTTCGATCCAGTGCGCGGGCATTTGGCTTGCGCCGTATTTTGCGCCGAGGACCGCACCGCAGATTGCTCCGATGGTGTCGGCATCGCGGCCGAAGTTGCCTGCGGCGGTGACGCCTGTGCGGAAGTCGCTGTGGACGAGCTTGAGCACGCCGAATGCTTGCGCGACCGCTTCGCTGACCGCGGCCTTGTAGCTGGTCCAGAGGGTATCGTGCAGCGGCATCCACGCGTCGAGGAAGCGGCCCTCCGCGCGGTCGACGATGGCGAACGCTTCCTCCATCGCGTGGTGGAACCAGGTGTCCTCCGGGATCGGGCGCATTGCGGCCGCCAGGATTTCGTCGATGGTGCCGTCTGCCATTGCGCACGCGACGGCGGCGGCTACCGCCTGCGCGCCCCATACGCCCTCGCGGTCATGGCTGATCGACGCGTCGATCTCCGCGATGCGGATCGCTTCGTCCACATCGCCCGCGCACAGCACGCCGATGGGGCCTGCGCGCATCGCCGCGCCATCGGAATGGGCGTAGGCATTGTAACGGCCGGACAGCGGCGGGCGCAAGCCCCTGCGAAGGTTGCGCGATGCCTCAAACTCGCTCGCACCGCCGCGCTTGAACTCGTCCTGCGTAGCGACGTTGGCAAGCCACGCGTCTACAACGGCCTCGCTGGTGAGCTTTCCGCCGCAGTCAATGAGGGTCTGCGCGGTCAGCAGCGCGAACTCGGTGTCGTCGGTGGACCAGCTCGCGCCCTTGTTGAAGTCGGTAGTGATGCCGTAGTTCAGCTGGTTGTCGGGCTTTCGCGAAGCGTCGCCGAATGAATCGCCGATCGCAATGCCGAACATCGCGCCGCGCGCCTTATCCTGAAACAGTGCCGTGTTTGCGATCAATTCCTTGCGTGTCAGCATGTGCTTCTCCTTATTATAGCTCTTCGATCGTCATATTGCCAAGCGTCGCGCGGCCCATGCGGTCCATCGCGAACCCTGCCATGCCGTAACGGAGCGTATCGTCTGTTGCGGACAGCACCGGTGTGCCGTCTATGGAAAGCGACAGGGTATCGCCCTGGGCAGTGAATGCCAGCGTGTACGCATGGCCTGTCTCCCAGGCGAAGGGTGCGGCGGCGAGCCGCTCCATCCGCCCCTTGATTCGCCGCAGGATCGCTGCCCGGCCCGCGCCGTCAAACCCCGCGTAATACCCGCGCCGCGCGCCCTGCACCCGCAGTGATACGAGGTGGCTGTCGCCGTTCTCAGGGCATACGTCCAGCGTTGCGCGCGCGTCGCGCATAAAGTAATTGCCGGTGAACGCCTCGGCCTGCGCTTCGCAGAGCACATGCGCCCGGCCATTCTCCAGAGACCACGCGCCGTGGTTGTGTGAAAAGGGCATGATGCTGCCGAACTCGCGAACGGTCTTCGCCATCTCGATGGTGTAGCTGCCCTTGCCACAGATGCGGAAACCAGTGATCACCAGCCGTCCGGCGGCGATGAACTTTGGTGGCGAGTTGGACTCAATCAGCAGACCGACTTCGTCCACCAAGCCGGATACGACTTCTGGGACTGTGAAGCGGAGCTGCGTTTCCGGCATCTCCTCCACCACCCGGCCGCCCAACGGCACAATCCGCCCGGTTAGCGACTCGCGCACGTATGGTGTGATCACGACCGTCTCGCCGCTCTCGCGCTCATACCGCGCGGTGATTTCGACCGTTTGGCCGGGATAGGCTGTCGGCGAGAATACTGGCATGTACCGCTCATCATCGAAGTCGGCGCGCCTAAAGAACGGCTTGTAGAACACGCGCACGCCCTGTCCGCGCGATGCGCGGTTCAGCCGCACCTCTACGCCGGGCACGTCTTTTGCGCGGGCGAACGAGGCGAAATTACCGCCAATCATCTGCAAGCCATGCGTGCTGCCCGGCAGCACAAAGTCAAAAGACACCTCGCCTTCCGGCGGGAACGCCGCGTCTCGCCCTGCAAGGCGCTCGGCCCACGCTTGTAGCGTTTTTGCATACGTCGGGATATCCAGGATGTTGAGGTACCCGGAGATACCCGACAGTACGATTTCGTCGTTGATGGGGTCGCGGTAATGCGCAGGCAACCCAGCCAGCCCGGCAAAGACGCCCAGCACCGTGCCCACATTGCCCGCGTTGCAGTCGGTGTCCCAGCTGCACATCGTCGCAATCTCTATCGTCCTGGCAAAGTCGCCCGCGCCGTATGCCATCGCCAGCGCACACACCCCGGCATTGGGGATGATGTGGCACACGCCCCGGTACTTGTCGTAGCCCCAGTCGCGTTTGAGCATCGCCATGCATGCGCGCCAGTCGTCCGGCGTCTCCCGGTGGAAGTCCAGCACCGCGCGCACCACGCGTGCGTAGGTGCTCTCCGCGGGAATCTGCGCAAGGCCCGCGTCGATGATCTCGCCGATGCTCGCCGCATCAAACGCCCGCGCAATGCACGCCGCCATGAACGCCGCACCATGCAGGCCCTCGCCATCGTGCGCTACAGATGCCGCCGCCCGTGCGTACCGGGCCGCCCGCACCGGGTCACCCGGGCAGATCAATCCCCATGTATCTATAAATATCTGCGCGCCAATCTGTTCGGCCAGGATCACGCCGTTCTGCGCGATGGACCCCGACTGCGGCGCGGGAATGCCGTTTTTGAGGTTCAGGTACGCCGTGTGCTCGGTGCTGACGCCAAAGCCGCCCCACCAGTACAACCCAACGCCCTCACGCGCATAGTTCAGCCACGCCTCCGCCACCGCTTCGGGCGTCGGTTCCCGGCCGTCCGTGTCGTTAAGCGCGCGCAGGAACAACACCGGTCCGTTCGCGTCGTCATCCGCCGCGAAGTGTTTGAAATCCTTTACATATCCACGGATGTCACCATACACATCCCGTATCTTTTCATAGCTCCAAAACTCCGGCTCCACCGGCGCGCCCAGCCGGATGCCGATGTTCATCCCCAGGAACCCCGCGTCAATCTTCTGAAGCAGGTGGCCTCCTAAGTCAGCGAAAAAGAAAACGAGAGGGAACGCCAGGGGGACGCTGTCCCCCTGGACCCCCTGCCAAAGGGACGTTGTCCCTCTGGACTCCCAATGTTTCGCCTCACGGCGGGCTGGCGATTGCATCTCATGCAGAAACCCAACCCGCCCGCAGGCGAAACATTGGAGGTCCAGGAGGCTTGCCTCCTGGCAGGGGTCAAGGGGACAGAGTCCCCTTGCGTTCTTTCCCGACAGCTCCCTGCTTTGCCTTACTTGATGACGTCGTCGAAGTAGCGGCTGAATGCGAGGCCGCCGGCTTCGTTGAACTTGGCCACGAACTCATCAAAGTCGCTGATCGGGCGCACGCCGCGCACGATCTCGTTGGCGTACTCGGTGTAGATGGCGTTCATCGCCGCCAACTGGGGCTGCATGTCCTCGGGAACGATCACGTTGATATCGTCTGCGTAGTACTTGGCGGCCATGTCCAGCGAATCCTGCGCGGGCTGGCTGAGGATCGGGGTGGCCAGCGTCAGCGTCTCGGGCAGGCCGGATGTGGTCGGGAAGAACTTGGCCCAGTAGCCCAGCCACGCCTCGTTGGTGGCAGCGGTTTCGCCGTCCATCGTGTAGTGGACGTCTTCCACGCCCAGTTTGTCCAGCATGCGGCCCTCAGGGCTGGCCATGTAGTCCAGGATCGCAAATGCGGCCTGCTTGACAGCATCGTCGCTGGTGGCGTTGATGGCGAAGCCACGCTCTTCCTTGGTTACATCAATGGAGATGAACGCCTGGTTCTCGCCCTTGGCCGCCGGAAGCGCCACGAGCTGCGCATCCGCGCCGTGGGTTTCGACCATCTTGTTGTTGTACACCTGGATGACTTCGCCCGCGGTACCGGCGATCATCGCGGCCTGGCCCTCATAGAAGGCCTGCTCCATGGTGTCCCACGCCTTGGTGATGTAGTCTGGGTCCAGAATGCCCTGCTTGTACAGGTCGGCGTAGAACGCCAGCTTGTTCTTTTCATTCTCGGTGACCTTGGAGTACACCCAGCGGCCTTCACGGTTCATCATGATGGTGGAGGTCACGCCAAACGCGTGGTTAAAGATCGCGTCCAGGCGCGCAAGCGAGCCGTCCACGGTGATGCCCATTTGGCACACGCCCGCGTCCATCAGCTCTTTGAGGAGCTTGGCGTACGCTTCCGGTGTCGGGTCAGCGAGGAATGCGTCCTTGGAGGGGGCCTGCTCCAGCACGTCGGCGCGCATCACGGGCGCGAACACCTTCGCCGGGGCGATCCACAGCAGGTACGGCTGGCTTTCCAGGCGCACCTTGGAGTGGGCGGGCAGCAGATCCTTGATGTACGCGGAGGCCTCGATGTACGGGGTCAGGTCCTCCAGCAGGCCTTCGCCCACAACCGGGCCGTCGGTGTTGCCCTGGAAGTAGATCAGATCGGGGTTGATTTCGCCCGTGCGGAACGCCAGCGGCACCACGTCTACGTACTTGCCAGCAGGCGCTTCCATGATCACCAGGTCCACGTAATTGCCCTGCGCGGCCATGCCCGCCTCAATGGCGGCTTCCACGGCCTGCATATCGGGATCATCCGGGGCGACGTCCTTGTTCAGGTAGTTGACGACGACGGGCGCGTCCTTTGTGCCGATTCCGTCCGCCAGCGCGGCGGCGCTCAGCAGCAGCAGGCTGCACAGCAACAGGGAAACTAGCTTTTTCATCGGGGTTCCTCCTTGCATTGATTATCCTTTGACCCCTCCGGCCATCACATCCTTGGTGTAGTACCGAAGGACGATCGGGTAGAGGAGAAGAATCGGGATGATGGCGACGATGATCGTCGCGGCCTTCAGCGCGTTGTAGTCGATGCGCGCCAGCTCGTTGTAGTTGAAGATGTTCTGCGCGCCGATCAGCGCTACCGTATCGCCCAGCACCACGAACTGCCGCAGGATCACCTGCAGCGTGGTCTTCGCCGCCTGCGTCAGGTAGATGCTGGCCTTGAAGTACTCGTTCCACCGCACCACCGCGTAAAACATCGTGATCGTCGCGATGCCTGCCTTCGCCAGCGGGAATACCATCGAGAACAGCATCCTAAGGTGCCCCGCGCCGTCGATGCGCGCCGCCTCGTACATCTCCTGCGGCACGGCCTCGAAGTAGCGCATCATGATGATCAGGTAGTATACGTTGACCGATGTCACCAGGATCACCGACCAGGGGCTGCCGATCAGCTTCAGGCTGCGGATTACCAGGTATTCCGGCACCAGGCCGGGGTCGAACAGCATCATCACCATCAGGAACACCATGATCGCCTTCTTGAACATCAACCTCGGCTGGATCAGCACATAGGCGGCGGTCGTCGTCAGCAGGATGTTGATCAGCGTGCCCACCACGGTGATGTACACAGAGTTCCAGAGCGAGGGCAGGATTACCTTGTGGCTCGCGACGATCTGGTAGTTGATCAGCGAAAACCCTGCGGGGATCACGCGCAGGCCGCGCATCGACGGCGACAGCAAAGGGTCGGACAGCGACCGCGCAAGGATGTTCAGCAGCGGTACAATCATCGTCAGGCTCAGCAGGATCATCAGCAAGTTGAGCAGAATCTGCCCCGGCGTAAACTTTTTCTTCATCGTCTGCGCCTCCTTACCAAACGCCTGTGCCGGTCAGTCGCTTGCTGGTAAAGTGTGTTACCAGCACCAGCGCCACGCCGAACAGCCCCTTGACCAGCCCTACGGCGGTCGCCAGCGAGTACTGCCCCTGCCCGATGCCAATCGAGTAGATGTACGTATCCAGAATCTCAATGCGCGAGTTCACCGCCGCGTTGGTGAAGTTGAGCACCTGGTCAAACCCCGCGTTGAGGAAGAATCCCAGGTTCAGGATGAACATCGTCACCATGGGTGTGACCAGCGTGGGCAGCACAATATAGCGAATGATTTGCATGCGGCTTGCGCCGTCGATGTCCGCCGCCTCGTACAGCGACGGGCTGATGCCAAGAATGGCCGTGAAGTAAATAATCGAGTCCCAGCCCAGCGACCGCCAGCCTTCCGAGTAAAACAGCACCCAGAGGATCGAATTTTTGTCCGTCATGTAGTCACTCGGCGTCGCCCCGAACAGCCCGCGCAGCTGGTTGACCGCGCCGCTTTTGGACAAAAAGCTAATCCAGATGCCCGCGATGACGACCCACGACAGAAAATGCGGCAGGTAGCTGACGATCTGCGTCGCCTTGCGCAGCGTGCTTGACCGCATCTCGCTCAGCAGCACGGCAAACACCGCGAAGAACGGAAACAGCAGCACGTACTTCATCAAGCTGATGACCAGCGTATTAACCAGGATCGTCTTCATCAAAGGCGATGCGATCATCATCTCGAAGTACTTCAGCCCCGCCCACGTCCATGCGCTGCGCCCGCTAAAGTTATAGAACGCCAGCCGCATGTTCCAGATGGGCAGCACCCGAAACACCACAAAATACACCAGTGTCGGCAACAGCATCACATACAGTACCCAGTCCAGCCGCAGCGTGCGGAGCGCGCGTCTGAAACGGCCGGGGGAAGGCGCGGAAGTCATGGGCTTCACTCCTTTGGGTTAGTGAGGGGGGGGACGGGGGACAAGGGACGAAGGGAACCCTTCTTTTCTTTTAGGAAAAAGAAAAGAAGCAAAAGAAAACCTCTTTGGGGTGCGGGTTTTTATCCATGTTCTTCCCAGCAAGTGGTTTTCTTGGAGGGAGGGTTTGGGAGGGAACCTTCTTTTTTCTACAAAGAAGGTTCCCTCCCAACGTCACTCCACGTCCACTTCCATTAGCGGCGCGTGCTGCTGTGCTCCGTACACGTCCCGGTCGCCTACGGTGCCTGAGGCCGTGGGCCGCAGGAACGTGATCTTGATGCCCAGGGCTGCGTCGAAGTGGGCTAGGACGCGGATGCTTTCCGGTGGGATGCTATAGAGGGCAGCGACGCGATCGCGGGCGAGGACATTGCTATCGCGTACGCGGCGGTAGGCTTCCGGGTCGGTAAAGAGGATGTCTAGGGTGAGTTCGAACGGGCCGCTATTTTTGCTGCGCAGCACATGCGCGAGGTCTTTCAGTTTGGTCATTGGCCTACCTCCACAATGTCCATGGGAAAGTGCGCGCGCGGATCGTCTACGTGCATCAGGTGGTAGACAGAGAACGCGTACACCGCGCCGAACGATATGTCGCTGGGCGCGAATGGGAACGCGAGGTTGCCCGCGGTGGACTTGCGGCCCGGATAGCCGTAGTGGAGATAGGTGGAGCGAACTGATGCGCAAATGGCGTCGGACATCTCTTGGGTGGGGGATATCACTTCAAACATCACGCCTATTTCGTGCGGAGTGGAGTGATCGGGCTCAAGTGTGCCCATCACGCCGTCTTTGCCGTAGTGGACGAAGTTGATCTGGTAGGTGTCCTCGCGGATTTCGCGGTAGTATGCGCGCACGCTGCGCACGACCTCCGCTTCCACGGATTCTATCTGCGCTATCAGCAGCGGGTCGCGTATGCCTGCCAGCACGAATGTGCGGTATGCCGCGCGGCGTGCGCCTTCCAGCTTGATGGTGTACGGCTCCTCCGTCAGGCAGCTGCCTTCTACGCGGACGCGTCCGGGGGCAACTTCCGTAAATGTGCAGCCCGACAGGTCCAGCAGGAAGCCCGGCCCGTGCAGCAGGTACGGGTGGTCCTTCTCGTAGAACGTGTGTGCCGCGACCGAGATCGGCGTGCAGCGCCGCGCCGGGTCGGCAGGGTAGACCTCAAAGCCGGTATCGTCCAGCACGCCGAGGATGCAGTCTTTGGCAGTGCCTGGCTCGGCGCAGAGCGCGCCGCACTCCAGCACCTTGCCCAAGTGATAGGAAAGGCCTGCGTCGTGCCCGCGCAGGATGCCGACTGCCGCGAACGGCGCGGGGTCGTATGCCCGGCCGCAGAGGATGATCTCCGCGCCGGTGTTTAGCGCGTCCAGGATCGGCTCCACGCCCATCTGCGCGACGACACCGTTTGTCTCGGCGAGGGTTTCGGCCGTCAGATCCGGCACGTTTTCGCTCATCTTCTCTATACGGCCATTTTCGAGTGCGTTTAGCACTTTCTCATTCGGGATGTCCGCCCAGACGACGCACACCCGGGCGTGCCAGGTGAGCTCGCGCGCGATTTCTTCCACGATGGACAGCGTCCACTCCGTATGCTTGCGCGCGCCCGACCCGCCTGCGGAACCTACCAGCAGCGGAATGCCGTGGTCACGCGCCGCGCGCATCAGCAGCATCAGGTCCTTTTTGGCCGCCGCGCGGCTGACGATGGCTACGCCCGCGCCCAGCTTGTGCGGGCCGGCATCGGTGGAACCCGCATCCACCACAATGGCGTCCGGCTTTGAAAGAAGTGCGCGCGCAAGCGACGCCTCCGGGAAGCCATATCCGAGAATCCCGCACGGGGAGAGCAACACAGTACGCAACATTACCGCCTCTTTACAGCCTTGATCTACAAAAATGGTATGTGTACAGTATGGCATATGCACAAAATCCTGTCAAGGGATTTTTGTCTATTTGTTGAACAAATAAGGACATTTTTTTACTTTTCTATCCCGTCCCGATTGGGTATAATATCCACCAGAAACCATGAGGGAAGGTGCCTCGCGATGCGCAGACTTGCCGCCGGGCTGATATGCCTGTTGTTGCTCCTTATTCCCACTGCCGTTTGGGCGGAGGAAGCGTTGATCATTCACACGCTCGCCCCGGACGATCCGCGGCCCGTGCTGCCCCAGAACGATCTGCTGGAGGTACACCTCATCAACGTGGCATCGGCGGACTGCATCCTGCTGCGCATGGGCAACCAGACCATGCTCATTGACAGCGGCAATCGGACTACCGTGGATCGCATTCTCGCCTACCTTGATGCGATTGGCGTGGACCGGCTGGACTATGCGTTCCTCACCCATCCGCACAATGATCACCTTTCGGGCTTCCTGACCGTTCTCAAGGAGGTTCCGGCGGGGATATTCCTTGAGGCAGACCTCTACCAGGACTTTGTCAGCGAGCGCTCGCGTGAGCTTTCCAGGATGCTGGCGTCACTGAGCATCCCGGTGCAGACCATCACGCACGATACGCACGCCGTGTTTGGCGGCGCGACCCTTTCATTTTATCAATGGGCGGGCGGCGGCACGGTCAACGAGTGCTCGATGATTGTGCGTGTCTCCTATGGCGACCGCGCGATCCTGCTTGCCGCCGATGTGGAGAACAACGGCCAGAAGGCGCTTGCCGAGACGCTCGGAAGCGATCTGCGCGCCGACATACTCAAGATGCCGCACCATGGGCTGGTGACGCTTACAAGGTCGTTCTACGAGGCGATCCAGCCGCGGCTGGTCACTTTCTCCAATGTGAAGGAGAATATCAAGAGCACCATTGGGCAGGCGGAACAGCGCGGCCTTTCGTGGATGCTGACCACCAAGGGCACCATTGTCGCGGTGACAGACGGCGAAATCTGGACCGTTTGGCAGGTGCCCAGGGAGTAGCAAGCGGCTATCCGACATGCCTTCCGCATACACTCCGCGGAGGAGTGATTCCGTGCAGAAGGTTCACTTTGTCGTGATTCGGCTGAAAACGCTGGTTGCATGGGCATGTGTGGGTGCGATGATCCTGGCGATTGGCCTGCCTGTGGCGCTGGGCGTGTGGCCCGTGAGCGGGCTCAAATCGAATGCGTACCACCATGCACCGATGCTTGCCATCGTTATCGACGACTTTGGCCAGGCCCGTGCGGGTGTGGCCGATATGCTTGCCGTGCCGCTTGACCTGACCTGCGCGGTGATGCCGGGCCTGGAGTACACGCAGCGGGACGCCCAGGCCGCGCACGACGCGGGCATGGAAGTCATCGTGCATATGCCGATGCAGGCGCACCCGAAGGACCCACTCAGCTGGTATGGACCCGAGCCGATCCTCATCTGGCACTCGTACGAGCAGGCGAAGACCATCGCGGGGCGGGCGATCCTGGATGTTCCCTATGCGGTGGGCATGAACATCCACATCGGCAGTGAATCCAGCGAGCGGGAGGCGATCGTCTCCGGCGTGATGGACGCCTGCAAAGCATCCGGCCTTTATTTTTTGGACAGCAATACCAGCCAGAAGAGCGTCTGCGAGAAGGTCGCGGCGCAGTGCGGGCTTCCCTTTCTGATGCGCCATGTGTTCCTGGAGCACGGCAACAAGACGCAGGCACACGTAGAAAAGCAGCTGAAGGCGGCGGTGATAATCGCCAAGGCGCGCGGGAGCTGCGTGTGCATTGGGCACGTTGGGCCTGAGGGCGGCAAAGCGACCGCCGCCGCGCTGATGGCGATGATTCCGTATTTCGAGGCCGAGGGTGTGGAGGTGGTGTTTGCATCCACGCTGCTGACGCTGGAGGAAAACATGGGCGAGCTTGCCGCCGAAGGGCTTGCAAAGGCTGCGCGAGAATAATTTCGTGCACACTTGTCACAACCCGGGCACCCGCGCTGTCTAATGGAGTGAACGCTACAGCAGGAGGTATTATCAATGTATAGTGAACAACAGACGCTGGTAGACCGCGCGCTACAGGGAGACAAGCAGGCGCTGGAGACGCTGCTTTCGGGCATCCAGGATATGGTATACAACCTGTCGCTGCGCATGCTCGGCAGCCCGCACGATGCCGAGGACGCCGCGCAGGAGGTCTGCATCCGCATCATCACAGGTCTTTCCACGTTCAGGAACGAGAGCGCGTTCTCCACCTGGGCATACCGCGTCGCGGCCAATCATCTGCTCAGCTACAAGAAGTCGATGTTTGCGAAGATGCCGCCGCTCAGCTTTGAGTATTACGGCGCGGACATCGCCGCGGGGTTTATCGACAGCGACCCGGCGATGATGGGCGGCATCGACGAGGCAATGCTGACTGAGGAGCTCAAGCTATCGTGCACAAACGTCATGCTGCAATGCCTCGACCCCGAGAGCCGGCTCATCTTTGTGCTGGGCACGATGTTTCAGGCGGATAGCAAGGTCTGCGGCGAAATCCTTGGCATCACGCCGGAAGCGTACCGCCAGCGGCTTTCCCGCATCCGGCGGACGATGGGCGGCTTCCTCGCGCAGTACTGCGGGCTGGCCTCGGGCCGGTGCAACTGCCAGAAGCGCGTCAGCTATGCGATTGCAAGCCACCGCCTAAGCCCGGCGAACCTTGAGTATGCACGGCTTGAGCGGGCGGATGAGGATATCCTCACCACATGCAAGGAGGCGATGGAGGAGATGGACGCGCAGTCGCAGTTCTTCGCCGATCTGCCGAAATACCGCGCCCCGCAGGCGGTTCGCGATTTTCTTGGCACCGTGCTTGCATCCGGGGATATGCAGGCCATCCAGCGGGCACAGGCGTAGGAGGCAGCAAGATGTCCAGAGTGCCGAAGGAAAAAGAACTTGTCCGCACCCGTCTTGCCAACCAGTACGGCGGCTGGCTCTACTGCGAGGGCTGTGCGAAAACCATTGGCTACCTGTGCTATGTGACGTACGATCGCTTTGATTTCCAGTACCAATGTAAGTGTGGGAACAGCGGGCATGTGCGCATTTCCTTCGCGGAGAGTGCGCCCGTGCGCGCGAACGGGGAGCCGGTTACCATCAAGAATCGCCTGTGCTGCCCCGGGGATCAGTCCCCGCTCGTCACCATCCTGGAGAAAAACCTGGATGCGTACCGGTATGCGGTAGAGTGCACCGCGTGCCATGCTGAATACACGGGCGGCACACCCGTTTGACAGCGGGCATCCAGAAACGCTACAATGCTCCTGCATCCTTGGTTATTTCACGAAAGGTTCCATGCAGATGAGCAATTTTCTGATCGCCGATGCGCAGGCCACTTCCATCCAGCCCATCCCGCCCGAGAGGTTCGACCTTCCCCGCTACCGCGACTATGCGGCGGAAAAGAATGCCGCCTGCCGCGCGTTCTGGGGCACGGATAAGGGCGCACTGGTCTACCGCCGGTTTCGCGCCGCGCCGGTGTTTGGCGCGGGCTGCGCGGACCCGGCGCTTTCGCTTTCGTTGCAGCTGGGCGGCCTTGCGGCGTCGTTTGACTATGATACCGATGTTCCTAACTTTATTGAGCCTTGGTACGGGCTGGGCGTGCTAACTGCGGCGTTCGGCGCGGACTATGCCTGGAAGGAAGGGCAAGCGCCCGCCGTCATCCCGCCGTTTCAGTCGGTGGAGGATGCGCTCGCCTATGACACGACGCCTGTTCACCTCACGCCCATCGGCCGCCGAAACCTGGAGATGATTGAGTATTTCCTGGAAAAGACGCGCGGCATGGTTCCCATGTGCCTGCCGGACGTGCAGTCCCCCATCAACAACGCCACCAGCATCGTCCCCGTGCAGGAGCTGTTTTACGCCATTGTCGATGAGCCTGAACAGGTGCAGGCGCTGCTTTTCAGGCTGGCAGACCTGTGCATCGAGTATTTCCAGCGGGCTAAAGCGCTGATTGGAGACGCATTGGTGATGCCGGGTCATGGCTTCCCGAGCAGCGGCGCGTTCACCGGCATCGGCGTATCGGACGATGTGCTGCCGATGCTGGACGCGGATACCTGCCGCACGCTCCTTTTGCCCGCGCAGCGGCGCATCGCCGAGGCGTTCGGAGGGTACGCGTTTCATTCATGCGGCAATTGGGAGAAGAAAATACCCGTCGTCCGGGAAATGCACGCGCTGCGCATGGTTGACGGCGCATTCACGCTGGAGACGGACCCATCGCCCAATGCGCCCGAGGCGTTCCGCGATGGGTTCGCGGGCACCGGCGTCGCGGTCAACGCGCGGGTTGTTGGCGGCGCGGATGCTGTAGCGGACGTAGCTGCACGCCTGCACGCGCCGGATATGAAGATGATCATCACGACCTACTGCCAAAGCCCTGAGGAGCAACGCGCGGCGTATGAGGCTGTGCACCGGCTGACGAACGCGGAATAGGAGGAGCGCATGCGGTACAACATCGTTTTTCACCCGTCTTGGTGGCACAAACGCCTGGGGATCGACTTTTCACGCGCGTTTTGGGACGACCCGGCCACGCGCATCCAGGCGGACAGCGCGATGCGGCGCTTCCTGTTCGAGCGCTTTGGAGCGTATGGTCTCGGCGAGGAAAACCCCGCGCCCAGGCCGCTGCTGGGCAGTGACCATCTGGCGTGCGGGTTTCTGTTCAGCGAGCTGCTTGGCTGCGATGTGGTCTACAAGGCCGACGACGCACCGCAGGTGATCTGCTCAAACCTGGACGATGACGCGTGCTTCGCGCTCACCGCGCCGGACCTGCCAAGCAACGAGGTATGGCAGCGCGTGGAGCGGCAGATTGAATCGCTGATGCGCGGGTACGGGCGCGTTGAATCGTATATCAACCTGATGGGCGTGCAAAACATCGCGCTGGACCTGCGCGGGTCCGATCTGTTCATCGACTATCACGATGAGGACAGCCCGGCGCAGCACCTTTTGAGCGTTGCCTGCGATACTATTTTGGCGGCGGGGGCCAGGCTTTCGCAGCTGTCGCCCGCGCTGAGTGGTGGCGTTACGAACATCGTAAAGAGCGTGCTGCCGGATGTGTTTCTTGCCAGCAATTGCAGCGTGGAGCTGGTTTCCCAGCAGACGTATGAGGAGTTTCTGCTGCCGCATGATGTACGGCTGGCGGAGGCGTTTCCGGTTTTCGGCATCCATCACTGCGGGCAGACGATGGAGCACGTCATAGGTGGATACGCAAAAGTGCCGAACCTCCGGTTTGTGGAGGTCGGCGCTTTTTCGGACCTTGCGAAGGTAACGGGCGCGTTGCCCGGAGATGTGCTGATCAACGCGCGCTACAGTCCGGTGCGGCTGGCGACTGTTGACATCGGCGAGATGCGCGAGGAACTGCGCGAGATGGCGCGCATCGTGCCCGGGCAGAGGCTGTCGATCTCCTGCGTGGGCATCGATGGTGCGATGCCGGACGCGCGGGTGGAGGCTTTTTTGGAGGCGTGCGGCGAGGTGGTGTAGCGACTACCGCCCCAGCAGCACCCGGCGCAGCCACGCACTTGACTGGCACGCGTCGCCCCCGGCGATGATGCGCTCCACCTCCCCCATATCCATCGCGTCCACGATGTCCTGGTATGCTTCGATCCAGCGGATTGATTCGTTCACGGCCTCGCGTCCGTCCTCGCGGTAGGGGTACTGGTCGGTGGAGATCCAGCCGTCATAGCCAGTCTTCTTCAGCCAGTAGAACAGCTCCAGGTAGGGGATGGTGTGCACGCTGCCGGTGATCATGTCATCGTCCCACAGGCAGTAGTTGTCGTTCATATGCACGTGGAACAGCTTGTTTCCATACTTTTTCAGCACGGCCACCGACTCGGCGACGTTCTCGTATGCCACAGTCGCGTGGCCATAGTCGATCGTTATGCCGCAGTTTTCCGCGCCGATCGCCTGCACCATCAGCAGCGTGCTATAGACATTGGAAGGGAAGCTGCGGTTGCGCGGCTCCTTGGGCTTGTACTCGATGGCGATTTTCAAATCTGGCGCGTAGGCGCACAGGTCCGCAACGCCCTGTTCAAACCACGTCCGCGCCTTGATATAATCCGCTTGGAAAAAGTAATCGTAACCGTCCTGGCCGGGCCACAGGCTGATCGTTGGGCAGCCGATCGCACGGGCGGCATCGGCCATGCGAATTGATTCCTCCACAGCCGCACGGCGCACGCCCGCGTCCTTGTTCGTGAACGCGCCGTGCTTCCATTGGTCCGTACCAAAATGGTCCGGGATGATGGATACAGCCTGGAGCCTATGCAGGGCGAGCAGCGCCTTCACCTGGGGGACATTGTCCGGGTGGATGTGCCAGTTGCCCACGAACTCCACGCCGCGCACGCCACCAATGGACGCTGCGCGGGCGAACAGCTCCTCTAGCGTAAACGGCGCGCTATAGGACGGGCAGTATCGGTCGCTACACGAGCCTACGTTGCTGAGGATGACGGATAGTTTGCGCATTAGGGTTCCTCCTTTTTCAGTCAGGCCAGGGATAGCTGCACGTATGGAACCCAGGCCCCAACGTGATGCTGTCTGCGCCAATCACCAGCTCAGCCTCCAAGTTCCACGGGACCTCCGCATCAATTTTCAGCGTGCCTTCAACCTTCACCCACGCGAGGGCAACAGGGCCATAGGGTGTTTGCATCCGGCCGCTTGCGCTGCAAAGTTCGGCTGGGATTTGCGGCTCGATTTTGATCCGCGCGTCTTTCGCATATTCCGCGGGGCGCAGGCCGCACAGTCCCTTGAAGAACCACGCGCTGAACGCGCCAAGCATCGGGTGGTCATGCGAGTTCATATGGTTGCCGCGCATGTACTCCCACCGCTCCCAAATGGTGGTCGCGCCTTGTTCCAGCATGTAGCCGATGCTGGGGTACTCCGTGCGCGATGCAATGCGGTATGCGGTGTCGGCGCAGCCATGCCGGTCTAGCGCATCGAAAAGGTACTTGTTCATCTGGTTGCCGGTGGTGATGCCGCCACCTCGTGCGTCGATATCCTGAAGCAGGTGCGCAAGCACATCCGCCTCGCGCCCCTCAGGGCAAATATCCAGGAACAACGCAAACGCGTTCGCGCCCTGCGCGTTCTTGTCGTAGTACCCTTCCTCACGGAAGAACGCAGCGTTCAGGTCACGCCTGATCACCGCCTGCTCGGCGTGATAGCGTGTGGAATCTTCTTTATGGCCCAGCAGCGCGGCGACTTTCTCCATCAGCAGGCAGTCATAATATAGGTACCCAGTGGTAACAAACTGCCGGTCGATGTTCCGCGGCACGGCATTTTCGCCCCAACCCAGTTCACACTGGGTCATCGGCGCAGACCATTCGCCAAAGTAGCGCACGTCCATCAGCCCATCCGCGCCGCGCTGCGCCAGCATGAACTCTGTATAGCGCCGCATGCCGTCGTAATGCTCGCGGAGCGGCTGGTCATCCCCATAAAACAGATACAGCAGCCACGGCAGCAGCACATACACGCTCGAAATATGAGACGCTGGCATGCCACCGAAATAGAACGGTGCAGTATCGGGGATCGCGCCGTCGTCCCGCTGCGCGTCGGCGATATCCCGGAGCCACTTCTCATACAGCGGCATCATGTTGAAGTTGTAGAGCGCCTGCTCGCACCGCACCGCCATGTCATTGAGCCACGCAAGCCGCTCGTCGCGCTGCGGGCAGTCAGTGGGCAGGCTGTGCAGGTTGTTGCCCTCGGTGCGGATGACCGCGCTATAGATGCGGTTCACGAGCGGGTTAGCGCAGGTGAAAAGGCTGGCCCGTGCCACTGCGCTGTACGCACGCACGCCCACCACGCGTGTGATCACCACGCCAGGGTCCGCGTCGATGCGCACATAGCGGAAGCCGTGGTACGTGAAGCGCGGGGCGAAAGCCGCCTTGCCATCCGCGCCGAAGATGTACGTATCCATCGCCTTCGCGCCGCGCAGGTTGCGCTGATCGATCTCATGGCGCTCGTCCACCGATTCCGCATAGCGCAGGCGGATTGTCTGCCCCACAGCGCCGCGCGCCTCAATACGAACCCACCCGGCGATGTTGACGCCCAAATCCACCGTGACAGCCCCCGGTCCCGCATCATCGGGGAAGGCGATGTGCACCGGCTCGATCGTCTCCATCTCCTGAATCGGCGGCATCAGCTGGCAGCGGAGGATGCCGCCCGGAGGGGCTGATTCAGTTGCAGGTTTCCATTCCTTTGGGTCGCACGCATACCCGGGCACATCCCAGCCGGGCTTTTCCAGGCGCGCATCATACAGCACGCCGTCGTAGATGTTGTTGGCGCGAATAGGCCCTTCCGAGACCAGCCATGCTCCGTCTGTACCGGATACGATGTCCATCCCGTCCACCGCCAGGCGGCAGATCATCTTGGGGTAGCCCAGCCATGATGGCAGCCCGCCGATCAGCGCCATCGCGCCGTCATGCTCGTTTCCGTGCCAACCCTCGCCCAACTCTACCGCAAGCACGTTCTCCCCGGCGCGCAGCAGAGGCGTCACGTCCCAGGCACGATACAGCGCCGTTTTGCGGGTGTCCGTCCAGCCGGGGTCCAGGCGGCTTTCGTCCGGCCGCTGGCCGTTGATGCGCACATCCGCATACCCCAGACCACACAGGTACAGGCGCGCATGTTCAGGCGCATTGTCCAAAGTAAACGCCCGTCGAAGCATCGGTGCGACGCCGCGCACCGGCACAGGCGCGCCAATCCAACATGCCCCGGCCCAGTCTTCGGGCGCGAGCAGGCCCGTTTCAAAGGTGGCTATTTCGCTCTCCACCGGCGCGGCATCGTCCTCCGGCCATATGCACACTTGCCATGTATACACCGCCGCTGAAACGAGTGGCACGCCAGCATACGCCACCGCGAAGCTCCGCGCCGACGCAACCTCGCCGCTGTCCCATGCGATGTCCTCGCCCCGCCACACGCGCACGCGGTACGCCCGCTGGCGCGCACAGGCCAGTGCGCCCGTCCCGCGCCACGCAAACCTCGGGCGTGGGTTTTCCACGCCGATGGGGCTTTCGCAGTACTCACACGTTAGCAACAAATCCCTCGTCATGGTTGTCCCTCCCAGCCTACATCTTGGCCCCGTCCGCCGCCATCGCCTGCGCGACCAGCGCGCCATCCAGCGCGCGCGGCGTCACGCCCGCCGCCCGTGCAAGCGCGGCGGCGGTACCGGCAGCCTGACCCATCGGTACACAGTCCCCGGTGACACGGTACGACGCGTGCGACTCGTAATCCCCGCTGATGCACCGCCCGGCCACCAGCAGATTCTCCACGCCCAGCGGCACCAGGCAGCGGTACGGAATATGGTACGGCAGCGTCTTCAGCTCCCAGCCCTGCTGGCCCTTGCCGTCGGGCTGGTGAATGTCCACGTTAAACGCGCAGATGCAGATGCCGTCCTCAAACCGCGCGCCGGCCAGCATGTCATCCAGCGTCAGCTCATACTCACCCGTGATCCGCCGCGTCTCGCGCACGCCCATCGCCGCGCCGGTCTGCTCCAGAAACGCATCGCGGAACTGCGGCATGTAGCTGGTAAAGAACCGCATCGCCTCGGCGACCAGCTCGCGCCCCTCCAGCATCGCCTGCGTGAGGTCCTCGGCGCAGATGCCGCTGCGGCCCCTGATATGGGTCATCTCGGCAATGCCCTGGTGCGAAGTAGGCAGCGCCAGGATGTACGGCCGCTCAAAGTTAAAGTCATAGTCCGTCAGCCCATGGCGGCGCGCGGCCTCCTTCATATGGAAAAACAGCTCTGTATAATCAATCGGTATCGGAAAATAATCCATGCACTGCACATAATCCATGTTGCCCAGCTTGAACATCAGCGACATCGGCTGTGTGGCACCGTCCGACGGGCGGCCCACCTTGAAAGGCGCGCCCGCGCGCGCGGCCACGTCGCCGTCGCCCGTGCAGTCAATCACCACCGCGCCCAAATACGCCTGCCGCCCGGACTTGTTCTCCACCAGCACGCCTGTCACCACGCCGCCCTCCACCACCGTATCGGCAAAGTAGGTGTGCAGCAGCAGGTGCACGCCCGCCTCGCGCATCTTGCGGTCGAGCAGCAGCTTCATCGCCTCAATATCGAACGTATACAGCGGCCCCGACAGCGCGTTCATGCCCATCTGGTTGATCCCATCAACCAGCTCCTGCATGATCCCGCCCTTGTTCTCCCAGTCCCAAATGGGGATGACCATCCCCGCCGTCCACATGCCGCCGAGGCATCCATGCTGCTCAATAAGCAATGTCCGCTGTCCCCGCCGCGCCGCAGCTAGCGCCGCGCCAACCCCGGCCGGTCCGCCGCCGACCACAATCACATCATACACACCCGCAACGGGCGTCTGCCTGTTTTCGACCAAGAACGCCATTGTAGCACCGCCTTTCGTTGGAGAGGGGAACGAAGGAACGCAAGGGGGCTTCGCCCCCTTGACCCCCAGGAAGGGCTTTGCCCATTCCAAAACCAGGTTGCGCTCACGCGCGGGTCAGGTTAAATCAATAAATTCAACCCCTGCGTGAGCAGTCATGGGTTTCGAAAGGGCAAAGCCCTTCGCGTGGGGGTCCAGGGGGAGCAGCGCTCCCCCTGGCGTCTCCCCGTCACTTTTCGTTCTTCGCGTACCACGCGTTGACTTCTTCCGTGCAGAGGTCGCCGCCTTCTGCTTTCCAGGTCTTCACCAGGTCGTCCATTGCCTCCAGTGGCAGGTCGCCGACCACGATGCGCAGCACGGTATCGTTGATTGTTTTCTCCAGCGTCGGGCCGTACTTGGAGACCGTGGGCAGGTTCAGGGCGAAGGCGAGCGGGTTTACCACGACCTGGCCATCCGTGGCCTTCATGCAGCCCGCGTAGGCCTGGCCCTGGTAAGGCACCTTGTTGACGCGGACGAGCCAGAGCGGGTACTCGATCGTGCCGCTCATCACCGGCTGATAGAAGAAGGTGTCGCCGCGCTCCTCGTTGAAGATGGGCAGCACCGGCACGCGCTTGCCGTCCTCCCAGTTCCAGTGCACGCCTTCCTCGCCGATGAGCAGGTATTCGTAGTTCTTGGCAAACGCGTTGGCAAACTTGACTACATCGTCAACACGCTTGGACCATGCGGGCACAAAGATCATCGCGGTGAGGGACGTGTCCACCTGCTGGCCGAACTGGCCGTCCGGGCCGGTCGGGCAGGGGATGAAGTCCAGATTCCAGCCGGTCGCTTCGGTGTCCCAGAGCGTCCAGGTCAGGTACGCGTAGTAGTAGTTGTAGCGGGCCAGGCCCACCACGCCGCGGTTGACCTTCTCCTGGAGCGCGTCGTCCTTGACGACCGCGATGTCCATGTCCAGCAGGCCTTCCGCGTACAGGTCGCGGTAGAATTTCACATACTCGCGGAACTCCGGCAGTTCGACGCGGTGAACCATCTTGCCGTCGCGCTCGTTCCAGGGGTAGGTCACGCCAAACGCGCCCAGGAACGGGTCATAGTTGATCGAATCGCTGGAGAAAACGGACGTGGAGAAGGGGATCACGTTCTCCGCGCCGACGCCGCCGGGGTCCTTCTCCTTGAACGCACGGAGCGTCTCGACAAACTCGTCGATGGTGCTGGGTACCGGCATACCGAGCGTCTCGAGCCAGTCGGTGCGCATCGTCAGCGTGTTCCAGATGCGCGCGTTGCTCAGCGACGGGATCGCGTAGATGTTGCCGTCATCGAACGTGAAGGCATCCCAGACTTCCTCAGAGAACAGTGCCTTGAGGTCCTGGCCGTACTTCTCCAGGCTCTCGGTCAGTGGGGCGACCGCCTTGTTTTCCACATAGTTAAAGAGCATCGGGATGGAGACACCGCGGATGTAATCATAGTTCTCGCGGGACGCCATCGCCAGGTTAACGCTCGTCTCCATCTGGTCGGGCTGGTAGACGTTCAGGTCCAGCGCATAGCCGGTCCTGTCCTTGATCGCCTCATACGCCGGGCCGGTGCCCACGTCATTGGCCAGCACACCGCCCATTACCACCAGACCCTTGAGGGGCTTTGTGTCCTCCGCCAGCACCCCCATCGGTACCGCCAGCAGCATCAGCACCGCCAGTGCCGCCGCAACCCATGTCCGGTTCCTTTTCATGCTCCGTTCCTCCCTTTTTCGTGGTGGTCGTCTATTGCGTCGGGCAATGCCCGAAATGCCCACTATTCCTTGATGGAGCCGACCGTCATGCCCTGGATGTAGTACTTTTGCAGCATCGGGTACAGCAGCAGGATCGGCAGCGTGGTGGTGATGATCGCCGCCGCCTTGATGGTCTGCGGCGAGCGCGCGATGGTGGAATCCGTATCGGCCACGTAGCTGGTGGCAATGTTCTGCACGTTGCTGACCACCTCGCGCAGGTACACTTGCAGGGTCTTTAGCGACGGGCGGGTCAGGTAGATCATCGCGTCGAAGTAGCTGTTCCAGTAGCCGACCGCCGCGAAGAGCACCATCGTCGCCAGCACCGGCACGCACAGCGGCAGGATGATCCGGATCAGGATCGCCCAGTGGCCCGCGCCCTCCACCTGCGCCGACTCCACCAGCGAGTCCGGCAGCGTCTGCATGTAGGAACGCACAATCATCAGGCTGAACCCGCTGAACGCCCCGGGCAGGATGACGGAAAGCAGGTTGTTCGTCAGCCGCAGCGAGCTGATCAGCAGGTAGTTGGGGATGATGCCGGGGTTGAATACCATCGTGAAGATAACGAGCATCAGCACCGGTTTTTTGCCTATTAGTCCGGGGCGCGTCAGCGGGTACGCCATCAGAAACAGAAGCGTCACCGACAGCAGCGTGCCCGAGACCGTGACAATCGCCTGGATCATGAAGGGCCGGACAAAGTGCGCCGTGACCACATACGCGTACGCCCGCAGGTCCCAGCCGACCGGCCAGAGCGATACCTTGCCCATGCCCACCGCCGACTCGCTGGAGAGCGATTTGGCCAGGATGTGCAGCATCGGCGTCAGGCAGAAGAGGGCTACCAGCGACAATGCCAGCGTAATGGCCGCCTGCGAGAGCAGCCCCTTTTTGCGCCCTATGCGCATGCGACCGCCCCCTACCATATGCTCTGCCCCGCTACCTTGCGGCTGAACAGGTTCGCCCCGAACAGCAGCGCGAAGTTGATCACCGAGTTAAACAGCCCCACCGCCGCCGGGAACGAGTAGTCCATCTTGGCGATACCGTTGCGGTAGACATAGGTGTCGATCACATCGCCCGTCTCGTACACCAGGGGGTTGTACAGCACCAGCACCTGCTCCATGTTGCTGGCCATCATGTTGCCGATGCGGATCAGCAGCACGACGATGATCGTACCGGAGATGCCGCTGAGCGTGATGTGCCAGGTCTGGCGAAGGCGGCCCGCGCCGTCGATCTCCGCCGCCTCGTAGAGCGTAGGGTCGATCGCGGTGATCGCGGCGAGGTAGATGATCGAGTTCCAGCCCACATCCTTCCAGCCCGCAGTAATCACCAGGATGGTGCGGAACATGCTCTTCTGCGAGAGGAAGTTGACCGGTTGGATGCCAAGGCTGCGCAGCAGCTCGTTGACGAGGCCGCCATTATACTGGAGAAGGCTGGTGATCATCGCGCCCGCGACGACCCAGGAGAGAAAGTGCGGCATGTACATCGCCGTCTGCGCGATGCGTTTGAGCTTCTTCATGCGCAGCTCGTTGAGCAGCAGCGCGATCAGGATCGGCGCGGGGAAGAGCACAACCAAGCGGTAGACGCTGATCACCAGCGTGTTCCACACCACGCGTCGGAACTCGGCACTCGCAAACATGCGTTCAAAGTGCGCAAGGCCCACCCATTCGCTGCCCCACAGGCCGCCAAAGATATTGTAGTTCTGGAACGCCGATACGAGCCATGCCATCGGCGCGATCTTAAACAGCGCGATCATCGCAAGCGGCGGAAGCATCATCACGTACAGCGCCCGGTCACGCCGCAGGCGCTTCCTGACCGGCGTTGTCGCCACCCGAAGGTCCGCGTTCATGCAATCACCTTCCTGTTCTGATGGGTTTGTTTTATCCTACCATGCGTGCGCCGATCCCGTCGATGAGACAACTTGCCAGTTAAGGTAGACAAAACAACTGTGTTTTTCTGTTCGGGAGTGACACTACCCGCATAGCTAAACCCGGCAGCTAGATTGCCGCCGGGCTGTAAGCGTTACGGGATTGATTCCAGGAACGCTTATTTTACAACGATGGTGTAGACCTGCGTCTTGGCAGGCTTGGCGGAGTCAAACTCCCGGGCGTATGTGAAGGTGAGGGTATAGGTGCCCGCCTTGTTCGCCAGGAAGGTCCAGGTCTTCTTGCTTTCCTCGCCGACGGTTCCAGACGACGTCTTGCCATCGGAAGTGGAAATGCCCATCTGGGTAAGGCCCATGCTGGGGGTGGCGGTGTACGACCACTTGTAGCCGGTGGAAGTGTTCTCCTTCAGCGTGATGGAGAACTTCTCGCCAACCTTCACGGTGCGCTTATTGCCTTTCTCGCCGCTGAGGTCAACGTACTTGATCTTGGAATCCATGTCGCTGTCATCGGCGTTCGGATTGGGAACACCCGGGATGAACGGGCTATGCTCGCCATTGGGGTTCGGGACGCCCGGCATATTGGTAAGGCCTCCAC
Source organism: Eubacteriales bacterium (assembly GCA_031549105.1). Classification (GTDB taxonomy): domain Bacteria; phylum Bacillota; class Clostridia; order Christensenellales; family Aristaeellaceae; genus Avichristensenella. The sequence continues at coordinate 25,871 of JAVBQK010000095.1, forward strand.
TGGGGATGACTATATTTGAATCGCCGCCAACGATGGGGTTTGCTTGAAACTGGCTTTCTGCGAAGGTTGGCAGCGCGGGAACGGACAAAAGAAGAGAAGCTCCGATGAGAAGTGCCGACATTTTTGTACCTTTTTGCATTGCATTACCTAGCCTTTCTGTATTGTGCTTGTTACTGGTGTAACGCTTACACCTATACAACGCAGCTATGTAGGCAATCAATCCCTAAAATATTGCAAAAATATTACATTGATTTCCTGGATATCGTAACCAATTTGCAACTTTTGGTTCACAGATGTCGCTTCGCTCAGTCTCCTTCCCGGCAGGGCAGCACAATCACCGTGACCGTCCCGCCACCATCTCTGGGCGCATACGCAAGCCCGTATGCCTCCCCGAACGCCAGCTTAATACGCTGATCGGTATTGCGGATGCCGAAATGCGGCACATCCGTATCGCCCGCAATATACAGTGCCGGGTTATCTGCAAAGCCGCAACCGTCATCCTCCACGGTGATGCGCACGGTATCGCCCTCCCGTCTAGCTGTGACCCAGATATGGCCAGCCTGCTCCTGTGTGTGCTGGATGCCATGCAGGATGGCGTTCTCCACAAGGGGCTGGAGCATCAGCTTGACAGCGGGGCAGGCGTGCAGCGCCGGGTCCGCGTCGATGGCGTAGTCCAGCGCGCCGCCCAGGCGGTACTTCTGTATCTCCAGGTACATGCGCGCATGCTCCAGCTCCTCGCCCAGCGGGATGCGGTGCCCGGCGGTTTTCAGGCTCATGCGGTAGTAGCTGGCCAGCAGCGCCACCGCGCCGCTGACGCGGGGTGCACCTTCCTCCAGCGCCATCCAATGAATCGTGTTGAGGGTATTGTAAAGGAAATGGGGGTTGATGTGTGCCTGCAAGGCCTTGAGTTCCGCCTCGCGCTTGAGCAGCTCCACGCGGTACAGCTGGTCGATCAGCCGCCTGTTGCGCTGCATCATTTGGTTGTACGCGATCTGCAGTTCACCGATCTCATCGCCATACCGTACGTCGGCCAGCTCGATCTGCTCCGCGCCTGCGTCGCTGCCCCGCATGATCGCGACCAGCCGCGTCAGCCGCCCGGTCAGCCCTTTTGATAGCCCGATGGATAAAAGCAGCGCCACCACCAGCACAACGCCGATAACCGGCGCGAACAGCTCGAAGACCTCCCGGGCGGGGTTATACAGGTCCTCCGCGGGGATGAAGCATATAAGCTGCCAGCCAGGGTGGCCCGGCAGCTCCGCCGCGAGCGTCAGCCCCCCTTCCATATCCTTAGGCAACGCGCCGCTGGCCGCCAGCTCCATGCCGTCCGCGCTGATGGCGCGCATCGCGCTGTGGTCGGTGGGCGCGCTATCCACCAGCAGTGCGTTCAGCGCCGCCGGGTCGATCTGCCAGGCCAGATAGCCTACATCCTCAAACAGCCGGGTCCGGTGGATGATCCGCCGCAGATATACCATCGCCCCCCCGGGCTGGCCCGCCGCCCGGCTACCGCTGCGCGCGCCGAGCGTCCATGCGCTCTGCGCCGAATCCGCGGCCATGCGCTCATACGCATCCGCGTAGGGCGACTCCGCCTTGGGGAAAATGTTCACCCGCTCGCGCGCATAGACCGCCGCGCTGTCGGTGTAGATGGTCACGCTCGCGTTGAGCGGGTACGCCTTGATGATCTTCTCCAGCGTCTCCATATCCTGCATCTGCTCGGAGAACGTATAGCCCTCGATCTGCTTGCTGAGGATGTTGCGCAGCTCCGTCTGCCACACGAGCACCGCGACCGCCTCCTCGACCACCGTCAGACGGTTGTCAATGTCGGCCGCCAGCCGGTCCATCGCGCCGGTGAGCGCTTCGATATAGCGGTCCTCGTCCATGCCGGTGAGGCTGCGGATGGCGAACCAACCGATCGCCGACACCGTCACGCAGATGAGCACCACGTATGAAAGGAATATCTTCCACCGTATCTTGACATCGCCCAGCCGCCTGCGCTTGCCTTTCATCTCTATGCCCTCTTCACCGGTGTTCGGATGGGTTGACGCCGAAGTGACGCCGGTACAGCCGGCTGAAGTATTTCGCATCCTGGTATCCTACCTGCCGTGCGACTTCGTACGCCTTGAGGCTTGTTGTGTCCAGCAACTCGCGCGCCTTTTCCATCCGGCACTGTGTGGCAAACTCATTGATGGTCTGTCCCATGTCCTGCTTGAACAGCGCGGTGATGTATGTGGGGGAATAGTGCACGGCCTCGGCAATCTCGCGGATGGTGAAGTTCCGCCGCAGGTCCCCCAGCACCAGCGCGCGAATCTGCCCAACCAGCCGCTCCCGCGCGGTTTTGCGCTCCAGGTCGGCCCTGTCCAGCGCCTGCCTCGCGGAAGTATAGCTGTCCTTCACGCGCGGTAATCCGTCCACCGCGTCGCCGATGCCGATGCTCACATCGAGTCCGAATGTACCTCGCAGCAGATCCGCCCACTCGGCAGGGCCTGCGCCAGAAAGCGGATTCCACCAGAGTGCCGCGCACTCATCCTGGCCCAGGGAGAATACGATCCCATTGCCGCTGAGCTGCGCCAGCGCGTGTGCCGCTTCACCCAGCAGCGCAGCAGCAGGCATGTCCGCGCCGGGCTTTGCTAGCGATACCGCGTACTGCCCAGTTGGGGGGAGGTTCAGCTCCAGGTCTGCCATCCGGGACGCAAGGTCTTCCGAAGCGATTTCGCCCCGCAGCAGTCCGGTGAGGAAGCGGTCACGGAGCGCCGGAAGCGTGCGGCGCAGTTTTTCGTCCAGCGCGGCCATGCGGGCAAGCTCGCTGCGCCGGTCGCGTATTTCCCCGGCGACGCGGGCGATCAGCGCGGACAGTTCCTGCACGTCAACGGGCTTGAGCACGTAGCCGCTGACGTCGTATGCCAGCGCCGACTTGAAGTACTCCAGGTCCTCGTAGCCGCTGATGAAGATGATTTTGACCGTTTCTCCCGCCGCGCGCAATGCCCGGCACAGCTCGATGCCGTCCATGAACGGCATGCGGATATCCGTCAGCACGATATCCGGGCGGAGTGCCTGTACCTGCGCGAGTGCGCGCGCGCCGTTGATCGCCTCGCCGCAGACGCGCACGCCCAGGGTGTCCCACGGCATGCAGCGGATCAGGCCCTGGCGCGCGGCGCTCTCGTCATCGACGATCAGCAGATCAAGCATGGCTCCTCTCCATCCCCTTACAGCACATACATGTAAACCGACAAAAAGTGCAGCACGCTGCCCGCCAGCACAAAGAAATGAAATACCGAATGAAAGTACTTCTTCTTGGAGCCAATGGCGTATAGCACCGCGCCAACCGTATACGCCACGCCGCCCCAGATAAGCAACGCGATGCCCGCGGGCGCAAGCGCCTCCTTCAGCGGACCAAACGCGAACACCACTACCCAGCCCATCGCCACATAGCACACCGTGGAGATGGGCGAAAATTTCTTCAGATCGATCGCGTTGAGCGCAATGCCGATGGCCGCAGCGGTCCACACGCCCGCGAACAACCACCAACCCACAGCGCCGCGCAGCGTGATGAGCGTAAACGGCGTGTAGGTGCCCGCGATCAGCAGAAAAATGCTGCAATGGTCGATCACCCGGAAGACCCGTTTGGCCTTGTTGACGCGCAGCGCATGGTAGATGGTCGACATCGTGTACAGGACAATCAGCGTCGCGCCGTACAGCGCCGCGGCGAAAATCGTCAGCGCAGGCCCGGACGATGCCGCGCGGACGACACAGAGCACCAATGCGATAATGCCAAACAGTCCGCCAAAGCCGTGGGAGATGGAATTGAGCAGCTCCTCCGAGAGGGAGTACTTGGGTATCGTGATAGGCGGTCTTTTTCTCTTGATGTCCATACAGCGCCTCTTTCTTTTTTTGAAGCTGAACAACAGTATACCATAGTCCCGCAAGCGGTGGTGATGTAGCATAACCAAAAAAGTTGCCATTGACTAACACACGCACCGCGGGCTATACTGCAAAAAACAGAATACCCATGGGGGAGTAGTTGGCGCGGAAACGCGGGGCATATCAACATGCTGACCATCCGGTCTGGTATGCCTTAAATGACGAGACTCATGTATAACGTTCCAAGCGCTATACATGGCTTCTCCCATATTGATGAAGAGTCCAGGCAGCGCAAAGAGGCGCTGTGCCTGGGTTTTTTTATATTGTAGGAGGAATATCTATGGAAACGCTGCTCATCATCGTTCTTTTTGCCGTTGGCCTTGCGCTCATCATCAAGGGTGGCGATGTGTTCGTGGACACCGCCAGCTGGATTGCTGAATCGTTCGGCATCCCCAAGTTCATCATTGGCGCGACGATCGTCAGCCTGGCGACGACCATCCCGGAGCTGCTGGTGTCCATCCTCGCCACACTGGAGGGAAGCACGGGCCTGGCGATCGGCAACGCGGTCGGCTCTGTCACAGGTAACCTGGGGCTCATCATGGGCATCTCAATCGTCTGCATGCCCAGTATGCTGAAGCGATCCGAATACGCGCCCAAGGGCCTTTTGATGATCCTCTCCTGCGCGATGCTGTGGATGTTCAGCTCGTCCGGCGAGCTGAGCATCGCGGGTTCGTTGGTGATGCTCGCAGTGTTCGCGCTGTTCGTCGTGATGAACCTGCGCGATGCGCGCAAGTCCATGCTGGAGGATGCCGCGTCCATCCCGGCTACGCGTGATCGGGAGGGCCTGGGGAAGAAGCTGCTGATGTTCGTGGTGGCCGCGGCCGCCATCGCGCTGGGCGCGCAGCTGCTCGTGGATAACGGCAGCGAGATTGCGCGGCTGCTGGGCGTGCCGGACAGCATCATTGGCGTCACCCTGGTAGCGATTGGCACCTCGCTGCCGGAACTGGTCACCACCCTCACCGCAATCCGCAAAAAGAACGCCGCGCTGTCCATCGGCAACATCATCGGCGCAAACATCATCGACCTGACGGTGATCCTGCCCATTTGCTCGCTAATCTCCGGTGGAAAACTGGCGCTTCTCCCCCAGTCGCTCCAGCTGGACCTGCCCGTCTGCCTAGCCTTCTGCGCGCTGGCCATCGTGCCCACGCTGTGGACCGGCAAGTTCCGCAAAACCCAGGGCGCGGCTATGCTTCTGTGTTATGCCGCGTACATCGTGATGCTGGTGCTTCCCGCCTGAGCAGCACGGACGACGCCACCGCCGTGAACGGCGCAACCGTCACCAGACCGAAAGAGCCGACGAGCGTAATCAGCACCTCGCTGGCCACATATTTTAGGTTTACGATGTCGATAATCGGCGTGCCCTGTCCTGCAAAATACATCAGCAGCGACAGGTAGCTGCCTGAATACGCCAGCATCAGCGTGGTGGTCATCGTGCCAATGACGTTGCGGCCGACCGAAAAACCGGACAGCATCAGTGCCTTGCACCCGATATCCGGGCGGTGCTGCCGCACCTCCTCGCACGCGGAGGCGATGTCCATGCTCAGGTCCATCAGCGCGCCGGAATTGGCGATGAACACCATCGCAAAGAAGATATCGCGCAGGTTGATCTGCATGTGCTGCTGCGCGATGAGCGGTACCACATACGGCAGGTTGCTCCCATCCAGCTTTAGCAGCGACCCGAACAGCATCGACAGCAGGCACGTAACGCCCGTCCCCAGCAGCGACCCCAGGATGGCGACCAGCGATATCCGGGAAAGCCCCGCCACCAGCAGGTCGATCATCACCGTCAGCAGCGTCACCACCAGCAGCGCGCCCAAAATAGGCGAGTACCCCACAAGCATCCACGGGATCAGCAGCTTCCACACAACCATCACGCTGGCCACCAGCGATATCAGCGCGCCCAACCCGCTAAACCCCGCAAACGCAATCAGCAGCACCCCGAACAGCGCAAAGAGCAGCCCCTGCATGCCCAGCCGGTAATGGTCAATCAACGTCACAGCCTGCAGCGTGCCGTCCTTCGCGTATAGCGCCGCGAGCCCCCTGTCGCCCGCCTCGAACAGCTTATCCTTGTCCAGCGCGCTGTTGAGGTGGTTGACTGCGGTGATCTTTGTCCCCTTATACTCACCCTCCAGAACCTCCACCTCACAGCTCTGCGCACCGGAGTACGCAATGCCCAGCGGGGACAGCTGGTCATTGTTCACCGAGAGCACGCGCACCTGCGCGCGCGGCGCGGGCGTAGTGCCGCTGAGCGCCGGTCCGGACGGCAAAAACCCCAGCAGAATGCAGCCCAAGCCCACCACCAGGCAAAATATCCAGTTCCGTCTCTTCTTTGTCATGTAATGTGACGCTCCTCTATACGAAAAAAAGGGAACGCTGGGGGACGCTGTCCCCTTGCGTCCCCCGTCCTCCCTGTCCCTCAGTCCCCCAGCCCCATCACCTTCATCGTCTTGAAGAAGATGTCCGTGTTGTCGTAGCTGCCGGAGAAGATGCCTGCGCCCACGCCCGTCGCGTATACGGGAATCTGCAGGCCGGTGTGTGCGTAGGAGGTGTAGGCGATGCCCGCCTTGTTGTTCAGGATGTGGGAGACGGCCATGCTCAGCGGTTCGTACCCGCCGTAGGACAGGGCTTCGGCATTGCCGAGCACGCGCGTGCTCTTGTCCAGCATGCTGAGCCTGTACGCATCCGTCAGCGAGGCGATCTCCGCTGCGGTCAGGGTGAGCGGCTGGTCAGCCTCGGTGGTCAGGCCGTAGTACGCCTCGATCACTTCCAGCGCGGCAGCGAAATCCGCCTTGTCCTCACGCATCTGGGCGATTACCTGGTCGAAATACAGGTAGGAGATGGTCTGGCTGCTCAGGTAGCTGAAGTGGGTGTCATAGGCCGTCGCCGCAAAGCCGACCGTCAGGCCGCCGGTCTCATGGTCGCCTGTGACGATGATCAGCGTCTCGTCCGGATGCTCCGCCGCAAAGTCGATCGCTACCTGCACCGCGTCGGAGAAGGCCAGCGTCTCGCCGATCGCCGTCCGGCCGTCGTTGGCGTGGCAGCTCCAGTCAACTTTGCCGCCCTCGGCCATCAGGAAGAAGCCGTTTTCATTGTCCAGCACGCGGATGGCGGTTTCCACATACTCAGCCAGGCTCATCGAATCGCCGCCCGCCGCAACGGTGCGCTGGCGATCGATTTCGTACTGCATCGCCATGGAGGCATCGGGGTCCTCGGCCAGCGCCAGCACCGGGCCGCTTTCGGCGGTCAGCGCGCGGATGGCGTCGTTCGTATCCACCACGGTGTATCCGTTTTCAGCAGCGAGCTCGTACACGTCGGGCTGGTCGCCTTCCGCGCCGGTCGGCTGCAGGAAGCGCCCGCCGCCCAGAAAGTCGAGCAAACCGCCGGTCACCGCCTGCACCGAGATATCATAATAGAGGCTGCGGCTGGTGGACTTGGCGTAATAAGCCGCGGGCGTGGCATGGTCCAGCGACACGCTGGTGACAACGCCGATCTTCTTGCCGGCCTCCTTCGCGTACTCGGTGATGAGCGTGAAGGGATCGGTCAGCTCGGTATTATAGTTGATCACGCCCGAGAGCGTCTTATTGCCCGACGCCATCGACGACGCGGTGGACGCGGAATCCGGGCAGAAGGACGTGGCGTCATAGGTAGTCATGATGCCGACATTGGTAAAGCCAGTGAACGAAAGCGGCGCGGGCGTGGGAACGGTGGCATCCGGGTTGTTCAGCGTACCCAGATAGTACTGCGTGGCGCTGATCTGCGGGCTGCCCATGCCATCGCCGATGAACATGAACACGTACTTGGGTGCTGCGGCATCCTGCGCCATCACCTGGGGAACCAGGGCAAACAGGCATACCAGGGCCAGCAGGATTGATGCGATTCTCTTCATGGAATCTTCCTCCTCTTCTCTCTTACGCCCCCATTATAGCATGCCAATGTCGGAGGAAAACATAGTGAAGGTAAAGCCTGTGTAATGTGTCCGCCGTACGGAAATAAAAAAACGGCGGCATCTCTGCCGCCGCCCAAATTACCGCTCGACACGTCTAACCGTCGCCATCAGCGCCGAGTGGTGCTTGGAAGGGATACCACTTACGCACCACCCCTTTCTGAAGATTTTTCTAACCGTGCACGTTAGGGTTACAGTATAGCACGGGGAAACCGCGCTGTCAAACGATGGCAGCAATTCCCTGCGAGACCGCGTCCCCCATCACGCCAGAATCATCTCCACCATGTCCGCGCCTGCATCCGTCAGCGCCATGCTGCCCAGTTCCAGCACCGGCGTGTCGAATGCGGCGTCCGGCAGCATCGCCGCCTCCTGGACGGTTTTGGCGAAATAAGTGTATAGGTCGGAGTTTACGTACTCGGCATACGCATAGCCCTTCAGCCGGATGTCGTAGTCGAGCGTGACAAGGCCGGCGGCCTCCAGCGACGCCAGCTCCGCGCCCACCGCTTTCACGTGCTCCATCTCGTCAGTCCCCGCGCTCATGTACACGGGCGCCAGTGCGATCGCGTACAGATCATCGTTATGTGAGCCTGCCAGCGAGAAGCACGCAACGGGCAGACACTGCCGCTGCGCCAGCGCGAGCAGAAAGTCCACTTGCATGGGCGTCAGGCCCTCTACGGTCGGAATCTCCGTATGCTCACACCCGCAACCGCAGGCTTCGCCGTGCGCGTGATCGTGATGATGGTGGTGATGCTCGTGTGCGTGTCCCTCTTCGTGGTGATGGCCGCAGCCGCAATCGTGTTCATTGTGGGGCATTGCTTTTCCGCCTTTCCAAATGCGTTAATTTAGTATAGCATGCCCTGCTTGGGGAAGCAAATCCGCTTAAATAGCTGCCTGGGGACGTCCCCAGCCTTGGCGCTGCATTTTGCCGGAGGAAATGAACCTATTAGGTGGCTTTGCCGCGCCGCACAGCATGGAAATCCGCTGCCGATACTTCCGGCAGAAATCCCCCATCGACGCGCTTTGCGAGGCGTACGCCCTTTCCGGGGAGACGATTCGCAAAATACTCTGCCGATAGCGCGCGGAAAAGCCATTCGCCGTTTCGCTCGCACTGATTCGTCAAATATAACCGTATCACCATACGGAGCATACTGCCTGTTGTATACATTGGATGCTGGAGGGATCAAGTTCCTCCGGCGTTTTGGTATGCATTCCGGGTTCCCCATCTTCCCCACCGCGCGGCCCTTCACCTCTAATGCCCCCTAAACCCGTCGAACGCCCCTGTTTTTTCGCGGCACTTTTCAACAGCGGTGGCAGGTCCGGCCCGCCTATACTGGGCGGGCGAAGGAGGGACTGCGATGGCCGTTTGTTACGTGGAGACCTTCCTACTACAAAACGCTTTCGTGGATGCCGGACTTTTGTGGCTTGCGGCGCTATGGCGCGGCGGGCGGATACGGCCGCTGAGGATCGCCTCCGGGGCGATGCTGGGGGCCGTGTGGGCGGTGCTTGCGGCGATGCTGGGCGGTGCGCTCCGCTCTGTTCCTGCGCAGGGCGCGGTATCGGCGCTGATGGTGTGGACAGGCCTTGGGCGTGCGCCCGCTGGGCAGACGGCCAAATCGGCCGGATCGCTGTGGGCGATGGCGATGGTGCTGGGCGGCGCGATGACGCTGGGGGTTCCGCCGGTGATGGCGGGCGCGACGACGGGCTTCGCGGGCATGGCGATGGTGCGGCGCAAAAACACCCCGCCCCCGCCGAGCGTAACGCTCCTTATATGGAAGGGAACGGTAGCGCACGCGCTGGACGCGATCGTGGACACCGGTAACCGCGCGCTGGACCCGCTGACGGCCAGGCCCGTGGTGTTCGTGCCGGAGGGGCTGTTCGATGTCCAGGCCGAGCGGATGCTGATGATCCGCACCGCCGCGGGTGGGCGGCTGCTCCCCTGCTTCCTGCCCGACGGCGCATCGGTAAACGGCACGCCAGTACAGGCAATGGTGGCCATCACGCCCAAAGGAATGCTCGACGGCGCGCTCGTCCCCTGGGCGCTGTGCGCGGAAAGGAAGGTTTCATGAAGGGAATCGACCGCCTGCGAAGCGTGATTGCCCGGTTCTTGGCGAAGCTGCTGCCGGGCCGGGTGGACTATATCGGTGGGGCAGATGTGCTGCCCGCGCCGCTCACACGGGAGGAGGAGGAACGGCTTGTGCAAAACTTAAAGACCGACGACGGCCGAGTGCGTGCCGTCCTCATCGAACACAACCTAAGGCTCGTCGCCTACATCGCGCGCAAATTTGAAAACACCGGCATTGGCATCGAGGATTTGATTTCCATCGGGACCATTGGGCTGATCAAAGCCGTCAACACGTTTGACCCGCTAAAGAAAATAAAGTTGGCGACCTACGCGTCGCGCTGCATCGAGAATGAAATCCTGATGTACCTGCGCAGAAACAGCCGCTTGCGGCAGGAAGTGTCGCTGGACGAGCCGCTCAACACCGACTGGGACGGCAACGAGCTGCTGCTCTCGGACGTGCTGGGCACCGAAGATGACACCGTATACCGCAGCATCGAAGAAGATGTCGAACGGCAGCTTTTAAAGACGGCGCTGGGCCGTTTGCCCGGGCGCGAGCAGCGCATCATGCGCCTGCGTTTTGGCCTGGAAGGCGGACAAGGCCAGACACAGAAGGAAGTTGCCGATGCGCTGGGCATATCACAAAGCTATATTTCCCGGCTGGAGAAGAGGATTTTGCATAGGTTGCGCAAAGAAATGGCGCGCATGACATGATGCGTGGGCAGAATAATCCTTCATCCATACGGCAATAATGCTTTCATCCCGAAGATACGGAGGGAAGCCAATGCCGATTAACAAAGTAGAAATTTGCGGTGTGGACACCTCAACCCTGCCGGTACTAACGAACGAGCGCATGCGCGAGCTGTTCCCGCTGGTGCATGGCGGCGACCAGATCGCGCGCGAGGAGTTCA
>JAVBQK010000079.1:0-2722 GCA_031549105.1 Eubacteriales bacterium
TGTACTTTGGCTTCTTTGTCAAGGTCGGGTTGTATTTTGACGGCATCCGGATTGCCGCCAAAATCTCCACCCTTCCCTTGACAACACATGATCTGCTTCCGACTCTCGGGTCGGGGAGATCGACATTATTATACTAGGAGAAAACCCAGATGCTTAAAGTTACGGTGATTGGCGCGGGCAGCACGTACACGCCCGAACTGGTGGACGGCCTGTTGAAGCGACGGGATGTGTTCCCGGTGACCGAACTGGTGCTGATGGATATTGATGAGCGCAAGCTGCGCATTGTCGGCGCGCTGGCCGCGCGGATGGCGGCGCATGAGGCGACGGGCCTTACCGTCCGCCAGACGATGGACCTGGACGAAGCCCTTACCGGCGCGTCGTTTGTGATGGCGCAGATCCGCGTAGGCAAGCTGCCCGCGCGCCACCTGGACGAGTCCCTTCCCCTCAAGCACGGCCTGATCGGCCAGGAGACCACCGGCATCGGCGGCTTCTTCAAGGGCCTGCGCACCATCCCGGTGATGATGAACGTCGCCGCGCGCATGGAAGCGCTCTGCCCGGATGCGTGGCTAATCAACTTCTCCAACCCCTCCGGCATGATCGCCGAGGCGCTGCTGCGCCACACCGGCGTGAAGATGATCGGCCTGTGCAACGCGCCGATCGGCATGCTGGCCTCCGCGCGCAATGCCGTGTCTGACCCGGAAGCCATCATCGAAACCGTCGGGCTGAACCACCTCAGCTGGATCACGTCGGTCGTCAGCCATGGCGAGGAGAAGCTGCCCGACCTGTTGGAGCAGGGCTATTCCGGCGCACGTCCGGCGAACCTGCCGTCCACGGACTTTGACCGTGAGTGCCTGAAGGCCTGCGGCGGTATCCCCAACGGCTATCTTCTCTACTACTATTACCGCACCAAGCGGCTGGAGCGCATGCTCGCAGCAGAGAAGACACGTGCGCAGATTTGCATGGAGATTGAGGAGGAGCTGCTCAAGCTCTACTCCGATGAAGGGCTGTATGTCAAGCCCGCGCTGCTGGATAAGCGCGGCGGCCATCTGTACTCCGAGGCCGCCGTATCGCTGGCGGAGGCCATCTACAACGACACCGGCGCGGTGCACACCGTCAACGCCCGGAATGCCGGGGCCTTGCCATTCCTCGCGGCGGACGAGGTCGCGGAGATCGCCTGCACGGTGGGCAAAGACGGCGCGAAGCCGCTGCCGATCCGGGCGCAGGGTTCCCGCCACGTGCAGAACATGATCCGCACTGTCAAGGCGTACGAGCGCATGGCCGTGGACGCCGCGCTGACCGGCAGCCGCGAAACGGCGCTGGCCGCGCTGATGACCCACCCGCTGGTGGGCGACTATGAAAAGGCGCGCGATTGCTTTAACGAGCTGCTTGCAGCGCATGCTGCGTACCTGCCGCAGTTCTCCCAGGGGGAGGACGCCGCGCTATGAGCTATGTTCTGGGCGTGGACGGCGGCAACACCAAGACGGACTACCTGCTGTGCGACCTGGAGGGGCGCCTGATCGCGAACCTGCGCGGGGGCACCAGCTCACACGAGCATCTGGGCTATGATGGCGCGCAGCGGGAGATGGACGAGCGCATCACAGAGCTGCTGCACACGGCGGGTGTGGAGCGCACAGAAATCGCGGCGGCGGCGTTTGGTCTGGCGGGCATAGACCAGCGCGCGCAGAAAATGGAACTAACCCGGATCGTGCGCGAGATAGGGTTTGAAATCAGCGTCGCGATGAACGACTCGTTCCTGGGCATCAAAGCCGGGAGCGAGACGGGCACTGGCGTCTGTTCCATCAACGGCACGGGCACGGCCGCCGGTGGCATTGACGCGGAAGGCCGGTGGGTGCAGGTAGGCGGATACGGCAACGTGGTCAGCGGCGACGAGGCAGGCGGCAGCCATATAGCCCGCCTCACCCTGCGCGCCGCATACGATGCCGCGTTCCGCTTTGGCGAAGAAACCGTGCTGCTGCCGCGCGTGATGGCGCTGTTTGGCCTCAGTGACACTGCCGATCTGCATGACGCCATCTCCATCCAATACCTGATGGGCAAACAGATATCCACGGTCGATCTGATCAACCTGCTCTTTGCCGCCAGCACCGAAGGCGACCCCGTCGCAGCGCAGGTCGTCCGCAACATCGCCGACGCGCTAGCCCGCAGTGCGGCAGGCTGCGCCGTGCGTCTGCGGTTTGACGGCCCCGTTCCGCTGGTGATGATCGGTTCCGTCTGGGCCAAAGGCCGCCATCAGCCAATGATAGACCATTTTGTCGCCCAGTTCGAAAACTACGCGCAAAAAGTGTGCAATCCCCGCATCCTGGAATCCCCACCCGCAGCAGGCTCCATCCTCTGGGCGCTGGAGTTGGCATCGGACCGGGTACCGGACGCAGAGCTTCGCCAGCGGGTTTTGGCGGAGACGAAGGGGATTTGAGAGACACCAGGGGCTCTGCCCCTGGACCCCGGGAAGGGCGTTGCCCTTTCCAAACCCAGGTTTGCTCACGCAAGGGGTTGGATATATATGCAGCAAATCCACCCCTGCGTGAGCAGTGTTGGGTTTCCAAAGGGCAAGGCCCTTTGGCAGGGGGTCCAGGGGGACAGCGTCCCCCTGGCGTCCTTTTTCTTCGTTCACCCCCTCTCAGCCCTGGACGCCTCCCCCCAGGCTGCCTTATACGTTATAAGGGGAGAGTTTTGTACCCGGATGCCGGACCCGCGAGTTGTGGAG
>JAVBQK010000097.1:0-8132 GCA_031549105.1 Eubacteriales bacterium
GCGTCCTTTTTCTTCGTTCACCCCCTCTCAGCCCTTGACGCCTCCCCCCAGGATGCCTTATACTTTATAAGGGGAGAGTTTTGTACCCGGATGCCGGACACGCGATTTGTGGAGGAGAATGACGATGAAGGCAATTGCTGGCGGTCGGATTTTGCTGCCTGGCGCGTTGATAGAGGGCCGGGCGTTGTTATTTGATGGCGAGATACTCGACCTGATTGACCCGCAGGACGCGCCCGAGGGGTGTGAGGTTATCGACGCGCGGGGCATGTATGTGGCCCCGGGGTTGGTAGACATCCATATCCACGGTTATTTGGGCGAAGACGCGTCCGACGGCAATGCCGAGGGTATCCGCAAGATGGCGCGTGGCATCGTGAAGAACGGCGTAACCAGCTGGTGCCCCACCACCATGACTGTCCCCAAAGCGGACCTGTGCCAGGTGTTCGATATGATGCGCAACCTGCGTGAGGAAAGCCGCCAGCAGGGTTTTGGCGGCGCGGAAATCCTCGGCGTGCATGCCGAGGGGCCGTTCATCAACCCCAGCAAAAAGGGCGCACAGAAGGCCGACAATATTCTCGCACCGGACGCGGGCTTCATCCTGGACTTTGCCGATATTCTGCGCATTGTCACGCTGGCCCCTGAAATGGACGGGGCGATGGCGTTCATTGAAGAGATCACACAGAAAACCAATATTCTGATATCGATGGGCCACACCGATGCCAGCTACGAGACCGCCGTGGATGCCGTGTGGCACGGCCTGGGCCATGTCACCCATACGTTTAACGCGATGACGGCGCTGAACCACCGCGCCCCGGGCGTCGTGGGCGCGGCGCTGACCGCACCGGTCACAGCCGAGCTGATCGCCGATATGTTCCATGTACACCCGGGCATCTTCTCGCTGATGGCAAAGGCCAAGGGCGAAAAGCTCTGTCTGATCACCGACTGCACGCGCGCGGGCGGTCTGGCCGACGGCACCTACGACCTGGGTGGACAAGCCATCTACGTCAAGGGGATCGAGTGCCGCCTGGCGGACGGCACCATCGCCGGGAGCGTGCTCAAGCTCAACAACGCCGTCGCCAACATGCGCGCCGGTGCGGACCTGCCCATCTGGGATGTGGTCAACATGGCCAGCCGCAACCCGGCAATGGCCATCGGCGAGACGCGAAAGGGCGTGCTGGAACCCGGAAAGGACGCCGACATCATCCTCTGCGACGAGGCATTCCGTGTCCACCGCACCATTGTGCGGGGCGAGACGGTATATATGGCATAAGGAAACAGCGGGGGCTTTGCCCCCGCTTCCCTTGTGTCCCCCATCCTTTTCGCCCTATTGGGCGGGGAGGGCCTTTCTATTTTCATTCGGATGCCAGTTTCCCTAGTCCGCAACACCAAAGGAGGAGATGCCCATGAACCTGAAGATCACCCCGCCCCTCGACCCCGGTTTTGCTCCGCTTTCCATTGCGTACCGCGACTTCGCCGCGGAGGTGGCCAAAGGGCCTTCGCAGGAGGCGGTCATCGCGGTGGAGCGCAGCCACGGCCAGATTTCCACGTTCCGCATCCGCCTCTTCCCGGAGGGCGCGGGACACGACGCGGAAAACTACGCGATTGCCGAGCGTATCGTCAAGACGATGCTGTGGGCGCGCGGCGGCTACAAGGTCATCATCGCCGGTGCGAAGGCGGTGTATGACCGTCTGGCAGACGCCTACCGCACAGGTGGCGCGCGCGCGTTTGACCATAATTTTATGGCCAAGGTGTTTGAACACCCGTTCGAGGTCATCCATATCGCCGATGTAGCGGATGCCCCCACTGACAACGAATCCTCCAGCCCCATAGGCCGCCACCTGGAGGGCTGTCGCATCGGCTTTGACGCCGGCGGAAGCGATCGCAAGGTCAGCGCCGTGATCGATGGCGAGGCCGTTTACTCCGAAGAAGTCGTCTGGTTCCCGAAGATCAACACCGACCCCCAGTACCACTATGAAGGCATCCTGGCCGCGATGAAGACCGCCGCCAGCCACATGCCGCGCGTGGACGCCATTGGTGTATCCAGCGCGGGCATCTATGTTGACAATCGCATCATGGCCGCGTCGCTGTTCCTGAAGGTATCCGATGAGGATTTCGCCGCGCATGTGAAGGATATGTACATCAACGTCGCCAAGGAGATCGGCGATGTACCGCTGGAGGTCGCCAACGACGGCGATGTCACCGCGCTTGCCGGGGCGATGGAGCTAAAGGACGGAAACGTGCTGGGCATCGCGATGGGCACCAGCGAAGCCGGTGGCTTCGTCGATGGCGGCGGCAACATCACCGGCTGGCTCAACGAGCTGGCGTTCGTACCCGTGGATGCAAGCCCCGCCGCGATGGAGGACGAATGGTCCGGCGACATCGGCTGCGGCGTGAAATATTTCTCTCAGGACGGCGCGATCAAGCTGGCACCCGCCGCCGGCATTGCACTGGATGAGAGCCTCTCCCCCGGCGAAAAGCTAAAGATCATCCAGAAGGAAATGCTGGCCGGGAATCCCGAGGCAGCCAAAATCTATGCGTCCATCGGCGTGTACCTGGGGTACGCGCTGGCCTGGTACGACCTGTTCTACGACTTCCGCCACCTGCTGCTGATGGGTCGCGTGACCAGCGGCGAGGGGGGCATGGTCCTGGTGGAAAACGCCAAGAAGGTGTTGGAAGCGGAGTTCCCCGCGCTGTACGCCAAGGTCTCTATTCATCTGCCGGATGAGAACAATCGACGCGTTGGGCAATCCGTCGCCGCGGCGAGCCTTCCGGACATTCGATAAGGGGGTTTTCATGAAATACGTATTTGTAACGGGCGGCGTCGTTTCCTCACTGGGCAAGGGTATCACGGCTTCGTCGCTGGGTAAACTGCTCAAGGCGCGCGGTTATCGTGTTTCCATGCAAAAGATGGACCCGTATTACAATGTGGACCCCGGCCTGCTCAGCCCGCTGCAGCATGGCGAGGCGTTCATCACCGCCGATGGCATCGCCGCTGACCTGGACCTGGGCCATTACGAGCGGTTTACCGACATCACGCTGCAAAGTTCCGCCAGCGTTACCACCGGCAAGGTGCACAAGGCCATCATGGAGCGCGAGATGCGCGGTGAGTACAAGGGCGGCACGGTACAGGTGGTGCCGCATGTCACCAACGAGATCAAGCGCCAGATCCGCCAGGCCGCGCTGAACGCGGATGCTGAAGTCGCCATCGTAGAGATCGGCGGCACGGTGGGCGATATGGAAGGTGCGCCTTTTCTGGAAGCCATCCGCCAGATGCGCTGGGACGAAGGCAATCACGACTGTTGCTTTGTGCATGTCACGCTGCTGCCGTTTATTGCCGCGGCTGGCGAGCTGAAGACCAAGCCGACGCAGCATTCCGTCAAGGAACTGCGCTCCATCGGCATCCAGGCGGACGTGATCGTCTGCCGCACACAAGTAGAGATCGCCGACGAAGCCAAGGCGAAAATCGCGCTGTTCTGCAATGTCAAGAAAGAGAATGTCGTCAACAATCCGGACGTGAGCGTGCTGTACGAAGTACCGCTGATGTTCGAGAAGCAGCATCTGGCCGACATCGTTCTGGACGAATTGCGCCTGGAACGGCGCCCGGTGGACCTGTCCGTCTGGGAGTCGCTGGTGGAACGCTGCAAGCATCCGGCCCGGCGCACCAAGGTGGCGCTGGTAGGCAAATACGTGGCGCTGCAGGATGCGTACCTATCCGTGATCGAGGCGCTGACCCATGCGGCCATCGCCCATACGGCGGCGGTGGACATCGAGTGGGTGCAGTCCGACGACCTGACCGATGAGAACGTCGCGCAGGTGCTCGGGGATATGGATGCCATCATTGCCCCGGGCGGCTACGGCGACCGCGGCGCGGAGGGCATCATCGCGGCGGCGAAATACGCGCGCCAGGCGAAGGTGCCGTTCCTGGCGATCGGCTACGGGATGCAGCTGGCCGTCGTCGAAGCCGTGCGCAGCCTGCTCGGCCGCGCGCAGGCCAACTCCACCGAGGTGGACTCTGAAACACCCGACCCGGTCGTCCGTGTGCCTAAGGACCGCATTGGCCTCAACGACAGCCGCGGCAACTCCCGCATGGGCGCGCAGACCCTGCTGCTGGACAGCGGCAGCCGCCTATCCGCCTGCTACGCCAACGGCAACGAGATCCACGAGCGCCATGGCAACCGCTACGAGATCAACCAGGCATACATCAACCCGCTGATGGAAAAGGGCGTCGTATTCCCCGCCAGCGAAAAGAGCGAGGGATATGTCGAGGCGATTGAGCTGCCCGACCATCCGTTCTACATCGGTGTCATCTACCATCCCGAGTTCACATCACGGCCCGACCGGGCGCACCCGCTGTTCGTCGCGTTTGTCGAAGTGGCGCTGCACCGCGCGGCCCTCAAAGGAGAAAAGAACATGCTGGAGACCGCCGCCAGACTTGGCGTCATTCCCTACCCGAAGTCCTTTACCGAGGATGTCTTCATGGCCCGCGATGCCAGCGGGCGCGATGTGCTCGTCGACCGCGGCGAAATCCGCCCGCTCGATCACGAGGCAGCGCAGTATCTGCGCGCCCGCTTCCCGTTTACCGCACCGGTACCGGTGCTTCGCAGGCCCTGCACGTTCGGCGTAGGCGACCGGCTGGGCGTGGCGTGTCCGGGACACATCCGTGTCTTTGAGAAATATGACGCCACACCGGTCCTCGCGCAGCAGTCAATCCGCGAACTGACGCTGACGAACCGGACCTACGCGGACGTGCTCGACGCGGTGACCTTCGCGGTCTTCCGTGAGCACTTCACACGCGGCTTCGGCGCGGATGGAGACCACCTCAAGCGTCCGGAGGACGTGGCGTATGCGCTGTCGCTGGGCTATACGATGATCACGCTGGACTGTTCCGAACACATCCATGGCGACGGCGGCAGCGCGAAAATCCCGGAGGCGTTGCGCGCGCTATACCTGGGTAAATCGTTCGACATTGGCGAGGGCGTCACGCTGTCGTTTACCGAGGAGGAACTGTCGAAGATTATCCACATTTACGGCGAGGCGATTGATTTCGCTGTGTCCATCTGGGAGAAGTTCTTTGCTGCCGATGAGACGATTGCCGATTTTGAAATCTCCATTGACGAGACGGCCACACCCACCACGCCGCTGCAACATTTCTTCGTTGCCAGCGAACTAACGCGTCGGGGCGTCCACTTTGCCACGATGGCCCCGCGCTTCTGCGGCGAGTTCCAGAAGGGTATCGACTATATCGGCGATCTGGAGCAGTTTGACCGCGAGATGGCCGTGCACGCCGCGCTGGCGCGCCACTTCGGCTACAAATTGTCCATCCATTCCGGATCGGACAAGTTCAGCGCGTTCCCGTCCATCGGCCACCACACCCAGGGCGTGGTGCACGTGAAGACCGCCGGCACCAACTGGCTGGAGGCGATGCGCGTTGTCGCGGAGATTGATCCCTCGCTCTACCGCGAGGTACACGCCTATGCTCTGGAGGCGTTCCACGAGGCGACGGCGTACTATCATGTCACCACCAACCTTGGCAACATCCCCGCGCTGGATACGCTGACCGACGCGGACCTGCCGTCGCTGTTTGAAAACAACGACGCGCGCCAGGTTATTCACATCACCTACGGCCTGATCCTCAGCCACGGCGACTTCAAGGAGCGCCTCTACAAGCTCTGGCAGGATCACCAGGAGGTGTATGCCCGTGCGCTTGCCTATCATATTGGGCGGCATGCGCAGGAACTGGGGATTGCCGAGCGGTAAACGGCTAAAAAGAGAACCCCTGCGGTGCAGGGGTTCTCTTTTTTTCAGCTGCGCGGCTCTTTACTTGATATCCCGCTTGTAAATGAATGCGCTGGCGCTGCGCAGGTTGACGACATAGAAGTCGCCGTACTCGGCGATGACCAGCAGGTTGGTGCCGCTGGTGATCTGGCCGACCTTCTTCGCGCTCAGATCGGGCAGCGAGTAGGCGTAGGTGGCCGCGCTGGTGGTAATATACCAGGGGTTGCGCAGGATGTAATCGCCAAACACCCAACCGGTGTAAACCTTGCGGGCACTCTCCTGGTAGCTAACATAGTACCAGCCGTTCTGCTCGTTGAGGATCGTCAGCCACGTTCCATTCTTAATGGAGGTAATCTTGCCGGAGGAGGTGGACGCACTCTCGCGCAGTGTCACGGCCTCGCAGAGCACCACGCCCTGGTTGTACGGATCGGGCGCGTAGGTGGGCACCGGCGCGGGCCTGGAGGTGGGACGAGAGGTGGGGCTGGTGGTCGGCCGGGTCGTGGGCCGCGCGGTCGGCTGCGCTGTGGGGGACGGCGCATAACGCACCTGATTGCGGTCTACCCAACCCTGCAGCACGCCGCCGTTGCTCAGGAAATAAAACACATAACGGTAATCTCCGCTGGTAGTCTGGACAGTGACTGTTGCACCGTTGGGAATATATCCAATCGCGGATTCACCAAACAGCGGCGGATTGTTCTCAAATACGGCGGCCGAACCACCGGTAATGTAACCCTCCGGGTTGCTCTCATACGCCAGCGCCGGGACGCACGCAAGCAGCGTCACCATAACCAGCGCAAGGGCGAGCAGCTTCTTTGTCATGACAGACTCCTCCTTCATCAATGTGGCAAAAAGTATTACACAACTTTAGTATCTGTAATTCGTTCTACGCAATCCACGATTTTCCTTCTGCATTTCCAAATAAATCTTTTTCTCGCGCACGAATCTTCTCCGTGTCGAGTGAACGAAATTGACATTCCCATCCGTTATGTTTACAATGAGATGGATTCCGTATACAGCTAAAGGAGGGAATGGCATGCATGCCCGCCGCCTACTAAGTTTTCTGTTGATTTTGATGATGTTGCTGCCAACCGGCGCCGCGATGGCAGAGAGGCAGTTTTTCGACCTGCGCGTCTATTACCAGGATGGGACGCTTGCGGAGAATGGAGAGCCTAACGAGATTCTCGCGGAATACGGCAGAGAGTACATGTGGTACTTTGCCGATACCGCGCAGACCCGGCTGTGGATACAAACGCTGCCGGGCTTCGCCTATGACCCACTGCGCGTGGAAGCCGTGTTCATCGGCGACTTTGGCGAGGAGGTATACCCCCTTACTGGCGCGATGGACCCGACGGACAATGAATGGCTGTCGCTTGCCGGGACGGAACAGATGCCTCTTTCCGTTGCGGTAAAGATAAACGGCGTGCCGGTGCTGCAAAACACGCTGACTGTATCGCAAAACTCCGCACCGCTGGATCTGGATTCAGCGGGGCAGGCGGGTGGCGACCAGAGCGGGTATGTCGACCCCAACGCATATGTTGAGCCCAATACATACGTCGATCCCAACGCGTATGTGGACCCCAATGCATACGTTGATCCCAACGCATATGTTGACCCCAACGCCAACATCGGCGGAAATACCGATGAAAACCTGTATACCGACGGCAATGGCGGGAACGGCGATTCCTTCTACCAGGAAGAACTGAATGAAGCGCCCTATGCTGGAGACGGCGATACTTCGGGCGACAATACCGATAACAGCATCTATCTCCAGGAGTATACCCCCTTGGGCCAGGAGAGCAGCGGAAATATCAACATTCTGGCGAGCGATGGCCGGGGTGACAACAACCCGCCCATCAACCCCGAGGAGTCCGACGACCAGCAGGAGATGCCGCTGCACGAGAGCAACTACGGCCGCGTTAAGCTGGAGACGGTTATTCTCTATGATGATGTGAATGGCAATCAGGTTATAGAGCTTGCCAAGAACTCCGTGTTGCTGATGAACATCACCGAGGAGATCGGTGTCAAGCATGATGCGGACGGCAATCTGTGGATTCCCGTCGTCAAGCCCAACAGCGACCCGTTATACCCTGTGCAGGGGTATATCATGGTGGACGCGCTGACGTTCATGACCATCCTGGAGGAAGAAACGTACCTCCGCCCGATGGAGGAGCACCCCAACGAGTACGCCCGCATCGTGGTGGATACCGCGACGCTGTATGATGAAAACGGCCAGCCCATCGGCTCGCTCACCGGCAATGACATGATCCTCTATCAGGATAAGGTGCTGATAGACGACTTTGGCACGCGCTGGGTGCTTGTCAAACTGGATGACGAGGCAGGCACAACGGTCGGCTATATCA
>JAVBQK010000052.1:0-12568 GCA_031549105.1 Eubacteriales bacterium
TCGTCCGCGTGCCCGCCTCCGCGCCCCCGCCCCGCGCCGCCCCCCCCACCCCCCCCCCCCCCCCCCCCCCCCCCCCCCCCCCGCCCCACGCATCCTACGGGCTCCGCCCGTAGCATATAAAAGGAGGAAGAACCATGAAACGCATCCTTTCCCTGGTTTTGTGCGCGCTGATGCTGTGCACGGCGATCCCGGCGTTTGCTTACGATGTGGACGAGACGCTGACCGGCGAATTTACCTGGTGGACGTTCTTTGACCAGGCGCCGTTCCTTCGCGATGAATTCCTCAAGATGTACCCGAACGTGAAGATCAACCTGGAAGTGTTCGGCGGCGAAGATTACCAGACCAAGATCATGAACACGCTGCCCACCGGCCAGGGCGTGCCGGATCTGTTCGACCTGGAAGAGGGCTATGTGTACAAGTTCATCAACAGCCCGCTGCTGGCGAACCTGGAAGAGCTGGGCGTGCGCGACTTCACCGGCGATTACTATCCCTGGGCGCTGGCGATGGCGACCGACTCCAATGGCAACATCAAGGGCGTGTGCGACAACGTTTCCCCCGTTGCCTTCTGGTATCTGCGCGATGCGATGGAAAAGTGGCTGGGCACCAGCGATGATGCCGAGATCACTGCGAAGCTGTCCAGCTGGGACGAGATCCTGAAGCTGGCGCTGGAGATCAAGGAGAAGTCCGATGGCACCGTGTGGCTGATCTCGAGCATGGGCGATATCGTATCAGTAGAAGGCTACAGCCTGGTTCCGTTCGTGCGCAATGGCGAGTTCGCCATTGACCAGGGCTGGATCGACCTGCTGGCCGTGCTGCGCAAGTTCTGGGACGCGCAGGCCACGCCTGAGCTGGGCGGCTGGTCCGGCGAATGGGCGACCGCGTGGAACGAAGGCTCCCTGCTGATCCGCACCATGCCTTCCTGGGATTTCTTCACCAACTGGGATATCAACACCGGCAATGTCGGCGTTGCCCGTCCGTTCAAGGCGTCCTACTCGGGCGGCACCTACCGCGCCATCTACGCCAAGAGCGAGAACCAGGAACTGTGCATGAAGTTCATTGAGTTCCTGACCACTGTCGAGTACCAGATCGCCAACCTGGAGACCAACAACCAGATGCCCGCCAACATGAAGGTGCTGGAGGCGATGGGCCCGGATTACACCAACGAAAAGTTTGGCGGCCAGAACATCCTCAAGACCTATGACGCCGTCTGCCAGAACATCCTGGAGATCGTGCCGGATATCTACACCCGCGACTGCCAGAACATCTTCAGTCGCGTTGCCCGCAATGGCATCAAGGAAGGCCAGACGGACGATCAGATCATCGACACCTTCAAGAAGGAAGTCGCTGATAAGTATCCGCAGCTCAAGGGCCTGTAAGGCAAAGCAGGGAACCGAAAAGAGCGGGCGTTACAGCCCGCTCTTTCTGAAAGTTGGGTACGTTTGATGAAGCTATTACCGTCATTCTACCAGGTCGGCGGTCCGGCGCTGACGGCCAAGGACGACGCCACCGCCTATCTGCTGCCCGCCGGGGACGCGCTGTACCTGATCGACTGCGGCACGCCGGGTGGATATCCGCAGCTGATGGCCAACATCCGCCGATTGGGCTTTGATCCCGCGCGGATCACGCGCGTGCTGGGCACGCACGGGCACTTTGATCATGTTGGCGCGGCGGCGCGGCTGGCGGAGGAGTTGGGCGCAGCGCTGTACCTCCACGAGGCCGATCGGGAACAGGTGGAAATGGGCGATGATGTGCGCACCACGGCGGCGCTGTTGTATGGGGCGAAGTTCCCCAAGGCGCGCGTCCATAGGCTGCTCGCCGATGGCGATGTGATCCATGTGGATGCAGGCGAACTAACCGTGCTGCATACGCCGGGCCATAGCCTGGGTAGCTGCTGCTTTGTGCTGAGGCATGTAAACGGCGTCACCACACTGATTGCAGGTGACACGCTGCACGGAGGGTTCAGCCCGCTGATTGGTTCTGATGAGGCCATGTGGAGAGTCAGCCTTGACAAGTTGTGCGCCCTTTCCTACGATTACTACACGATGGGCCACTGCAACGCCGTGCTCTTTGCCGATGCCGACGCGCGGCTGGATTGCCTGCGCCGCTCGTTTGCCAACTACTATAATCCGTGGTTCAAGACGTTTTCCGACGAGTACCGTTACTAATCTATCCGCTGCCTGATTCGCTGGATGCCGCTTCCACCGGAGAGCACTGCTAGCGTCGCCTCTGCGGTGGCTGCGATGGCGCGCGCAGGGTGCGCCGCGAGCGCCCGAAGGCCGGAGAATCCTTCGGAATCATCCAGCCGCGCCAGCGCTTCGCAGAGAGCCAGCCGAAGCATCGCGAAGCGCTCGGCGAGCAGCGGGTCCGCTTCGCCTTCACCGGATAGCTCCGGCAGTGCCAGTAATGCATGCAGCATTGGTGCGAAGGCGGCTTCCCCGCGCCGCGCCGCGACATAGGCGAAGCACTCCACGTAGCAGTATGTGCCGGCGCGAAGGTCGCGCCAGTCGCGTGGCCCGGCAGGTAACAGGCGCAGCACTTCCTCGAACAGATCTGCGACCGGCGCTTTGTGTTCCCAGGCCAATGTGTTCAGCAGATAGACCGCCTCCGGCATCAGGCCATGGTCGGGCAGCAGCTGCCCGAACGTCGTGGGCCCCACGCGCGGCGGTAGGCCAGGCTGGGCATCCAGCATCGCCCATATGCGGGCGGTGATGTCCCGAACACCATTCTCACACCCGTGCCAAAGCAACAACCGCGAAAGCAGAAGCCTCCGCTCGGATGGGCTTTTTTCGTTTTGGTAAGCGGCGCGTAGCAACGGCAGGATTGCAGCCGTAGGCGCGAGCAGGCAGGTGGTCGCAGCGTCCGGAGCATCTACCCAGATGGCTGGGTCCATGTCCAGCCACTCAAGGGTTTCTGCGCCGGTCAACGCATCTACTGCCTCGGCCAGGGAGGGCGTTTCCACAATGGGACACGTGAGCCGCTGCCCGCCCGCCGCCGCAATCGCTTCCTGCAGGCCGGTCGCCTCCCATGCCGGAACGCCTTGCTGCACTGATAATGCCGCCAGAACGCCCAGCGCGAACCCCTGCTGCTGCAAGTCCGGCTGCATGCGCAGCCCTGGAAACGCATTGTGCGTGGCGCTGATCGCTTTGCCGCCCACCAGCAGCCCGGGGATAGGCCGTCCGTCCGGCATCACCGGGATCACTGCGCCGCGCGGCACTGCCATGCGCAGGTTCGGCGGCAACAGCCCCGCGTAGACGATGTCTGCGGTCAGCTTGCCCTTGGGGTCGTAGTTGCTAAAGCAGACGTAGAGCGGATCGGCAACGGGGCGCATCGCGAGCAGGTCCGTCAGCGTGACGGTTTCCATCCCCCGGATGTGGCGGCTTTCGCGCAGCGCGACATAGTCGCCGTGGTCATACAGGTCGCTGCCTAGCCGCCTGCCCTGGATGATGAAGCGCGTATAGTCCAGCGGGTCGCCGACGTGCACCATCGTGGAGAAGTTGTTGCGGTAGTTGTCCGGTGCGGTGTACTGCGCAAGAGAACCCCAGTAGGTCAGCGCACCGTTCCCCGCGCCGTAGCTGTGCGCGGCACCCGCAAGCACCGCGACATCACCGTCGCCTGTGGCGTCAATGACCACCGGCGCGTGCGCACGGCACAGCGCGCCATCCCGCGCGTAGGTCACGCCGGTAATGGCATCGCCTTCGCGAAGAACGCCGCAAGCAAGCGCTTCATGCCGCACATGGACGCTTGCCTCACGGCAGAGCTTTGCCAGTGCCAGTGCCTTGATATCCGGCAGGAATACATCATGCTCATTCCACAGGCACATTTTGCGCGGCAGACCCAGCGACTGGTAGAGCGCATCCACCTCGGCGTCGATTATAGCTGTCGCGCCGTCGCGCGTGCCGAACCAATAGATGCTGACGCCGCCCGCCGTGGCCGTGCCGCCCAGGATAGCGTTCATCTCCAGCAGCAGCACTGAAAGCCCCTGGCGTGCGGCAGAAAACGCCGCCACAGCGCCCGCCGTGCCGCCGCCCACGACGACCACGTCGGCGTGCAGATCGTCGCCATCGGGGTGAAAAGGCACCGACGGTTGTACTGCAAGGCCCGCATCTATGGCTGCCTGGACATCAATGCCGCCCAGTGGCGTGCAGCAAACCCCGCTGCGGGCCAGCGTGATGCGCTCATAGCCCGGCAGTGACTTTTGCGCGGCAAACGCTTGCAGCGATAACTCGCGCACTGCGTACCAATCGTCTGGAGTATCTTCCGGGACTGGAACGTGCAGCACCGCATGTCCATCCCCGCCCGGCGCGCCCATGATGTGCAACGCGTACTGGCGCGCGCCCTGGCTGCATGTGCCGTCCAGTGCGCGGCAGTCGTATACCCGCTCACACGTCACAGCATGCAGCCCAGATTTGCAGGCGACGGTCAGCTGCCCGTCTCCCCATTGAACCGCATGTGCCGTGTACAGCAGCTGCACACCCGCCTCGCGGCACAGGTCCTCGCCATGGCGCTTGAGCCGGTCCGGGTGCGCAAGGGTGTCCGACACCCGGTATAACGGCGGAAACAGGCGCAATGGCCATTCGCTATCCATGCCGTGTGGCAGCGCGTAGTCGCCGGCGCGGTGCAGGTCGCGAAAAAGGCATGTTCCCGCCTCCACCAGCAGCACGCTTTCCCCGGCCCGCGCCAACGAAAGCGCGCGCACAAGTCCCGCGATATTCCCACCCAGCACCGCACACGATACGGAAAAGAGCATGGCAAACCCTCCGCGCAGTTGATTTGTGAAGCCGCTTTATGATACCATGGACCCGTAGAAATGTACATAAACCACGAAAAGGAGCGCCCTATGCGATTTATCGGCCTGGACATCGGCGGCACCAAATGTGCGGTGCTGCTCGCGCACGTTGACTTTGGCATCCATATCGACGACAAGATCCGCTTTGATACACGCACTGAACTGGGCCTTGACCATACGCTTGCGCGCCTGTATGAGGCGATGGATGAGATTCTCGCCCGCAACAACCTTACGGCCGCAGATCTCCATGCCATAGGCGTCAGCTGCGGCGGCCCGCTGGATAGCCGCGCGGGCGTGGTGCTGGCCCCGCCGAACCTGCCCGGCTGGGAAAACGTGCCGCTGGCCGCGATGCTGACGGAACGCTATGGCCTGCCAGCCTTCCTGCAGAACGACGCCAACGCCTGCGCGCTGGTCGAGTGGAAGATGGGCGCGGGGCGCCGCACGCGCGACATGATCTTCCTGACGATGGGCACTGGCATGGGCGCAGGCGTCATCGCCGAAGGAAAACTCTTGCGCGGCCACACCGACATGGGCGGCGAGGTCGGCCATCTACGCCTGATGGAGGACGGCCCAGTCGGCTTTGGCAAGGCTGGCTCGTTTGAAGGGTTTACCAGCGGCGGCGGCATCGGCAGGCAGGCGCAGGCATGGACCAAGCGCCTGTGCACCGAGGGCCGCCCGCCGAAATGGACGCGCGACGGCGTGCCGGACGATGGTATTACCACCAAGGTGATCGCCGACTACGCCAAAGCTGGCGATGCGGACGCGATCGAAATATTCACGTACATCGGCGAGATGCTGGGGCGCGGCCTCAGCCTGCTGGTCGATGCGTTCAACCCGGAGTGCATCGTCATCGGCAGTATTTTTGTCCGGTGTGAGGCGCTGCTGCGCCCGTCGATGGAGGCAGCGCTGGCACGCGAGGCGATCCCGTATTCGCTAAACGGTCTGCGCGTCGTTCCAGCCGAGACGGGTGAGGCGCTGGGCGATCTGGCAAGCGTGATGGTGGCGCTAAACGCGCTGGAGATCGACCCGATGACCGAAGGCCCGGAACGCAGTGAACCCGTGCTGACCCATCTGCGCCGCCTGGTCACGCGCAACCCGGCGCTCGCCCCATCAGAGAAAGACATCCTGGCCGCATACGAGGCGCTTTACCGCTGTTTCGCGCATGGCGGCAAGCTCCTCCTCTGCGGCAATGGCGGCAGTTGCGCCGACGCGCAGCACATCGTGGGCGAGCTAATGAAGGGTTTCTACCTGCCCAGACCCCTCCCCATGGACGAACAAGCGGCCATCGACGAGGTGCTAGGCATGCACGCGCCCTTGCAAGGCGCGCTCCCCGCAATCGCGCTCTCCGAGCATAGCGCGCTATCCACAGCCTTTGCCAACGATGTCGACCCCAGCCTGGTCTTTGCACAGCAGGTAATCGGCTACGGCAAACCGGGCGACGTACTCCTAGGCATGAGCACCAGCGGCAACGCCCGCAACGTCCTCGCCGCAGCCAAGGTAGCAAAGGCCCGCGGCCTGACCGTAATCGCCTTCACCGGCGGCACCGGTGGCCACATCAAGGCCGCAGCCGACATCTCCATCGTCGTCCCGGGCAACAACCCAGCGGACGTGCAGGAGCTACACCTACCCCTCTATCACGCACTCTGCGCGATGCTGGAGACGAAGTTCTTCGGAGGGGACGAAGGGTAACGGGGGAACGCCAGGGGAGCGCTGCTCCCCTGGACCCCTCGCCAAAGGGCCTTGCCCTTTGGAAACCCAACATTTCGCCTCACAGCGGGAAGCATTTCCAGAAGAGATGGACAGTTTCCAGACTGAAACGGCCATGCGCGAGAGGTGTTTCCCCTATAGCAAGAAACCCACCCCTGCGTGAGCAGAGATGGGTTTGGAAAGGGCAACGCCCTTCCCGGGGTCCAGGGGCAAAGCCCCTGGCGTCCTCCTTGTTCGCCCCCTTACAACTCCTTCGTCATCCACGCAAATACCTTCGCCACATAGAACCCGGTGCGCAGGTAAAGCCGCTGGGCGTGGTTGGTGTCGCCGGTGAATAGGGTGCTGAATGTCGCGCCTTCGTCGACGAACTCCTGCATCAGCAGGTTGAAGAGGACGGTCGCGATGCCGCGCCTTTCGTAGAGCGGATCGGTGCAGATGCCGGTGAAATAGCCGCGGCCACTGTCCTGCTTGTCCACCGGGCCGGTGAAGCCCGCGATTTTGCCGTCGTGCGTCGCTACGAGCATTGGGCGAGGGCCGGGCGGCACCTTGCCATTGGGCAGAAAGCGCACGTCGGTGGTGGGCCTCCCAGTTTTCCACGCGGCTATTTCTGTTGCGATGGAACTGCGCCAGTACTCGGACGGGATGCGGTCGCACATGCCGTCGTAGTCGTAATCGAGCGACGCGTCGTAGCGGCCGGTGTAGATACCCTCGGACGCGAGGCGCTCGCGGATTTCGGTGATCTCCGGCTTCCACGCGTATTGCGCGAGGTTTAGGTACATCGCCACCTCACGCCCACCCTCAATGAAGCCCTGTGAGAGGAAGAACGCGTATGCGTCTGAGGCGACATCCACGCCGGGCGCGTTGTTGTGGTCATGGCTGGGCGTGTCCGGGATCAGCCAGTCGATGTTTAGCGGGTTGCTGTTGGACATTTGCGCCAGGTGCTTGCCATTTTCGCGGAAAGCAGCCAGCAGCGTGTTCAGCAGCGCTGTGCCGACGCCCTGGCGGCGATACGCCTGGTCTACCAGCAGCGTGGTGACATAGCCCGGGGAGTTTTCGTGCGTTTCCTTGGGCAGGAATATCTTTTTTGCCAGGCCGTAGATGAAGCCGATCAGCTGGCCGTCCTGATCGGCGGCGAAAATATAGCGCGGGTCATGGTTGGGGTCCTGCTCGAACTTGCGGCGATAGTACGCCTCGGTAATCGGCTTGTAGACCACATCACCCGCGTCTACGCAGGCGTTCCACAGAGATACCAGTGCGGGCACATCGGCCTGTGCAAAGGGACGAATGATCATTTCCGAAGAGCCTCCATTTCTACAGCGGCCTGAAGGAACGCACCGACGCCCTTGAGGTCGTTTACAATAATCGCTTCGCGCATGTAGTAGGCAAACGTGCCGTCGCGGTCATTCGTGTTGCCAAGACCCGCCACCTGGCACGTCTTGTTCAGGTCCACCTCGCCCTTGTATATCTCCACAAACTGGGTGATGATCCCCTCATACGCACGCTCAATCTTCGGCATCAGCGCCTTGTCCAGGTAGCCCTTGCGCACGCCCTTGGCAAACGCGTAGGTGTACAGGCACGACGCGGACGCCTCCAGGTAGTTACCCGGGCGTTCAGCCTGGTCCAGCACCTGGTACCAGACACCGGTTTTCTCGTCCTGCACCGCGAAAAGCGCCTTGGCGCAATCGGCGAGGTAGCCGATGATTTCTGTGCGCCCCGCATGATCCTCGGGGAAGAAATCTAGCACATCCACCAGCGCCGCCACGTACCAGCCCATCGCCCGGCCCCAGAAGTGCGGCGAGCAGCCGGTCTCGCGGTTGCACCAGAACTGCTGGCGTTTCTCGTCCCAGGCGTGGTAGTGAAGACCGGTCTTTTCATCCAGCGTGTGGGCGAAGCAGACACGAATCTGTTTGGCCACATCATCGAACGCCGACGCCGGGCCGAACATCTTGGCGTAGCGCGCATAAAACGGCGAACCCATGTAGATGCCATCCAGCCACATCTGGTGCGGGTAGATCTGCTTGTGCCAGAAGCCGCCCTCGCTGGTGCGCGGGTGGGCATGCAGCTGGCTCATCAGCAGGTCGGCCGCGCGGCGGTATTTGGCCTCACCAGTCTTTTCGTAGAGGTAGAGGATCAGCTTGCCGTTGTTGATATGGTCGATGTTGTATTCGTCCGGGCGGTAATCGCGGATCGCCGCGCCGCCGCCGAGGATGAAGCTGTCGACGCCCTCCTTGATGAAGGCGAGGTAGCGCGCATCGCCGGTCAGGTCATAGAGTGCAGCAAACCCGTTCCAGATCACGCCATCGTCATATGACCAATGCCTGTGCGGCTGTACATCGCGCCGCATGATGCTGGCCGCCAGCTTGATGTGCCACTCGTTATAAATTACCTTCTCCCACACGGTCAGGCCCTCCTCGGTTTCTTTTTTCGGCGGTCCGCGCGAACCACCAGGATCACCATCATCACGACGGTGACGACATAGGGCGCCATCGCCGTCAGGTTGGAGTTGAGGCCAACCGACTGGAGCCTGAGACCCAACGCGTCGATGAACCCGAACAGCAGCGCCGCCAGGAACACGCGCGGTGGGTTGGACGCGCCGAATATCACGCACGCCACCGCGATGAACCCGCGTGATGCGCTCATGTTCTCGGTGAACATCGTCAGATACCCCAGCGACAGGTGTGCGCCGGACAGCCCGGCGAATACCCCGCACAGCACCGACGCCAGATACTTCATTTTTTCCGGGCTCTTGCCCGCCGAGCGGAGCGAATCGGGATGTTCGCCCGCCGCGCGCAGCCAGAAGCCCACCGGCGTGCGGTAGATGAACACCCAGCAGATGAACACCAACAGCCAGCTTGCGTACACCAGCAACGTGTTGCCCGATAGAAGCGGGCCGATCACCGGGATGCGTTCCAGTACGGCCCAGCTGAACTTGGGCAGCGCCACGATGCCGGGGCTGGAGAATGCGCCCTTGACGCCAAACATCGCGCGCAGCAGGAACACTGTCAGTCCCCCTGCGAAGATATTCAGCGCCACACCGATGATGAACTCATCGCTCTTAAACTTGATGACGAACATGCCAAAGAACAGTCCCAGCAGCACGCCGATCAGCACCGCCGCGGCGATGCCGCCTACCCAACTGCCCAGGTAATAGCTACCCACCACCGCGAAGAACGCGCTGGTGAGCATCATACCGTCCATGCCGATGTTCATGATGCCGACATGGTCGGTCATCAGCACGCCCAGCGCCGCCAGGATGATCGGCGTGGCGGTGCGCAGCGTATTCTGCAGCAGCGCCAATGTCAACACATTGCCCATCAGGCGATCCTCCTTTCGGCAGCAACCCGCGCTCGTCTTCGCGCCTGACGCTCCTTCAGCGCCCGGCTGACGCCGTTTTCGGCCGCCATGAAGAAGATGATCACCGATTGTACGATCAGCATCAGCTCCGACGAAACGCCGACCGACAGCTCCATCGCCGTGCCACCGATCTTCAGCGCCGCGAAAAAGACGCTCATCAGCACGATGCCGATCGGGTCGTAGCGCATGATCATTGCCACGAGCATGCCGTCGAAGTAGAACTCATTGGAAAGGGTGGTGATGAACCGCTTGTGCATGCCAAAAATTTCGAACATGCCGACCAACCCGCACAGTGCGCCGGAGAGCACCATTGCGCCCATCGCGAGCCTGCCGGTGTTCATGCCCATGTAACGGGCAAACCGCTCGTTCTGCCCGGTCAGCTTCATTTCGTAGCCGGTTACCGATCGCTTCATCAGGTACCAGCACAGAAGCGCCAGCCCTGCCGCGATCCATACGCTGCTTGTCAGGTTTGACAGCGGAATCAGCCGTGGGAACATGAACGCCTTATCCACCGCGTCGGTTCCGGCGGCAATGCCCCTGTCCGCCGTGCGCAGCGGGCCGTTGGCGAGGTAGCCGCAGAAGTAGATGGCCGCCGAGTTAAGCATGATGGTGGTGATGACCTCGTTGACCTTCAGGCGGATTTTCAGCCATGCGGGCAGCAGCGCGTACAGCCCGCCTGCTGCCGCAGCCGCCAGCAGCGAGAGCGGCACCGCCACCCATACCGGCCAGCCCGTCAGCTGCGCGCCGACAATCGCCGCCGCCATCCCGCCCAGGTATAGCTGACCCTCACCGCCGACATTGAAGATGCCCGCCTGCGCCGCGACGGCCATCGCCAGGCCGGTCATCGACAGCGTAACCGCCTTGGCCAGCGTGTTGCCCACCGCGCGCTGCGTGCCGAACGCGCCCTGGATCAGCGCCCCATATCCCTCGATCGGGCTTATTCCCGTTAGCGCCATGATGCCCGCGCCGACCAGCAGCGCTAGCAGCACGCTGATTGCCAGCGACAGAAGGTAGTTAAGGCCCAGCTTTTGTCGCCTGGGCAGCAGGCGCTTGATCCAACTCGTCTCCGTCACGCCTCCACCTCCTCCCGTCCGCCGGTCATGTAGAACCCAATCTCCGCCTTGGAGATGGACCCGGCCTCAAACTCGCCGGTGATGCGTCCCTCGAAGATTGTAAGGATGCGGTCGGAAAGCCTGAATATCTCGTCCAGATCAGCACTGACGAGCAAAATAGCGCAGCCAGCGTTGCGCTTTTCAAAGATGGCGTTATGTATGAACTCAATCGCGCCAATGTCCACGCCACGCGTCGGCTGCGCGATGACGAGCACCTGCGCATCCAGCGAGAACTCGCGCGCGACGACTACTTTTTGCAGGTTGCCGCCCGAGAGCGAGGCGGCGGGCACGTCCAGGCCCGCACCGCGAATGTCGAAATTCTTGTACAGCTCGCGCGCATAGTCCCGGGCCGCGCGGCGCTTCATGTGCACGCGCAGCGCTGAAAAGCGCGGCAGCCGCTGCTTGCCCGCGATCAGGTTATCGGTCAGATCGGCCTTGCCGGACACGCCGGTCAGCAGCCGGTCCTCCGGCACATGCGCAAGACCCATCTCGCGGATATCGCTAGGGCTGAAGCCATCCGCGCGCGTGCCCTTCAGCCATACGCCGCCGGCGCGCAGCGGGCGCAGCCCGCAGATCGCTTCTAGTAGCTCGCTTTGCCCGTTGCCCTCGATGCCCGCGATGCCCAGCACCTCGCCGCACCGAACGCCAAACGAAACGCCCTTCACCGCAAGCAGCCCCCGGTCGTCGATCGCCTGCAAATCCCGCACGATCAGCGCGGACTCGCTCCGCGTATCGGCGCGCGAAAGCTCGGGGAACAGCAGCTCGCTGCCCACCATCATCGTAGCGAGGGTGCGCTCGTCCACATTTTTCGTCTCTTCCACGCCGACAAGGCGACCACCGCGCATCACGCCGACGCGGTCGGACACAGCCATCACCTCATACAGCTTGTGCGTGATGAGGATCACCGTCATGCCCTTTTCCCGCACGATCCGGCGGATGACCGCAAACAGCTCATCCGTCTCCTGCGGCGTGAGCACTGCCGTCGGCTCGTCCAAGATGAGGATGTCTGCGCCCCGGCAGAGCGTCTTGAGAATCTCCACGCGCTGCTGCATGCCCAGGCCCAGCTGGCTCACGCGCGCCCTCGGATCCACCACCAGCCCATATTCGCGCGACAGCGCCGCCGCATCGGTCTCCGCGCGCCCAAAGTCATACAAAACCCCACGCCTGCGCGGTTCCCGGCATAGCGCAATGTTCTGCGCTACAGTAAACGACGGCACCAGCATAAAGTGCTGGTGCACCATACCCACCCCGGCCCGAATGGCATCGGCGGGACTAAACCGTGCGACCTTCTGCCCACGCACATGCACCTCACCACCGGTAGGCTCGTGCATCCCATACAGCACGTTCATCAGCGTGGACTTGCCCGCGCCGTTCTCGCCGACCAGCGCGAATATCTCGCCTGCGCGAACAGACAAACTGACATTATCCAGCGCGAGTACGCCGGGAAACTGCATCGATATGTTCTGAAAAGAGACAGCATCCGCAGAGGGCAACGGGTTCACCTCTTTCGTGGGATGATGAAGAAGAGAACGAGGGGACGCGAGGGGGGACGGGCGCCCAGTACCCAGCCACGAGGCCAACCACCAAGACCAACAAAAAATAGACAGCG
>JAVBQK010000074.1:0-8809 GCA_031549105.1 Eubacteriales bacterium
CTTGACCCCTGCCAGGAGGCAAGCCTCCTGGACCTCCAACATTTCGCCCGCGGGCGGGTTGTGTATAATCTTTGAAATGCATCCCGCCGTGAGGCGAAATGTTGGGTTTCCAAAGGGCAAGGCCCTTTGGTGGGGATCCAAGGGGCAAAGCCCCTTGGCGTTCCTTCGTCTCTTTCCTTCCTAAAAAACACTTTACAAGATTCGCATCTCTGTGGTATACTCGCGCCTGTAGCATGGTTTTCTTGGTTTCGGCAAAAAGTAGCATGGAAGGGCGGTAGCGGTATGCGGTTTGTTGTTTTGGTTGGGTACATTCTTATGATGGCGGGCGTTCTTCTCTTCACGGCCCGCAAAAAGCAGACACTAAATGGATTTTTTCTTGGCGACGGCAAGGTAGGGCCGTGGTTTGCTGCATTCTCTTATGGCACATCATACTTTTCAGCGGTTATCATCATCGGCTATGCGGGCAAAATAGGCTGGGGACACGGATTGTCGGCCACTTGGATTGGCCTGGGCAACGCGTTTCTGGGCAACATGCTGGCGTGGAAGCTGCTGGCGGGCCGGGCAAATGCGATGGCGCGTCGGATGGACGTGGTGACGATGCCGGGTTTTTTTGAAAAACGCTATGGCTCCAGGAATATGGGGCTTTTGTCCGCGGTTCTCATTTTCATTTTCCTTGTACCGTACTCGTCCTCGGTTTACCAGGGACTGGGCTACCTGTTTGAGGCGGCACTGGGCCTGGATTTCTTCTGGTGCATCGTGGGCATTTCGCTGCTGGCGGGTCTGTACCTGTTCGCGGGCGGCTTCAAGGCGACGGTGCTTTCGGATTTCATCCAGGGCTGCATCATGCTGGTGGGCATCGTTTTCCTGGTGATCTACGTGGTGCGCGGTGGTTCCTATAATGAAGCGACCGGCACATACGGCGGGCTGACACAGGCGCTGGAGAAGATGGGGCAGATTGGCGGCGAGGGATTCAACACCATCCTGGGGCCCAAGGGCGAGGGCAAGAGCCTGATCATGCTGGTGCTGCTCACGTCGATGGGAACCTGGGGCCTGCCGCAGATGATGCACAAATTTTTCGCCATTCGCGACGGCGCAGCTGTCAAGAAGGCGACGGTTATTTCCACCGTGTTCTGTCTGGTCCTTGCGGGCGGCGCGTACTTTGCCGGCGGATTTGGCAAGCAGATTCTCGGCGGTGTAGTGCCGGAGGGCGGACTGGACCGAGTGATGCCCAACGTTTTCCTGTCGCCCATCGTTGGGATGCCCGATGCGCTGGTTGGGCTGATCATCGTGCTGGTGCTCTCGGCGAGTATTTCCACGCTGACGGCGCTGGTGCTCTCCTCGTCCTCGGCGATCGCCATTGACCTCTTTGGCACGCTGATGGCAAAAAAATACCAAAAAGAAACGCTGGCGAAGAAGCAGCTGGTCCTGATGCGCGGCCTGTGCGTCCTGTTCGTGGTATTGTCTCTGGTGATCACGTTTGGCATGCAGAATACGCCGATCGTCACACTGATGTCGTTCTCCTGGGGCAGCTTGGCCGGCGCGTTCCTGGCGCCGTTCGTCTTTGGCCTATGCTGGAAGAAGACAACGCGCGCGGGTGCGTGGGCAGGAATGCTGCTGGGCGTCTGTACCTCGGTGCTCGCGCCGACGCTGGGCATCGTGCCCGATACCGTGATGGGCGGCGTGCTGGCGATGGCGGTGTCGACGGTGACCGTGCCGGTAGTGAGCCTTCTGACACCGGCTTCGTTGCCAAAAAAAGACAGCATTTCAGTCGCATTTGGAAAATAACATCAGGATAAACTAGCGGCGAACGGGAAATCCCGTCGCCGCTTCTTTTTTTGAAATCGCAAAATTTTGATTGCCATTTTCGGCTTTGATTGCCGGTCATAAACCCTCGCCGTGCGGACAGACTGGAACCAGACGAAACGCAAGGGAGGGAGCGAATTGGCAATATTTGAAGTGGAGTCCGGCGCACCGCTGATGGGCGAAGTCACTGTGCACCCCGCAAAAAACGCGGTGCTTCCGATTATCGCGGCTTCCCTGCTGACAGAGGACGTGCTGCATGTACCCGAGATGCCTGATTTGTCGGACGTGCGCGCGCTTTGTGATCTGGTAGGGGAGTGCGGCTGCGTCATCAAATGGGAAGGCGCGGACATGACGCTGTCCACGCCCGTGCCCACGCTTCCGGCGGCATCGCATATGATGCGCTGGACGCGAGCCTCGGTGCTCATTATGGGGCCGCTGCTGGCACGGCTTGGCAGCGCGAGGATTACCATGCCTGGGGGCTGCGCCATCGGCCAGCGGCCCATCGACCTGCACCTCAAGGGCATGGCGGCGCTCGGCGCGGAGATCGTGACACGGCAGGGTTTTGTGGAGCTCCGCGGGAAACTGCGCGGAAATGTGATCTACCTGGATCTGCCCAGCGTGGGCGCGACAGAGAACATCATGATGGCGGCGACGCTCGCGGAGGGGATTACTCGCATTGAGAACGCCGCGAAGGAACCGGAGATCATCGACCTGGCCATGTGTCTGAACGCGATGGGCGCACAGGTGCAGGGCGCGGGCACGGGTACCATCGTCATACGCGGCGTGGATAAGCTGCACGGCGCGACGCACCAGCCGATTCCCGATCGCATCGAGGCCGGCACGCTTTGCTGCGCCGCCGCGGTGGCGGGCGGCAACATTCTGGTGCGCAACGCGAAGCCCGAGCACATGCGGGCGCTGCTTTTCAAGCTTCAGGAGGCGGGTACGTCCATTTCCGAATTTCCCGGCGGACTGCGCGTTCGAGGCAAGGCCCAGTGGCCCATGGAGGTGCGCACGCTGACCTACCCAGGATTTCCCACAGACCTGCAGGCCCCGATGATGGTCGTCGCCTGCATGACCCCGGGCACCTCGGTATTTCTGGAAACAATCTTTGAAAATCGGTTCATGCACATCCCGGAACTGATCCGCATGGGTGCGAACATCCGGGTGGAGGATCGGGTGGCGGTAATAGAAGGCGGGTATCCTTTGCAAGGGGCGAGCGTATCTTGTCCTGACCTGCGAAGTGGCGCGGCGCTGATGATTGCCGGGCTGGGCGCGGAGGGGATTACCCGCGTGGAGGACCCGCAGGGCCATATCGACCGCGGTTACCAAGACTTTGAAGGGATGCTGACAGGGCTTGGCGCGCGGGTGAGGAGGCTGTAGGATGCGGCTTAGATGGATATTGGTGGGCCTGTTGGTGCTGCTTATCTGCGCGCTCGTTCCGCTGAGCGCCGACGCGGCGGAGATGCTGACGGTTTTCCTAAACGGAGAATACGTGCAGATGTATCGGGAGGCCTACCTGATTGGGGTTGTGGCGGCGGAGATGCCGGCGGTGTACGAGCTTGCCGCGCTGGAGGCCCAGGCGGTGGCGGCGCGCACCCGAACGGTGGGGACGAGCTGTCGCTCGCACCCCCGCGCGGATGTGTGCGGGGAGAGCTCCTGCTGCCAAGGTTACCTCGATGAAGCCGAGCAACAGGCACGCTGGGGCGAGGATACGGACTATTACCGCGCTCGCATCCAGGAGGCCGTTGCCACGACGCGCGGCGTGATCATGACCTACGACAATGAACCGATCGAGGTGCTCTACCACGCGGTCAGCGGGGGATATACGGAGAACGTCGAGGCGGTCTATAAAGAGGCGCTGCCGTATCTGCGCGGCGTGGCATCCCCCGGCGAGGAAGGCTCACCGGGGTATGAGACGATGATGACGTTTACGCAAGCCGAGCTGGCATCGGCATTTCCCGATGAGGTGCGCGGCGGCGTGGTGGCGCTGGAAGTGCTGGAGCGGTCGGATAGCGGGCGCGTGCTGAGCATCCGGGTGGGCGTGCATGAAATGACCGGGCGGGTGTTTCGCTCGGCGCTGGGACTGAAGAGCACGAATTTCACCATTGCGGGCGATGGCGATATGGTGGTTATCAGCCAGCGCGGCTATGGGCATGGCGTGGGCATGAGCCAGGCCGGTGCCAACGCAATGGCGCTGGAGGGCGCGACTTACGAGGAAATACTGTTGCATTATTATACCGGTGTAGAGATGACCGTGCTGGCGGATTGAATGATGCACATATGGGCATACTTTCCAGCAAAGGGAGGGTTGTCCATGCGGCGTGTGCGGAATTTTATCGAAAAGCAAGGATTTTTTGTGCTGCTGGCGGTTTGCGTGCTGGTGATCGCCGGATCGGGCATATGGGCGTATACCCTGCGCGATGCGGAGGAGAACATGCCTGCGGACGCGGCATCTGACTATACGCAGCGACTGGCGGATGCGGAGCGCATGCGGATCAGCCGCCCCATGGCAGGCAACACGATACGCGGCTACGCGGAGGCAATCTGGCTGGACACGCTGGCCTGCTTTGGCGCGCATCAGGCGATAGACATCGCAGCCACCAAGGGGACCGACGTGCTGGCGGCCAGGGACGGAACGGTGACCGCCGCCTACCGGGACGGGCAGTGGGGCGGGGTTGTCGAAATTGAACATGCAAATGGGATGAAAACCATATACAAGGGTCTTTCGTGGCCTGTTTCTGTCAAATTGCAGGAAAAAATTTCCGCCTTGCAGAAAATAGGGAAGGTTGGCGCGTTACCAGTGGAGGCGTCGGATGGGGCGCATCTGCATTTTGAATTGCTGGCGGATGGATCACCGGTCGATCCGGCAAGGCATATCATGGACTGACAAAGGAGGTATGCGCATGTGCGGAATCTTTGGGTATGTGGGGAAAAGGGATGCGCTCCCGATTCTTCTGGACGGGCTTTCAAGGCTGGAATACAGGGGCTATGACTCGGCGGGCGTGGCGCTGCTATCGGACGGGGAACTGAGCGTCCGCAAGGCGCGCGGCCGCTTGGCCAATTTGCATGCGCTGCTGGCCGAAGCGCCGGTTTCGGGGACTACTGGCATTGGTCACACCCGCTGGGCGACACATGGCGGACCATCGGATGAGAATGCGCACCCACATACGGACAACGTCGGCCGTTTCGCGGTGGTACATAACGGCATCATTGAAAACCATGCAAAGCTCCGCCAATGGCTGGAATCGGAAGGCTGTATCTTTACCTCACAGACCGATACGGAGGTCATCGCGCACCTGCTGGGGCACTTCTGGCATGGCGACCTGCGCCGTGCGGTACACGACGCCGTGCACCGGTTGCACGGCTCGTTTGCGCTGTGCGTGCTCTGCCGTGACGTACCGGATACCATCTGCTGCACCCGCGTGGATAGCCCGCTGGTCATAGGCCTTGCGGAGGGCGAGCAGTTCATCGCGTCGGACATTCCGGCGCTATTGCCGCATACGCGCGAGATGCTGATCCTCAAGGACCGCGAAATGGCGATGGTGACACCGGAGGGCTGTGTGTGTTATGGTGAGTATGGACAGCCGATGGATCACGCGGTTGAGACGATCGCATGGGAGCGGGAGAGCGCTGACCTGGGCGGGTATGCGCACTACATGCTCAAGGAGATG
The DNA here is from genome assembly GCA_031549105.1 of Eubacteriales bacterium. Lineage (GTDB taxonomy): Bacteria > Bacillota > Clostridia > Christensenellales > Aristaeellaceae > Avichristensenella. The sequence goes on from JAVBQK010000074.1 coordinate 5,475, forward strand.
CACGAGCAGCCCGCCGCGATGCGCGCGGTGCTCAATGCGTACACCATGCAGGAGGGTGAGCGGCGCGTGTTCCGCCCTGATGCGATTCCCCTCAGCGTGGAGACGGCGCGCGGCCTGGGCCGGCTGCTGCTGGTGGGCTGTGGGTCAGCGTATCACGCGGCGGCCGTGGGCAAGGCGGCGATTGAACGGCTGGCACGGTTGCCGGTGGAGATTGACATCGCGTCGGAGTTCCGCTATCGAGATCCGATCCTGCGCGCGGACGATCTGGCGGTGTTCATCAGCCAGTCGGGCGAGACCGCGGATACACTAGCCGCGCTGCGCCTGGCCGAAAAGCATGCGCGGACGCTGGGTATCGTCAATGCGACGGGCTCCACGCTGGCGCGGGAGGCGGACAGCGTGCTTTACACGCTGGCGGGGCCGGAGATCGCCGTTGCGACGACGAAAGGGTATACGACGCAGGTGCTAGTATTGCTGCTGTTGGCGCTATATCTTGCACAGGTGCGCGGCCGGATGGACGCGGATGATGTCTCCTTTGCACTGGAGGGGCTGTCGCAGGCACCTGCGCAGGCGGAAGCGCTGCTGAACAACCCGGGGCCCATCCAGCGCTTTGCCAGCGCGCATGCGGACCGGCGCAGCGTGTTCTACATAGGGCGCGGCATGGACTGGGCCGTGGCGATGGAAGCGTCGCTGAAGCTCAAGGAGATCAGCTATGCGCACAGCGAAGCATATGCGGCGGGCGAGTTGAAGCATGGCACCATCGCGCTGGTGGAGCCGGGCACACTGGTCGTTGCGCTGCTCACACAGGAGGCGCTGGCAGATAAGATGCTCTCCAATATCCGCGAGGTGAAGGCGCGCGGCGCGGAGGTGTTGGCGCTGGCGGTTGGCGCACTTACGTTGCGCATTAGGGAAGAGGGTGATGAGGCATGGGCGTTGCCCGATGTGGAAGCGCTGGCGCTGCCGCTGTTGGCGATCATGCCGATGCAGCTATTTGCATACCATATGGCACTTGCGCGCGGGTGTGATGTTGACAAGCCGCGAAATTTAGCGAAATCTGTCACGGTGGAATGACAAACCAGAAGATGCATGATATAATTCCTATGGTCATTACAAGAGAGGAGGGGTGCATTTCGTGCAGTATTGCATGCGACTGACACATGGAATGGATCTTTTAGACAGCATTCGACATTTCGTCCAGGAGGAACGTATTCGTGCCGGTGTGGTGCTGGCCTGCGTCGGTTGTGTATATCGGTGGCGTGTGCGCGCCGCGGACGGCGAGTCGCTGTTCGAGGCGTCGGAGCGTGCGGAGATCGTCTCCCTCACCGGAACGGTCTCTGAAAATGGCTGTCATCTGCATATCAGCCTGGCACGGGGAAATATCTATGTGATTGGCGGTCATCTGGTGGAAGGCTGCATCATCAATACAACGGCTGAAATTGTCATTGAGTCGCTGGAAGGCATGGTGTTTGACCGCGTGTATGATGAGAATACAGGGTATAAGGAACTGGTGATCATGCACGTGGATGGGGAAGATGAGGAAATGATAGACGAGGAATGACGGTCATTCGCCGATGAACGCGCGGACGCGCTCGGAGCGTTCCGCGCCAAGGATTTCCTTCGAGGGTCCTTGCTCCACGATCACGCCGTCCGCCATGAAGATGACGCGGTCGGCGACCTCACGGGCAAAGGACATCTCATGCGTAACGACGATCATGGTGCGCTTTTCAGCTGCGAGTGCGCGGATAACGGCAAGCACCTCCTGGGTAAGCTGCGGGTCCAGCGCGGAAGTAGGTTCGTCAAAACAAAGGATTTCGGGGTCAAGCGCCAGTGCGCGCGCGATTGCGACGCGCTGCTGCTGTCCACCGGAAAGCTGGTAGGGATACTGATTCACCTTATCGGAGAGGCCTACCTTGCCAAGCAGCGTGAGCGCGTTCGCCTTCGCCTCTTCTTTGGAGCGGCGCAGCACATGCACCTGCGCCTCGGTTAGGTTCCGCAACACGGAAAAGTGCGGGAACAGGTTGAACCCCTGAAACACCATGCCCATTTTCAGGCAAATGCGCCTAAGCGTCTCCGGCGGGGCGTACTCAGCCTTGCCGGACGGGCCGGACTTGACCATGGTTTCGCCATCGATGAGGATGGCCCCGCTATCGATTGTCTCCAGATGGTTCAGACACCGAAGCAGCGTGGACTTGCCCGAGCCGGACTTGCCGATGATGGCGACCACTTCGCCGCGCGTCACTTCGGCGCTGACATCGCGCAGAACGCCCAGTTCCCCAAAGGATTTGACAATGTGTTCCGCCTGAAGCATCATAAGCCGCCCCCTTGTAACGCGAATTTACGCCCGGTAATAATCCAGCTTTTTGGCCACATAGGCGAAGAACTGCGTGATCATCGCGTTCATCAGCAGATAAAACACCCCTGCGATAAACAGAGGCTCCACCGATGCGGTGCGGCTCGTCTCATTCTTGGCCGCGCGGAACAGCTCGCCCACGGCGATGACAGTGGCCAGCGCAGTATCCTTCACCAGCGTGATCACCTCGTTGCTTGTCGGCAGTAGGATGCGCTTGACCACCTGCGGCAGCACAATGCGGAAGAATACCTGCGCGCGCGTAAAGCCCAGCACCTTGCCCGCCTCATACTGCCCCTTCTCGATGGACAGGATGCCGCCCCGGTATATCTCGGCAAAATAGGCGGCGTAGTTGAGTGAGAAGGCGATGATGGTGGACGGCATACGCCCGATGTTCATGCCCAGGACATCCGGCAACACAAAGTAGATGGCGAATATTTGCAGCATCAGCGGTGTGCCGCGCATGACAAGGATGTACAGGCTGACAGGCGCGCTGATCCACTTGTGCCGCGACATGCGCCCAAACGCGATCAAAAGGCCCAGCGGCAGCGAAAACAGCAGCGTAAAGAAAAAGATTTGCACGGTGCTGCCCATGCCTTCCAACAGCAGAAGGAGCAGCTTGCCCAGCGCCTCGGGGTTATTCAGGTACTTCATGCGCCCCTCCGTACAGAAAAAAGGGGTGCCGGGAGAAGGAACGGGGGAACGCTGGGGGACGCTGTCCCCCAGGCCCCCTGCCTAAGGGCCTTGCCCTTTGGAAACCCATCAGTTCGCCTCACGGCGGGTGGGTTCGCACTGTGCTAAACTCAACCCGCCCACAGGCGAAATGTCGGAGGTCCAGGGGAACCTGAGCCGCATTCCGCCAGTGGCGGAATCAAATGCGGCGAAGGTTGGGTTTCCTACAGAGAGGCGCTTGCGCCGCGACAATAGGAAAACCCGGGCAAAGGCCTCCTGGCAGGGGTCAAGGGGACCGAGTCCCCTTGCGTTCTTTCGT
>JAVBQK010000027.1:0-8311 GCA_031549105.1 Eubacteriales bacterium
GGGGACGCTGTCCCCCGGCCCCCTGCCAAAGGGCCTTGCCCTTTGGAAACCCAACACTGCTCACGCAGGGGTTGGGTTTTTGTATTTGTGATAATTCTGCGCTATGCCACCCGCGCGTGAGCGCAACATGGGTTTCGAAAGGGCAAAGCCCTTCGTAGGATTCTTAAGGGCAAAGCCCTTAAGCCGCCGGAGGCCGTCTTCCCCCCCGTTCCTTCACCCCTCAGAACTCCTTTTCTTCGAAGCCCCGGCAGATTACGTACTTGGACACCGCAGAGCTTTGTGCTACCGCCGCGCCCAGGAGCGTGCGAATGTAATCAGGGAGTACGCGGTTGAACTTGACTTCCAGAACAATCAGGTTATTTTCCAGCGCGGGCATGGTGGGGACATATCTTTCAAACATGTCCAGGCGGCCGAGGCCTGTGTGCAGCTTCTTATCGAACGTGATACGCACTTCCTCGGCGGGGTGGGTGTAGGCCTCGCGGATGTAGTCAACGATCACCACGGGGCGGAGCAGGCGCGTTTTCATCTCACGGAATATATCGTGCAAGAGCGGTTCGCTTGTTTGCTCCAAGCCGGTGCTGTCCCCCGCGATAATCTGGTCCGCCATCTCACGCGGGATTGTCAGGCTCTGCTTGGAGATCAGCGAGCCGTACTTGCTCTTGCACTCCAGCTTGATCATCTTGTCGGTGAAGTTATAGGTGCGGATGCGGTACTTTTTCCGGTCGCCGACGCCATTGATCTTCTCGTAGAGAAAATCATCAAAGAAGGTGTCAAAATACAAGGAACGCACCGCGTACTCGTTGTACTCGTCGCCGGAGGGATCGCGCTGGAGAACATGATCCAACGTGCGGCTGAGATGCACATACTCGCCGTAGTTGATCAGATATTTGAGCTCGTGCCGTACGGACGGGCGGGAGGCGGGATCAGCCATATCAGGCGCCCGCCTCGCTCTGGCAAGCCACAAGGGTGGCATCATACACGCCGTCGATGTCCAGCATCTGGCTGATGATATCCTGCCGCTCGTTGATGCGCAGTTCCACAGTCATCTCCGCGCCGTTCTGCGTGACGGTCTTGGAACGGAGGCGGCGGTACTTGACGCGGCTGAGAACGCTCTGGATGGCCTGCGTCGCTTCTTCATCATAGTGCAGAACGAGCAGATAACTGATCGCGCTGGGGAGCTTGACAAATGTCAGCAACAGCACCAGGACAGAGATGCCTAGCACAACCACGAGCGAAATCAGATACATCTCCGCGCCCAGCAGGATGCCCATGGTCAATGCCCAGAACATGTAGGCGGTATCCATCGGGTCCTTGACGGCGGTGCGGAAACGCACGATAGACAGTGCGCCGACCATACCCATCGACAGCGCGATGTTGGACTTGATGCACATGACAACCGGTGTGGTGATCAGCGTCAGCATGATCAGCGTTATGGAGAAAGAGGGCGAGTACAGCACGCCGCGGTACGAACGCCGGTATACCATGGCGATGATAATGCCGACGATAAACCCCGCCAGCAGCGCCACGACCATCTTAAACGGTGTAAGCGCGGAAAGCTGGGCAGTGATGGTATCCAGAACGCTGCCCTTGAGAAGATCAGCGGCGGACAGGGGATTAGGGGTGGCGGTTGGATTCATGCGAGAGCCTCCTCAATGATTGATGAAAGTGGGCGATTTGCCGGCATAGACAGGCCAAAGGCATATTTCGATAAATTATACCACATAAAAGCAAGACGTAACAGACCGGTCATTACTTGCATGAAAGATATGAATTTTGCGCGAATTTAGGTTTGGCTGTAATCTCTGGGTTTACCATTACATTTTGGATGTGCCGCAATCGGGCCATTGACAGAATGGCGCAAATGCGTTACAATATCCCAGCGTTACAGGCGCGCGGGCGTGGCGGAATGGCAGACGCGCTGGATTTAGGTTCCAGTGCCTCACGGCGTGGGAGTTCAAGTCTCTTCGCCCGCACCAATTTCCCGGGAGCATGCGGTAGTAGCTCAGTGGTAGAGTGCCACCTTGCCAAGGTGGATGTCGCGGGTCCGAATCCCGTCTACCGCTCCAAATTTCTCATCGGGAATGTAGCGAAGAGGGGTCACCCTCTTCGACCTGTTTTGCGGGTGTAGCTCAATGGCAGAGTGCCAGCCTTCCAAGCTGGCTACGTGGGTTCGATTCCCATCACCCGCTCCAGTTTAGGAACCTAGAAAAGCCGCCATTTACCTCACTTTTAGAGAGGTAGGGCGGTTTTTTGTTCCTCATCGCCAAGTCGATTTTGTCGATGTTTGTCATTACAACATGCCACCAGTGTGCCCTCCCGTCTCAAAAAAGGCACCTTTCACACCTGACAAATCCTTTGCCCAAACGGAACTCTAGACCAGCACCGTCTCTACAGCATCCGGCAGAGCGCATCGCACCAGCGCATACCCCACCCCTGCCAACCCCTGAAACAGCGCCGCCGATGGGTTCACACCGATCTTGCGGCTATTGAACGCATAATCCCCTGCCGCCCGATTGCGGGCCACCACCGCGGACATCAGCCCCCGCGCCTCGTCCAGGAGCGCCGGGCGCTCCAACTCCCGTGCCGCTTCTATCAAAAAGTCCACACGCGCCGCCTGCCCACAGCAGAAATGGTCGCTGCCAGCGAAAGGTTCCCGCGCCTGCATCACCGCGTTTTCAATGTCCTGCCGAACCTGACCATTGTCCAGCACCGACAGACCCGCTAGCCGTGCAAGCCCAATGCCCGGCGCACCGCTGCACCAGCCGTACATAAAACCCGGCTCCTTGGGGTTGCGCATGTCGCGCCAGTTGTGCCGCGCTGCGTCGTACAGCGTGTTTTCGAAAGCGATCGCCTGTTTTGCGCCGTCCAGCAGGTCGGCGCTGCCGCCCGCCTGATACCCGCGCAGCATCGCAAGTGCCATGCCCGCTGCCCCGTGCCCAAGCCCCGCCAGCGACGTACCATTGACTGTCCACCTGCCGGTCACCCTATCCTGCATCTGCCGGATTCTCTCGGCGCACTGGATCAGCAGGGCTCGGTCGCCCAAATGGTGCGCCGCGATAGACATCCCCGCCACGCCGCCGATGACATCGATCTGCGCATCCGCCCCGACCATCGCCTGCGTCACCGGAATCTTCATCATCGCACGCCGGATGCTTTCCTCCCCAAGATACCGCGCCGCCAAGTCCAGCCCGCGCAGCAGGCCACCCAGTCCCTGCCCATACCCCAGCGGCGCGCGTTCCGTCGAAAGCGGCGATCCCTGGCGCATAAGCCCCTCGCAGAGATCCGCGACGGTGCGCATCGCGTCCCGCTTCAAGCGCGGATCGCCCGTCGCTCTGTAAAGCGCCGCCATGAACACGCAAAGCCCTACTTTGCCGTCATAGAGAGACATCCCCATCGTCTGCAGCGACAGGCCGACCTCAGGGTTCTCCTGCACCACGAGCCACGCAGGGCTGTCGCCCCCCACTGCCGATGCCATGATCCGCTCATGAATGGCCATCGCCTCGTCCAACATCTGCTGGTCGGAGAGCACATCATACTGCTTCGGAAGCGGCGCCGCGCCCGTCGCCTTGTGGGCATCATTGCCGCGCACGAGGCCAAACGCCGCATCAATTAGCTCCATCTGCGCGGAAAGCCCTGCCTCCGACAGCCCGGCGCACAGCGCCTTTGCCCGGCCGATGGCTGACTGCTCAAAATACGGCACGCTCGCTCCCGCCAGCGAAGACCGCGCCAGCGAAGACCGCGCCAGCAGTGAACCCGCCGCCCCAAAGAAGATGGGGACGTCCATTTGGACCAGTGCACCGTACTCGCTCTCGTATAGCGGCCATACGTCGCGGAGTGTCTGCCCTTCCGCAAAGAACAGGAACGCGGGCGCAAGCCGCTCCGCCTGCATCGAGTATGCCAGCCCATCCTGAAGAAACGCGGGCGTGTTCATGTGCCGCAGCACATCGGCGTACACCTGCGTCTGGCGCGTCAAAAAGCGGAAGTTTGCACAGTCAAACTGGTGCAGCGGGGAATTGGCGGACACCAGCAGCGCCTTGTGCGCCAACAGGTGCCGGTATACGGCTGCAAATCCTGCCTTGAATGCACCCTCGTACGCCTCGACCGAGCGTCTTTCACCCCGCCAGTGTGGCGTGTTGCCCACATCCTGATGGATGTACAACCCGCCAATATTGAACAACTTGCCGTTCCTGTCCTTCCGCCAGTCGGGAAACAGCCCCGTGCGCAACACAGACGCCCGCAGCGTGTCCAAGACCTGCATGTCCCCGGAATCCTCCGTCTGGGCAAAGGGGCGCACCTTGTGCAGCAGCAGCGTCTCGGTATCAATCAATACCGGAAACTCTCCCCACGCGATCACGTTTTCGTGGTGAAAATCGTTGCCGCCAAACGCATACAGCAGCGCTGCGATCTCCCCCATTCTTGCGTAGTACCGTGCGAACCCGCCCTCGTCCTCCAGCGGCTCGTTCTCTACATGCTTCACAAAGCCCCAGTCATCGCCCGTTACAGTGCGCAAGGTCTTGATGCTGTGGTCATAGCCGCTCTGGCGAAGCCAGTCCAGGAATGCCGCAAACGCCTGATCCGCCTTCAGGGACCGGGGCTTGAACACGACCTTCTCGCCGTTTTCAAACGTCAGCACCGCCACCTGCCGCCCGCCGCCATGCCGGTCACCCGCGCCCATTTCAATATGGGCAACCTTGCCTGCCCCCGCATGCAGCAGCCCGTCCACCACCAACGCCGTGCGGTTCTGCCGAAGGCAGCGCGACAGAAACGCCGCGTTTTCCGCCCATTGGGCGCAGAGCGTGTGAATCTGCCGCGTGAGCACCGGGTACTTGAGCAGCAGCTCCGGCCAGCCCTCTGCCCAGAGCCGAGCGCGGTACACTTCGTTATAGGCGGTGTGGTCGCCAAACAGCGCCGCCGGGTGATTCGTCATTAGCCAGCCCCGCCTCTCGGCCTGGTACACTGGCGCGCACAGCCGCGTGATTTCGCAGAGCAGATGCACCCGCATGTCCAGCAGCGCAGCGTCCGTCCATTGCCCGTCCGTGTCCGCCAGCAGCCCGTCCGCATAGGCGAGAAAAGGCAGCATGGAGCGGGAAAAGTTGTTCTGGCCGATGTGGGGTTCCGTTCGGGCATACAGCGCATCCGCGCCCGGAATCTCCGCTGCAAACGGAAACAGCGCGAGCAGCGCGTCAAAGGCGAGCACCCAGTCCGGCAGCGCGCCGCGCCATGCCTGTTCACCGGTCAGCGCCAACGCGCCGTCCCGATCCGTTCCGAAGAAGGACAGGCGCTCGTCAAATTTCGCCCGGTCGCCCTGCATGCACACACAGGCTTCCCAAGCGGTCAGCTGCTCAGGAGAGGGGCTGATGGATTCTGTCAGCCCCTGCACTCTCTCGTGTAAAAAAGACGCTTGCGCGGCTCTTTCGCGGATGTTGTTCACGCTTTATCTTTCCTTTGCACGCGCATCAAATGCAGCCAGGATCGTTATTTGTCGCAAGCGAGTAGGTCGTCACCACGACGCAGCCAATGCCTGCCGACATAATGCTGCAAAAAATGTACAAGCTCTTGTTCTCAACTTTCCCGCCGGCGACATCCACCAGCTGTTCGTCCATCAGTTCGCCCGCAGGGGCGTTTTTCTGGGCAAAGTCGGCCCATTCCCCTTCTGTGAAGGCAAAGCCATGCTCGTTTGCCAGCGCGATAATGTCCTCGATGCCCGCATTGCGCTCGGCAAGGGACTTCATCTGCTCCTGCAGGGATACCTCAGTGTTGATCTTTCCGAAGAATGCTTTGATCTGTTCCATGGTAATGTCTCCTTATCTATTGTTTTATATCGCACCGCGCTGCGGGCGCGGCTTTCGATTCCTTGTTTGTCGGATGCCCTTGTCCGCTTCCGCGGATGTTGTTCACGCTTTACCTTTCCTTTGCACGCGCATCAAGTGCAGACCTCTTTATCCGATGCAGCAGACATGACCGCAAACACGGCGCAGCCAATGCCAAACGACGCAATGCTGACGACAATCCACGATTCCTTGTCATTAACTTTTCCGCCGGCGACATCCACCAGCTGGTCGTCCACCAGTTCGCCTGCGGGGGCGTTTTTCTGGGCAAAGGCAGCCCATTCCCCTTCCGTAAAGGCAAAGCCATGCTCGTTCGCCAGCGCGATAACGTCCTCGATGCCCGCATTGCGCGCAGCAAGGGCTTTCATTTGTTCCTGCAAGGCTCCCTCGGTGTTGACTTTGTCGATAAATGCTTTGATCTGTTCCATGATAATGTCTCCTTGTCTATTGTTTTTATATCGTACCGCGCTGTGGGCGCGGCTTTCGATCCCTTGTTTATCGGATACCCTTGGCGGCTACCGCAGCTTTTTGTGGCTGTCCGTCTCGTCAGGAGAAAGTGACGCGAACGGATCCAGCTGCTCCGCCGTCCCGCCGGTAACCATCGCCAGCCTCTCGTCGGACAATTCCCCCGCCGCCACGGTTTTTCGCACGAGGGCCTCCCAGTCCGCTTCCGTAAATGAAAACCCATGCTCCCTGGCAAGCGCGACCATTTGCGCGGTGCTTTCCTTGTGCATGGCCAGGACCTGCACCTGCGCCTGAAGCGCGGCATCCGCCTTTACCCGATCGAGAAACCCAAAAATTTGCTGCGTGATAAATCCCTCCGGCATATATACTGGTGGAACAATGTGTGTTCTGTTTTGCTATTGGCTATGGCTGATCAGTCGTTATGATCAATTTTCGTCTCGTTCCGCAGCAGCGACACAGCGCCTGCGGCGGATACAAAATCCAGTTCCTCATCCGGAATCTCGCGGTTTCTTTCCTGCAGCGCTTTAAGGAGCACTTCCCGGTGTTTCACGTTCTCCTTGGAAAAGTCACATGCTTGCAGCGCCTTCTTGATCATGCTGTCGGTTTCCTGCATCCTTTCGCCGCCTCCCCCGCACCGCAATTTGCTTACGTATGGTTAGACGGAGAATGCCGGGTTTCACTACACGGGAAATGACTTTTTTCCTAGTGTTCGCATTTTCGCTATCGCGCGGGCCAGGATCACGCTGACGTTCTTCTCGGAGATGCCCATCTGCACCGCAATCTCGGCGTACGACATCTCGCCCCAATAGCGCAGCGCCAGCGCCTCCCTCGACCTTTCGTCCAGCCCCGCCAGCAGCGCCCGAAGCGCCCGCCTCTCTTCGCTGGCTGCGAGCTCGGCCGCAGGCAGATCGTCCGTTGGAATCTCCTGATCCTCCAGCGGCACAAAGGCGATCTTCTTCCCCCTGCGGTAATGATCCGTCACCGCGTTCCGCGCGATGGTGATCAGCCAGGTCGCCACCGACGCGTTCCGCCGCCCCTCAAACTGCTGCAAATTATCCAGCGCCCGGAAGAACACATCGCCCACCACGTCCTCCGTCTGCTGCCGGTGCAGCAGGCGGTAATATACATAGTTGTAAACCTTGGGGTAGTATTCATCGTACACCGCCGCAAAGTCCACGCTCATACGCTGTACCCCTCCTGATCCAGGCGCTGCCGCCTGACCAGATCCGCAAACTCTCCGTTCAGGGCAATCAGCTCTTCATAGGTGCCTTCCTCGACAATCCGCCCCTTGTTCAGCACAATGATGCGGTGACATTGCTGGATCGTCGAGAGCCGGTGCGCGATGACGATGCGGGTGCATTTCAGCGCGCTAAGGGATTCGGATACGTGCTTTTGCGTGATGTTGTCCAGCGCCGATGTGGCTTCGTCCAGCATCAGAATCTTCGGTTTGGCCGCGATGGCGCGGGCGATCATCAGCCGCTGCTTCTGCCCGCCGGACAGCCCGCCGCCGCCTTCGGAGACCAGCGTGTGCATTCCCATGGGCATGGCGCGAATGTCATCCGCGACGCCGGCTAGCTCCGCAGCCTCCCATGCGTCCTCCTGCGTAGCCATCGGCGCGGAAACGGTGATGTTGCTAAAAACGCTCCCGGCCATCAGCTTGCCATTTTGAATTACGCACCCGATGTGCCGCCGAAGCGACTTGACATCCACCGTGCCGATGTCCTTGCCATCGTAGTATACAGCGCCCTTGGTTGGCTTTTCAAATCCGAGCAAAAGCCGCACGAGCGTCGATTTCCCGCAGCCGGATGCGCCCACAATGGCGACGTACTGCCCTGGCCGTATCTTGAGCGAAACATCGCTGAGCACGGGCGGCATATCCTCGCGGTAGTGGAAGGAGAGGTTGCTGACCTCCACCGCGCCGGAAATTCGCGTCACCACCTTCTTGGATGCCGCGACCTCCGGCTCCGTCTCCAGCAGCGGCTTTGCCATCTCCAGCACGGGCCGGACGGACGCGTACA
>JAVBQK010000183.1:0-2913 GCA_031549105.1 Eubacteriales bacterium
GCGTCACCACCTCCAAGCGTGAGCTGGAGGCGGCAATGGACCGTGCGTCGCTGATGGCGCGCGAAGGAAAGAACAACCTGCTCACGCTGCACATTGAAAACGGCAAGATGCTCATTACCTCCAATGCTGAACTCGGCGATGTGCGCGAGGAGATCGACGTGACATTCGAGGGCAGGGAGATAGACATCGCCTTTAACGTGCGCTACATCATCGATACGCTCCGCGCGATTGAGGATGAGAACATCGTGCTGCGGTTTAACTCCAACGTAAGCCCGTGCGTCCTTTGCCCCACGTTCGGCGAAAAATACCTGTACCTGGCGCTGCCGGTGCGCGTGTTCACGGCCTGATATGTTTATTCGTCGGTTGCGCCTTGTCGGCTTTCGCAACTATGACCAGGCGGAGCTGAGCCCCGCGCGCGGTGTGACCGTGCTGATGGGGCAGAACGCGCAGGGCAAAACCAACCTTATCGAGGCGATTCACCTGTGCTGCCTGGGCCGCTCCCACCGCACTGCCCGCGACGGAGAGCTGGTGCGGTGGGGGACCCCCGGGGCGCAGGTTTCTGTTACCGTGGACCGGCGGGACGGCCCGCATGATGTTTCCGTGCAGATTGGCGCGGATGAAAAGCGCAAGAAGAGCATAAAGGTAAATGGGGCCCAGGTCGCCCGCGTGGGCGAACTGATGGGCCATGTGAACGCCGTATTGTTTTCGCCCGAGGACCTGCGCCTGGTGAAGGACGGGCCGGAGGGGAGGCGGCGCTTCCTGGATATGGAAATATCCCAGGCGCAGCCCGCGTATTTCTACGCGCTGCAACGGTATATGCGCGCGCTGGCGCAACGAAACGCGCTGCTGAGGCGTTTATCTGAGGGAGGCGGGGATGCTGCGCTCTTGGCGACGCTGGACGAGTGGGACGCGCTGCTGGTGGAGGCGGGCGCGCAGGTGATCGAGCGGCGCATCGCGTACCTGGCAAAGCTGTCCCCCGCGGCCAGCGAGGCGCACGCGGCGCTCTCGGGCGGCAAAGAAAAGCTGACGCTCTCCTACGAGGGCCGCGCGGCGGACGGGGATGAACTCTACCGGCTGCTTCGGGCCTGCCGGACGGAGGACCTCCGGCGCGGCACCACCGGCACGGGGCCGCACCGCGACGATTACCGGATTGTCGTCAATGGGCGGGATGCCCGCGCGTTCGCATCGCAAGGCCAGCAGCGCACGGCGGCGCTGTCGCTGAAGCTGGCGGAAATAGAGGTTCTAGGTGAGATGATCGGTGAAAGCCCGGTACTGTTGCTGGATGATGTGATGAGCGAGCTGGACGTGAACAGGCGCCAGATGCTGCTCTCCCGCATTGAAAAGGTACAGACGCTGATCACCTGTACGCATGAAAGCGATTTAGGCGGCGCATGCTATGAAACGGCCTACCGAGTTGAAGGAGGGACGTTGTCAAAAGCATGAGCAAACGTATATGGAAGGGAATCACACTTCTGCTCATCCTCGCGCTCTGCGTGGGGATATTCCTATTTATTACGAGAGGTACGATGAGGATGTCGTTTCGCTACCCGGCCAGCGACGCGGTCATTGAGAACCCATACACGGGGAATGTCGTCTGGGCGTCGCACCCGGATGCGTACAACCAGCCTTTTTCGATGGTGTACGCGAACATCTACTGGAAGGATTTTGAGCCCGAACCGGGCCAGTATGCCTTTGACGCGCTGGAGAAGTATTTCCAGTTCGACCATTGGCGCCAAGAGGGCAAGCACGTGGTGATACGGTTCATCATGGACTCGCCGTCGGACACCGCGCACCGCGACATCCCCGACTGGCTGTACCTGATCACCGGCGACGGAACGGATTACGATACGGCGTATGGAAAGGGCTACTCGCCCAACTACGACAATGTGGCGCTCATCTCCGCGCACCGCCGCGCGATTGCCGCGCTGGGCGAGCGCTATGGGAATGACCCGTTCGTTGCCTTTGTGCAGCTGGGGTCGCTGGGTCACTGGGGCGAATGGCACGTGAACCCGGAAATCGGCCAGATGCCGAAAGAGGAAGTGCGCGAGGCGTATGTCGCGCCGTACCTTCAGTACTTTGAAGCGGAGCAGCTGTTGATGCGCCGCCCGTTCTCCATCGCCGCGGAGGAGGGCATGGGCCTGTACAACGACATGGCCGGCCATGGGGAAGCGACCCAGATATGGCTGGACTGGATTGAGCATGGCGGGGTCTATGACCAGACCGGCGAGAAGGCGGCCCTTGCGGCGATGCCCGACGCATGGAAGAGCGCGCCGATTGGCGGCGAGCTGTCCTCGGCGATCGACATGGCAGACGTCCTCGGCATCGACCTGCTAAAGACCATTGAGCTGCTGTCCACCTCGCACGCCAGCTGGATAGGGCCCAACAGCCTGGTGAACATCGACAAGGATGGACCGCAGCAGAAGGCGCTGGACCAGATCATGAAAACGATCGGGTACCGCCTGCGCGTGGACTGCATGACCGTGACCCGCACGCTTCTGGGCGGTGTCAATCTGGAAATTGACTTTGTAAACGACGGCGTCGCGCCGTTCTACTTTGACTGGCCCGTGGTGCTGCGCGTGCAGAGCAACCTGCATGTGACGCAGATTCCGCTGGTCATCGACCTGCGCACGGTGCTGCCGGGCGAGACCGTGACAGAAACCATCCACTTCGCCAAGGCGGATCTGCCCGAGGGGATGAGCACCCTATCCGTTGCCGTGCTGGACCCCCAGACCGGAAAGCCCGGCCTGGCGCTCGCGATGGGCACGAATCCGCAGAAGGAGTTCGTGGGGCTTGGGAGCATTGAGTTTATAGAGTAGGAGTGGGGGAGACGCCAGGGGGACTTTGTCCCCCTGGACCCCCTACCAAAGGGCCTTGCCCTTTGGAAACCCAACATTTCGCCTCACGGCGGGTGGG
>JAVBQK010000143.1:0-2821 GCA_031549105.1 Eubacteriales bacterium
GTTTCTTTTAGGTCCTCACTCACACCCCCGCCACGCTTGCCGCCCTCCGCAGCACATCCGCGGCCACGCGCCCCTCGATCTGGTAGACGATCTCACCGTTTTGGGCATGCAGGTGGAGGACATCGCCATTGCTCATCAGCACGGCGGGGCGGCCTGCGAGCGTCCAGCTTTGGTCGGATGCGGGCAGGTAGCCGCGCTGCGACAGCGATTGGACGACGCGGGACGGCGTCATCGTGGAGACCCGCACCTCTGCGCCAGACTGGTCCCGGTACAGCAGGGAGACCTCGCGCACGGTCACACCAGCGCCTTCCGGCACGCTGTCGGTGATTGTGCCTTCCACGAACTGCCAGCCTTGCCCGCTGGTAAGCATCAGGATGGGCGCATTGAAGTAATAGGCTGTCTGGTAAAAATCATCCGAAGTAAAGCGGATCGTGGTTGACGGCAGCGCCGCGAGCGGCTGCGGGGTAGCGGTTGCCGCCACGGGGACGGGATCTCCGCCCGGGATATCACCCATGATCACCAGCAGATAGAACATCGCCGCACAAAGCAGCAGCAAGATGCCTACAAACAGCCCGCGCAACGCGCGCCCGATCCACCGCAACCAGTTCACCTCAATTCCGCTTGATACGCGCCAATGGCGCGGTACGATTCCTGAATCTGTCCATACAGTCCGCTATACACGGCCAGATACCGCGCATACGCCGCCTGGCGCATCGGGTCCGGTGCAAATGCATCCGTGTGGCCCGCCATCCGCGATGCGTCCGCATAGTCCGCGAACAGCCCCACGCCGACCCCGGCAGCCATCGCCGCGCCAAGCGACGTGGCCTGACGCGGTGCGGCATGGATGCGGGTTCCTGTGCCCGTCATATCCGCCAGCATCTGCGGCCACAAGCCGCTGCGCGCACCGCCGCCCACCAGCGTCAGTTCGCTATAAGCAAGACCATTTTCGCGCATCACCCCGTCGACAAGGCACAGCGCCCCGGCGATCCCTTCGTACACAGCGCGGGCAATGTGCATCCGGCCGTGGTAGAGCGATGCTCCAATCAGCGTGCCTCGCGCCTGCGCGTCCCACCAGGGGGTGCGCTCGCCCATCAGCGTCGGCAGGAAAAACACCCCTGTGGAGCCTATGGGCGCTTCCCCGGCCAGCATCTCTACCTCATTAAACGCAGCGGCATCCGCGTTCCGTCCCGGCAGCAGCAGGTTTTCCACCGCCCAGTCCAGCGCCGCGCCTGCGCACTGCACCGTGCCGCAGACATTGCTGCGCACGCCATCCATGTCCAGGAAGTGAAAGATGCGCATGCTCTCGTCAATCACTGGCGAGTCCGACAGCGTGCAGAGCCACGCGCTGGAGCCGATGTTGATGTACGCGCTACCGGGCCTATGCAGGCCCGCGCCATGCGACGCGCAGACGCCATCCCCTGCGCCGACCGACACCGGCGTGCCTTCTGCAAGGCCAAGCGCCTGTGCGGCATCGCGCGTGAGGCGGCCGGTCACATCGTGCGAGGGAAGGATTGTTGGCATCACCGCAGGGTTCACCGACAGCGCGCGGAGGAGTTCGTCATCCCATGCGCGGGTATGGATGTTCAGTGCGCCGGTCAGCGACGCATCGCTGAAGTCGGTAACGCCGTGCCTGCCAGTCAGAAAGCCATAGAGCACATCCTTTGTGTTGACAAAGTAGCGGGCGTGCTCGTACACCTCCGAGTGGTGTTCCCTGAGCCAGAGAATTTTTGGCAGCGTATAGTGCATGTCCAGCCGGTTGCCGGTATGCGCATAAAACTCCCTCTCGGGCAGTGCGCGGCGGATCGCGTCCAGCTGGGCCTCTGCCCGCGTATCCGAGTGAATGATGTTGGGAAACAGCGCTTCCCCGTCCGCGTCCACCGGCACGCAACCGTTCATTGTGCCCGAAAGCCCGATCACCGCCACGCGCGACGCGTCCTGCTCCGCAAGCACCGCCCGCGCCCCGCCAATTGCGGCCCGCACGAACCACGTCGCGGGCTGCTGCGCCCACCCGGGCTGCGGCAGCTCCACGCCATAGGGCGACACCGCCGAGGAAACAGCCTCGCCTTCCGCAGTGAAGAGCGTGGCTTTCAGGCCCGTGGTTCCAGCATCCAGCGTAAGGATGAGGTCTTGCATGGGCACCTCCTTAGAGAAAAAGAAACGGGGGAACGCCAGGGGGACTTTGTCCCCCTGGACCCCCTACCAGGAGGCCAGCCTCCTGGACCTCCGGCATTTCGCCTCACGGCGGTAGGATTCCTTTCGCTTTAGCCCTCCACAACCTTTGACAAGGCTTTGCGGACAGCACCTTTTCCCTCCATCATCTCGCTAAACATCGCGCGAACTTTGGGTGCAAGCCTCACTTTGACGAGATCAGCGCCGAAGAGGGTTTCGTCTGCGAGGAGTTCGTCCGTGAGCCCTGCGGCCATGCGGGCGCGGACTTCTTCCATGCGCGGGTCGGAGCTGGGCGTGAAGGTGTTCCCTTCGTCGTCCACGCCCGTGAGGTAGCGTAGCCATGCAGCGAACACGAACGGCACGCAGACTAGTTTTTCGGGTTCACGGGTGTTCTTTACCGTCCAGCTGAAGCGGACAGGGAGCTTTTGCGAGGTATCGGTCGCAATGCGCTGCGGGGTATCCGGCAGGAATGGGTTGTTGAGGCGGCGGGTGATCACCTCATCCAGGAATGCGCGGGGGGAAATGACGCCCGGGTCTTCCACCACCGGCAGGCTCTCGCCATAGCCCAGCTTCTCCACGAAGCGGCGCAGGTCATGGTCGCTCATCTCATTGGAGATTTTGCTAAAGCCCAGCAGGCAGCCCAGCACCGCCA
>JAVBQK010000178.1:0-31065 GCA_031549105.1 Eubacteriales bacterium
CTTTCTTCTCACATCTGTTCTGTTTTTGTGTTGTTTTTTCCGGGGCGGGGCGCGGCGGCGGGGGGGGGCCCCCCCGCCCCCCCCCCCCCCCCCGTCCCCCTTACTTGAAAGGAGCTTTTACATATGCGTATTTCGAAGCTGGTTTGTGCGCCGGGGCGTACGGGGTTCTATTTTGATGATCAGGCGGCGATTAAGGCTGGGGCGCAGGCTGATGGGTCGACGTACCGGGGCGAGCCGGTGACGCCGGGGTTCTCGGCGGTGCGGCAGGCGGGCGAGGCTGTTTCCGTGCTGCTCGTGCTGGAAAATGGCGAGACGGGCTGGGGCGACTGCGCGGCCGTGCAGTATTCCGGCGCGGGCGGGCGCGATCCGCTGTTCCTCGCTGAAGAGTTCATTCCGGTGATTGAAAAGTACGTTGTGCCCGCGATGGTGGGCGAGGAGGCCGATGGCTTCCGCCGCCTGTGCGAGAAGCTGGAGAGCATCCGCGTGGATGGCAAGCCGCTGCACACCGCGATTCGCTACGGCGTGTCGCAGGCCATTCTGGACGCCGTCGCCAAGGCGCGTCATCTGAACATGTGCGACGTGGTCGCCGACGAGTACGGCACGACCGTCGCCACCGACATGATTCCGATCTTCACGCAATCGGGCGACAATCGCTACGACAACGCCGACAAGATGATCATGAAGCACGCGCAGGTACTGCCGCACGCGCTGATCAACCATATGAAGACCAAGCTCGGCGAGGACGGCGGCCTGCTGCTTACGTACGTCGCGTGGCTGCGCGACCGCATCCTCTCGCTCCGCCTGGAGCCGGACTATGCGCCCGTGCTGCACATCGACTGCTACGGCACCATCGGCCAGGCGTTCGGCAACGACAACTACTTCGCGATGGCCAACTACTGCAAGCAGCTGGAGGAGGCGGCCAAGCCCTTTGCCCTCCGCATTGAAGGCCCGATGGACTCCGGCAGCCGCGAACGCCAGATGATCGACCTGCGCGAACTGACCGCCGAGCTGGACCGCCGTAACATCCACGTCGAAATCGTCGCGGATGAGTGGTGCAACACGGTCGAGGATGTCAAATACTTCGCCGACAACCGTTCCGGTCATATGATCCAGATCAAGACCCCGGACCTTGGCTCCATCCACAACACCGCCGAGGCCGTTCTTTACTGCAAGGAAAAGGGTATCGAGGCCTACCAGGGCGGCACCTGCAACGAAACCGACCGTTCCGCCCAGGTGTGCGTCCACGTCGCAATGGCGACCAATCCCCTGCAAATCCTCGCCAAGCCCGGCATGGGCGTGGACGAAGGCTTCATGATCTGCAACAACGAGATGCGGCGCCTGCTGGCACTGAGGGCCGCCGGGGTGGGCGTGAAGAAGTAAGAAGGCGGGGGAACGTTAGGGGACTTTGTCCCCTAAAACCCCTACCAAAGGGCGAGCCCTTTGGAAACCCAACATCGCCTGTGGGCGAGGGTGGGGCGTGTACATATCTGAATCAACCCGCCCGAAGGGCGGAATTTGGGAGTCCAGAGGGGTAATGCCCCTTTGGTAGGGGGTCCAGGGGGACAACGTCCCCCTGGCGTTCCCCCGTCACCCTCCCTCCCCGAAAGGAGCTACCATGCGCGAGGAGTTTAGAATTCTATCTACTACGGCCATCCTGGGCTATGGCTTTCCGATGGCTTCGTTTGAGGCCGGTATGGCGCGGAAGCCGCACTTGATCGCTGTGGACGCGGGGTCGAGCGATCCAGGCCCGTATTATCTGGGCGCGGGCGTTAGCTTTACGGACCGCAGCGCGGTCAAGCGCGACCTTGCGATTATGCTGGGTGCGGCTGTGGAGCATGATGTGCCGGTGGTCATCGGCACGGCGGGCGGCAGCGGTGCCGATGCTCACGTCGCTTGGTGCCGGGAGATCATCGAGGAGATCGCCCGGGAGCAGAACATTCACTTTAAAATGGCGATTATTTCCGCCGAGGTGCCCAAGGAGACGGTGCGCGCCGCGATGCACGCGGGGCGCGTGTCGCCGCTGGAGCCGGCCCCGGCGCTGACCGAGGAGAACCTGGACGCGACGACCTGCATCGTCGGGCAGATGGGCGTGGAGCCGATCATCCGGGCGCTGGACGGCGGCGCGCAGGTGATCCTGGCCGGGCGCGCGTATGACCCGGTGTGCTTCGCCGCGGCGGCTGTCCGCGCGGGGTACGATCATGGGTTGGCGGTGCACCTGGGCAAGATCCTGGAGTGCGCGTCGATTGCCGCGACGCCGGGCAGCGGTTCGGACTGCATGTTCGGCTACCTGGGCGATGGCTATTTCCGTTTGGAGCCGCTCAACCCCATCCGCAAATGCACCGTGGCATCGGTCGCGGCGCACACGCTGTACGAGAAAACCAACCCCTACGTGCTGCCCGGCCCGGGCGGCTTCCTGGACCTGCGCGAAGCGGTGTTCACCCAGGAGACGGAAAGTATCGCGCGCGTATCGGGCAGCAAGTTCGTGCCGTCAGGGAAGTACACGATCAAGCTGGAAGGCTCGCGCCAGATCGGCTTCCGCACGGTGTCCATCGCAGGCACACGCGACCCGGTGATGATGCGCGAGATTGACGCGATCATCCAAGGCGTGCGCGACCGCGTGGCCGATAACTTCCGCGCCGCGCCGTTTGACTACACACTGAACTTCACCGTATACGGACGTGACGGCGTCATGGGCAAACTTGAGCCCATGCCGGTGATCGACGGGCATGAGCTGGGGATCATCATCGAGGCGGTGGCCGACACGCAGCAGAACGCCGACACGATCTGCGCGTTTGCCCGCTCCACGATGCTGCACTACGGCTACGAAGGCCGCCGCGCGACAGCCGGCAACCTCGCGTTCCCCTACTCCCCCAGCGATTTCCATGCGGGCGCTGTCTATGTATTCAGCGTCTATCACCTGATCACCGTGGACGATCCGTGCGAGCTGTTCACGGTATCGTACGTGGAGGTGTAAGCCATGAAAATGAACCTGACCGATATCACGGGCATCATTCGCAGCAAGAACTCCGGCCCCTACGAACTGACGCTGGACATCATGTTCAAGACCCGCGAGTGGTACGAGCGCGTCCGCGATGCCAAAGCCATCAACGAGGCCGTCGTCTGCGACCTGTACCGCATCACCCCGGACAAAATCATCAACATCATCGACTTCGAGCCCGCCAACGCCATCAAGATTACGATCGTCCGCCCCATCTGCTCCGGCGACCTGGGCGAGACCGACGTGTACGGCGCCCAGCAGCACGCGCCGCTTTTGGGGTTAGTGGTAGACGTGTAAGGATGGGGAACGATGGGGGGAAACCTTCTTTTAGAAAAAAGAAGGTTTTCCCCCATACCCCCCTTCCCAGAAAACCATCTAGGGACGCCCCCGAAGAGGTTTTCTTTTGCTTCTTTTCTTTTTCCTAAAAGAAAAGAAGGGTCCCCCCGTCCCCCTACTTTTTCGTGGAGGTGCCCCATGCCCAAGCAACGCCGCCGTACCCTGGACGATCGCTGCCTGTACAGCGTTTACTTTGCGCCGCGCGGGGCCGTGCGCATGACCGAGATGGGCATGCAGATCGCCCAGCGCCACCTGAACGCGTTCGACCGGTTGATTGGGGTTATCGGGGAGGCGGGGTCGGGCAAGAGCATTCTGCTGCGCGGAATGTTCCCGGGGCTGGAGCTGTCCAATGACGACAACGGGGTTAATGTGCGGCCGTTGCCGATTTTGGATATGGACAGCGGCGGGTTTTACCAGCCGCATACGTACCATATTGACATGCGCTTTGAGATGGCGTTTACGCAGGTACATGTGTTAGCCGATGCGGTGCGTGAGGCCGTGCACAAGGGACGACGCGTGGTGGTGGAGCATTTTGAGCTGCTGTACCCGCATATTGATATGAACGCGGAGCTGCTCATCGGTGTGGGTGAGGATATCATGGTTACGAGGCCGACCATCTTTGGGCCGGAGCCGCAGGATATCGCCAATATCGTGCACAAATCCATCCGCTACCGCCGCATGGCGCACACTGCGGAGGATTTGGTGGAGCGTTATCTGTGGGACCCTTACCACGGCGAGTACGATCACTCGGATGTGCGGCACGGGTTCGTGCTGGAGTTTGAAAAGTGCCCGGACATCGACCTGGAGGACCTTGAGAAGTGGGTGCAGGGCCAGATCGCGCAGGACCTGCCGGTCTGCTATGTGGATGATGAACACATTCGTTTCGGCGAGAAGTTGCACCATTGCACAGGGCCGCGCATGCATGTGGGGTCTACCGGCGAGATTGAGAACTTCCGCATGCTGCATGAGTTCAAGTACGACCCCATCGGCGGCAAGTTCCTGATGGTCGGCCTGGTGGGCGAGCCGATTGCCAACCTGCGGGACCTGAACAAGATATCTTAAGCGCGCCATACATGGAAAATGACGGAGTCCGCCCGAAACTTTGTCAATTTGCAGAATCGCCGGGTGGGCTTCGTATTTGCTGAAATATCAAGGGATTCCGGTGTTTTCGCTATATGTCGTGGCATTTCTCGGTGCTGTGCACTACTTGTACAAAATATGCAAGATGAAAACAACTGCAATTCTTTCGTGACATGCGTGCAATAAGCGTGCTGGCAGCTTGACAGGCTGTGCTATCTTTGGTATGATTCAACATACCATGTATACAATAGCAGAAATGCAGGGGGAAGAGTTTTATGTCTCGCAAGGCAACGTTTTTTCTTTGCGTCCTATTTGCTTCTCTGATGCTTGTCAGCGCTTCTTTTTCGGCCCGGGCACAGCATCAGGTGGTCATTACCGCGCAGGCGCAGCCCTGATACGCGTGCACTTTTTCTCGTTCTGAGACCATACATATAGTATTGACAACCAGGATATACCACCATATAATGGCAAGGCACCCGGAAAGAGAAAGGGATGTCTTGCATGATTACCGCCATTACCAAGCGCGACGGGCGCACTGTTCCGTTCCACATAAGCAAAATTGAAGAGGCCGTCTATAAGGCCTTCCAGGCTTCCGGCAGCGCCAAAGGGCGCGACACCGCTGAGGAGATCGCCCGCCAGGTGATGGCGCTGCTCGCCGCCGATGAGGCCATTGACGTGCCCGGCGTGGAGCAGGTGCAGGACGCGGTCGAGCAGGTGCTCATCCGTAACGGCTTTGTCCGCACTGCCAAGTCATATATCCTCTATCGCGCAGAACGCAGCCGCGTGCGCGAGATGAAGGGCCGCCTGATGCGCACCCTTGAGGAGATCACCTACAAAGAGGCCAGCGACTCCGACATCCTGCGCGAGAATGCGAATATCAACGGCAACACGCCGATGGGCGTGATGCTCAAGTACGGCGCGGAGAGCGCCAAGCAGTTCTACGATATGTATGTCCTCAACCCCAAACATGCGCAGGCGCACCGGGAGGGCGACATCCACATCCACGACCTGGACTTTCTCACGCTCACGACCACCTGCTGCCAGATCGACCTGCTCAAGCTGTTTGCCGGTGGGTTCTGCACCGGGCATGGGTCGCTGCGGGAGCCGCAAAACATTGCCTCCTACGCGGCGCTGTGCTGCATTGCCATTCAGTCCAACCAGAACGACCAGCACGGCGGCCAGTCGATCGTCAACTTCGACTACGGCATGGCCCCGGGTGTGAGCAAGACGTTCGTCAAGGCGTACCGCGAGAACCTCTCCAGCGCGCTGGAGCTGTTGGCCGATGTGCAGGAGCCGGACGCGGTGGCAAAGCGGTTGATTGAGACGGTGCAGGCCGAAACCGGCATGCTGCCCACGCTGGACGAAGCACCGGCGTTTACCGAGGCGCTGCAGCCGCATCTGGCGGAGATCGCCGGGGAAGAAGCCGCGCGCCGCACGCTGGTATTTGCGCAGCGCCGGGCCATCCAGTCCACCGATCACGCCACCTACAAGGCGATGGTTGCGCTGGTGCACAACCTCAACACCATGCATTCCCGCGCCGGCGCGCAGATTCCGTTCTCGTCCATCAACTATGGCATGGACACCTCCGCCGAGGGGCGCATGGTGATCAAGAACCTGCTGCTGGCCACCGAGGCGGGCATGGGCCGGGGCGAGACACCCATCTTCCCCATCCAGATTTTCCGCGTCAAGGAAGGCGTCAACTACAATCCCGGCGACCCTAACTACGATCTGTTTCGCATGGCCATCCGCACGTCGGCCAAGCGCCTGTTTCCCAATTTCAGCTTTATGGACGCGCCGTTCAACGCCGCGTACTACAAGGGCACGCCCGAGACGGAGATTGCCTACATGGGCTGCCGCACGCGCGTTATCGGCAATGTGTACGACCCCACGCAGGAGATTTCCAACGGCCGGGGCAACCTGTCGTTTACATCCGTAAACCTGCCGCGCATCGCCATCAAGGCGAACCACAACGTACAGTTCTTCTTTGAGGAGCTGGACCGCCAGATGGATACAGTCTTTACACAGCTGGACGAGCGGTTTGAGATCCAGTCGCATAAGAAGGTGTATAACTACCCCTTCCTGATGGGCGAGGGCGTCTGGCTGGATAGCGAGAAGCTTGCCTGGAATGAAGAAGTGGGCGAAGTGCTGCGCCACGGCACGCTGACCGTTGGCTTCATCGGCCTGGCGGAGGCGCTCAAGTGCCTGACGGGCGCGCACCATGGCGAGAGCGCTGCTTCGCAGAACCTGGGGCTGGAGATCATCGGCCATATGCGCCAGCGGTGTGATGAGCGCGCGCAGAAGAAGCGCCTGAATTACACGCTGATTGCCACCCCGGCGGAGGGCCTGTCGGGCCGCTTTGTGCGCATGGACCGCGAAAAGTATGGCGAAATCCCCGGCGTGACCGACCGCGAGTACTATACCAATAGCTTCCATGTGCCGGTGTATCACCAGATCAACGCGTTTGACAAGATCCAGCTGGAGGCGCCCTACCATGCGCTGACCAACGCCGGGCACATCACCTATGTGGAGCTGGACGGCGACCCGATGCAGAACCTGGACGCTTTCGAAAAGATCGTCCGCGCGATGCGCGACGCGGGCGTTGGCTATGGGTCGATCAACCACCCGGTAGACCGCGATCCGGCCTGCGGCTATAATGGCATCATCGGCGATGAGTGCCCTGGCTGCGGCCGCACCGAAGGAGACGGCCAGTCGTTCGAGCGTATCCGCCGCATCACGGGATATCTGGTCGGCACCCTCAGCCGCTTCAACAACGCCAAGCGCGCCGAGGAAAGGGATCGGGTGAAGCATGATCATGATCTGTGAGGATATGACAAGGGAGGCGCCGGGTGGGAAAACCCCCGGCGCCCTCCGTCTTTTCGGGCTTGTTTCGGATTCGATCGTCGATGGCCCGGGGATTCGGCTGTCTGTGTTTGTGCAAGGGTGCCCGCACGGGTGCGCTGGTTGCCATAACCCCGGCAGCCATGACCCGCAGGGCGGCACGGAAACGACCATTGGCGAGATCATCACAAAGGTGAAGAAGAACCCGCTGCTGTCCGGCGTCACGCTGACGGGCGGGGAGCCGATGGCGCAGGCCGAAGGGTGCCTCGCGCTGGTTGGGGCACTGCCGCCAGGCCTCAATGTATGGCTGTATAGCGGCTATACCTATGAAGAAATCATCGAGGACGGCAGCGCAGGCCAGCGTGCGCTGCTGGCCGCGTGCGATGTGCTGGTGGACGGCCGGTTCGTCCAGGGAGATAGGTCGCTGTCGCTGCCATTTCGTGGTAGCCGTAACCAACGGGTGATTGACATCAAAAAAACCCTCGCCGGAGGCGGCGGGGTTGTTCTGTGGGAAGCGCCTGCATGGTAGGTTAGGGCTCTTCGCTCTCGCCTTGCCTGAGCGTGAAGACGTATGCTTCGCCCGCGAAATCCAGGCGCAGCGCCAGGGGTTCGGTAGAGCTCTCGGTCCAATCCGGCACGGCGAAGAGAAGGCAACCTTCCACCGTGGTGCCGGAAGTGACACACTTCAGCCCACCGGTGTAGACATCAGGCTGCGCCAAATAAAAGAATGAATGCCGTGCCTGCGCGGTGTATTCCTGCCCGAGGGAGAGCGTAGCGTCCAGCAGCGTCGCGACATGGATGTCTTTGGAGGTTTCGTTGTCCACCGTTACCGCTAGGCATAGCAGATTATAGCCTGCCTTGGCCAGCAGCGTGGTGGCGCTGTATCCGCCCGCGGGATAGTATCGGAACCGTTCCACAGTCTCATAGTCGTCCAGTGTGATTGTCAGTCCCTGCGCCAGCGTAATCGGCTCCCCGACCGCGACGTCCACCGGCTCGGCAGGTTCAGATTCTAGCGAGACTTGTTTGAGGAGCGCCTCAAGCTCCGCCAGCCGGCTTTCCAGCACCGTGATGCGCTCCGTCTCTGTTTCCGACAGCGCCGCCGCGGGCAGCATCATCAGCAGCGCAAGCAGTGCGGCCAATCCTTTCTCAAAAACGAATATCATATAAGCAAACTCCTTTGCGGTCATGCATGGTCTGGAGTTAATCTCCACCCACATGATACAAAGGAGCGGCTAGTCCTGTCAATTGACGATCGGTAAACGATGTGTGAACAATGTTGGATTTCAGATATCGCCCTGGGTCATATTGCCCGCGTAGCTGCGCAGCGAGTCCACCGAGTTGATGGCGTTCGGCCGGTCGTTTATCGACGTGCGAACGTATACCGGCAGTGAAGCAAACAGCTCGCGTGCTTCCGGCTCGCTCCGGAGCAGCTCAAACAGGTCCGGATAGGTACGCATATTTTTCACCTCAAGGGTAGCATGGACGGCGGTGCGGCAAAATATGCGCGGCCTAAATAGCTAGAAATTCCTGGAAAAAAGGTACAATGTAACCGAACGAGAGACGTGCAAATCATGCCAGTGTGTGCTATACTACATCCGAACTTTTCCGATATGGAGGCAATCGATTCTTGCTCCTACAGATACGCAATGCATGTGTGCTGACGCCTTTCTCCCAGCAGGATGGCGTGGTGCTCGTGGAAGATGGTAAAATACAGGATGTTGCGCGCAGCGCTGAAACGAGCCGGCGTGTGAAAACCGTTGACGCGCGCGGCATGTATCTGGTTCCCGGATTTATCGACCTGCATGTGCATGGTACCAACACGCGTTCCTTCATGGAGGGCACGGCTGAGGCCGTCTCCGCTATATGCGATGCGCATGCGTACTGTGGCACCACCACGCTGCTGCCCACGACGAACAACGGTTCCACAGTCGATGTGGAACATGTGATTGATGCCGTCCGTGCCGCCTCCACGCTGCGGGGTCCGGTGACTATCGCGGGTGTGCACCTGCAGGGCGCATTTCAGCCCGTCGGCTGGACGGGCGATGTGGAGGACGCAGTGGCGTCCACCACCGATATGGCGGCCTGGCGCGCTCTGCTTGGACGCTGGGACGGTATTCGCATGGTCGGCGCCGCCCCGGAAGCCCCGGGCATGCTACAGCTGGGAGATCTGATGCAGGCGCGCGGCATCGTCGCGTCGATTGCCAACTCCCGCTCCGATTATGAACAGGTACAAAGCGCGGTAGCTCACGGCTATTCGGACGTGACGGACCTGTACATCCGCAACTCCACCATGCTTTCTCGCGGCGGCTTCCGCGTGCCGGGCGTCACCGAGTGCGGCCTGGCGATGGACGAACTGACCGTGCAGGTGGTTGCCGACGGGTGGCAGCTGCCGCTGATGATGCTTCAGCTGATTTTCCGCTGCAAGGGCGCGGAGAGCATGATCCTCGTCAGCGATGCGGGCGGCTCCCTGACCCCTTCCTCCAAATTTGACGAAGGTTTCTCCACCATGGCGACGCTCGTGCGCAACATGGTCGCCGCGGGCATCTCCCTGCGCGTAGCGCTCCGCATGGCTACCGTGAACCCCGCCCGCCGCATAGGCCTTGAAGGAAGCAAAGGCCGCGTTGCCGCAGGCTATGATGCCGACCTACTGCTACTGGACGCCAAGATGAACGTCCGCTTCTGCATGGCAGGTGGCAAGGTTCTTAGGAACGATCTGGAGGCGGAGGAGTGAAGGAGGAACGACGGGGAAGGGTGACGCCAGGGGACGCTGTCCCCTGGACCTCCAACATTTCGCCTGCGGGCGGGATGGGGAAGGATGTAATTATGTACAGCTAAAACATAGCCCGCCCGCAGGCGAGCTTGGGAGTCCAGAGGGGCAATGCCCCTTTGGCCGGGGGTCTGGGGGCAGGAAGCCCCCAGCGTCTCTTTTCGGTTCTCTACATAAAGTGAAACACAACGCTTGCATACACGTTGAACGCCATCAGCGCGCCCATGACCGCCGCCGCGACTGGTCCGGCGCTTTTTTTTGCGCGTGCGTAGAGGTAGACGAGGGCAGGGACGGCGTCACAGAGATAGCGGGTGCCGTACTGCCAGCCGCCGTTGGTGCTGTGGGTGAGGAGGAGAATGGCGTGCAGAATCGCGGCGAGGGCAACGATGGCGTCGGTGAGGTCGGCTTCGCGGCGCATCGCGCGGGCAAGCGTGCGGCCGCTGCCGGAGAAGAGCGCTGGGTTGGTTAGGTAGACCGCGAAGCCCAGGCCCAGCGGAACGGCCAGCGCGCCGTTTTCGATCGTCGGCATGCGCAGGATGTTGGCGATGTTGGCAGGCAGGTTTGCGAGTGAGAAGATCGTCGTGCCCGCGTTGGTGTACTCGGGCAGGTAGCTGTGGCCGAACTCCAGCGAGTTGCCAAAGCGCGCGTAGTTGTATGCGCCATACGCACAGGCGATCAGCGCAGGGGCGATGATATAGGGCAGCATCGCGCGCAGCGTGCGCCAAAGGGTTTCTTTTTTGACTTTGGTGTAGAGCAGGTACAGCAGCACCGGTGCGTACAGCGCGTTCAGCGGTCTGCACCCGACGGCCAGCGCAATGCATGCAAGGCCGATGCCCCAACCGCGCGGACGGTCCCTGTCCAGCAGCAGAAAGGCCAGTGTTGTGAGTAAAAAGGCAAGCAACTGCGCCTGGTACCATACCCCGCCGCCGACCCCGCCACCCGATACAGCCAGGTCCAGCAGGCTGCCGCCCAGCGAAACAAACGCCGCGTACAGCCCCGATTGTCCGGCGGATAGATAGCGGCGGAGCAGGTAGTATATCGCCACATAGCCGCCCAGGAAGTATAACAGCGTGACCAGCGCGCTCGGCGTGTTTTCACCGAAAATGAACGAGAGCAGCAGCATCGGCACTGTCGGTGTTGGCGGGAAGCTAACATAGTAGCGCCCTTCAAACACCGCCAGTTCCAGCCATGGATAGTCCTGCGCCAGCGCGATATGGCCTTCCCGCCAGCGCATCGCCTGCAGCGTGTAGCTGTCATACGCGCCGTGCGCCAGCAGGTTCGTGCCAGTGATCCCCGCCATCCAGACGGCCACGACCGTCAGCAACAAAACGCCTAGGACGATCGCGAGCAGGTCGCGCGTCCGCTCTGATTTGATCTCTATTCTCACCGAAGCCGGATATCCTCCCCATAGAATTGCACAATCGCCGTCTTGCTTTTGTCAAACAGGCGGGAGCAGACACGTTCGGTATAGCGGGCCTTTAGCTCATCCAGCATCAGGTTGGTGCTGACGATGGTGGAAAGGCCATTCAGTCCGCGCTCGTTGAGCAGCGTGAATAGCTGCTCAATGGTGATGTTGGACAGCACCGGCTCCGCGCCCAGGTCGTCCAGCAACAGCAGCGGCACATCCAGCAGCACCGAGAACGCTTCCTTGTCCCGATCAAAGATCGCCGCGCGCATCCGCTCGGTCAGCTGGTAGGCGGTCACCTTGAGCGCCTCATGGCCCCGCTCGCGCACCCGGTTGCCGATGCAGTTCATCAGGTAGGTCTTGCCCAGGCCGCTTTTGCCCACGAACAGCAGGTTGGGCCGATCCGTGTCGGGATATGCATTGGCATATGCCTCACACCGCGCCTTCACGCGCGCCATATACGCTCGCTGCGAATCCCCCTGCGCGCCGGGCGCGTTAGGGAAGACGGTCTCGTCATACTTTTCAAACGTCTCGCCTGGGTTGATGCCATGGCCGGTATCCCGCAGCAGTTGCTCGCGCAGCCGCCTTGCGTAGCACGTGCAGCGCTCGCGGATCGGCTCACCGACATACCCTGTGTCGCGGCAGTCCGGGCAGTCGTAAACCGGCTGCAAATACGTCTCCGGGAGGCCCGCTGCGGCAAGCCGCCGCCGGATATCCGCCTGCAATGCAGCGATATCCCGCTGCAACCCCTCGCTGATCGCCTGCGCGTTCTGCGGACTGGCAAACGCGGCCCGCGTACCCGTGGTAAAGAGGGCAAGCCGCTTTTCCACAAGCGTGCCAATGACCGGGTCGCGCCCCATTGCTTCGTCCAGGCGGCGTGCCTCCTCGCGCGCGTTCTCAGCCCGCTGTGCTGTGAACGCCGCATCCACTTCCCTCAGAAGCCCATCCCGCATCATATCACCTCAAAGAGCCTGTTCAGTTCATCGCGCGAGTATTCGCGCTGCGTGTATTGTTGTGCCGGCACGGTTTTGGCGGGCCTGGGCGGTGCGTTCCGCTGCTGCCCTTCGGCATCCACCCGGGCCAGATACGCCTGTGCGGCGGTAAGCGTCAGCGCACCCTCGCCCTTCCAAATGGTGAGCGTCTTCTCCAGCGCGTCGAGCTTGCCGCCCTTGCGCGCCACGCGGGCGGCGGCCAGCGCGATCGTCTCGCGCTCAAACCCCTCCGTGATGAACCGATCGAGCAGCGACTTGCTGTCGTCGGTGGGCGATGTGCCGCGCATGCCCAGCGCGCGCAACAGCTCCTTGGCCGCGTCGTCGCGCGTCTGGCTGTCCCTCAGCGCCTTCGCGTCGTGCAGACCCTCTTTGCGCATCCTTTCCAGAATGCCGCCCAGGTATCCAAAGGTTGGCACGCCCTTGCTCGTCTCGTCGCATGCGGCAAGGATTGTCTGGTGGTCAAAGCCCCATTCCGCCGTCCATTTCTGGTAGAGCGCCTCATCCGGCTCGGACACCGCGTGCCGCTTGCCCAGCTTTCTGTAAATATCCTTGACGGAGGCGTAGCGCTCGGTGGACATGCGGCTCATCTCTTCCGCATCGGCGATCGTGCGCACGCCCGCCTCTGCCCATTTGCGCGCCTCCGGGTCTATCGATTTGAACTGGAACTTCT
Organism: Eubacteriales bacterium; assembly: GCA_031549105.1. GTDB lineage: Bacteria > Bacillota > Clostridia > Christensenellales > Aristaeellaceae > Avichristensenella. The sequence continues at coordinate 13,087 of JAVBQK010000178.1, forward strand.
TGCCGCGCGCCTTAATCTGGCCGGATACGAGCATCAGCACCGCCTCTTCTGGCAGGCCCAACCCTTCAATCCAGTCGTATACGCGCTCAAAATCCTGCGGGTGCAGCAGCCGGTCCGCACCGAACTGTGCCTGCAAACTATTGTTGAAGTCCGCATAGCGGTACAGCCCATCATCATCCTGCGCACGCATCAGCTCAATCTGCTTGAGGTTGAGGTACGCATACCCGGGCGGGTTATCCGATACGCGCCGCACCAGCCCCATCCGCTCCCAGTAGGCGTACGCGTTCTCCACGCGCGACTCTTCCATCCCCAAATCCCTCGCGACCGTTTTTAGCGACGCGCTGATAACCGGGTGATAGCACTGCATCAGCCCGTACAAGTACACCTTAACAAACTCCCCATCCGCCCGGAGCATGTATTCCTGAATAAAAAGATTCTCTACCGGTGTCGCGTCAAACATCGCGAACTTATCAGCAAACCCAAAGAGTGGCATACGATCACTTCCTGGTGGTATAGTGGGGGGAACGAGGAGACGCTGGAGGGAGGAAAGACACAGCTTCAGCATAGGAAAACAACCCGCCCGCAGGCGAAATGTTGGAGGTCCAGGAGGCAAGGCCTCCTGGCAGGGGGGTTGGGGGACAGCGTCCCCCAACGTCTCCCCGTCACTTCTCCCTCACAAAAATAGCGGGTTCGTCCAAGCTCTCCGTCCCGCTCCGTCGCGGACAATGCCGCGTATGTAGCGGTAGCTTTCGGGTACGCGGAACTCGGCGCGGGTTACGTCGTTGTTCTCGCTGCGGGTGAGGCGGGCGGGCAGATGCATATGGCGGAAACCGGCGTAGGCGCACGGGGAACACTCCAGGACGGCGATGCCGTTCTCGACATAGAAATCGTATATCTCAGGGCCGCAGGAGGCGTAGAACGCGCCGTCGCGGAGCGCGGTGAGAATGCTGTCCAGGTCGTTTGCCGCGCGGACGCGCACCCAGCCGTTGCCGTGATGGCGCATGTCATGGCCGTCGTCAGTCGCGACGCCCCAGATGCGCTGGCCTGCCATCAGCAGCTCGTCCCAGTATGCGGCGTTGGTATCCATGTCGTTTTCCAGTGCGCAGCCGCTGTTCCAGATCTCCATCGCAAAATTGCCGCGCAGCCTATCAAACTCGCGCGCCGGGGTGCCGCTCCACTCGGGGTGGCAGTAGATGGTTATGTTGCCGTGCGCATGGATGTCATCCAACACACCCTGGTACTCGTGCTGGTCCTGCACCAGCAGCCCGTAGGGGAACCGGTCGTCCTGCGCATAGCCGTTGCCGTCTTCGGCGGACGGGCCAATGACCACTGTGTGAAACACATGGATCATCTCGCCCGGCAGATGGTGATCGCGCTCCATGCCGGGCACGATCGTCATGGGAACATCCGGCGCGAAATTCTGGTAGTTATAACAGTTATGGTCGGTTAGCGCCATGAAGTCATAGCCGCTATGGTGGTGCAGGCGGATGACCTCCTCGGGCGTACCCGCGCCGTCCGACCGCGTCGTATGGCAATGCAACGCCCCCTTGAGCAGTTTCTCTTTCCCGCCGAATGCTTGCTGCCGAATCATGCGCGTCTTTCCTCCTCGTGTCTGTTATGCTTCTGGGAACAGCATTTCTTCAATGAACTGGTCCTGAAAGAATGGGTCTGTCGCCAGGTTAATCACGCGGGCACGGTTGCGCAATGTCTCGCTTGCGCGCAGGCAATCGCCGCTCAGCAGCACCATGCCCGCCCCCATGCCCGCCGCGTTGCCGATCGCCCGCGCGCGCCCCACAAGCCCTTCGGGGATCAGCCCGATCCGCGCGGCGCTCACGGGGTCGATCCGGCTGCCAAAGCCGCCCGCGATGATCAGTTCGGCTACGTCGGTCTCGGCAAGACCCGCCGCGTGCAGCAGTGTGCGCATCCCGGCGGCGAGCGCAGCTTTGGCCAGTTGCACCGCACGGATGTCCGCCTGGGTGATGGTGAGGTTCGTGCCGGGCAGCGCATAGGGCGCACCATCGGGAAGCCTGCCGGTCTCGTCCAGAATGCCCGCGTCCAGCAATGTGGCGGTTAGGTCCAGCAGGCCCGACCCGCAGATGCCTACGGCATTGCCACCGCCCAGCGTCTCGCAGCGGATATCGCTGCCTTCAAGGCGCACCCGGTGCACCGCGCCGACCCGGGCGGTCATGCCGCAGGAGATGCCCGCACCCTCGAATGCAGGCCCGGCGGCAGTGGAGCAGCACAGCAGGCTTTCCCCCACGGCCAGCGCCATCTCGCCGTTCGTACCGATATCCACCAGCAGGCGTGGTGCCTGCGCGGGCCTATCCAGCCCGGCGGCGAGCATTGCGGTCGTCATATCGGCCCCAACGTATGCCCCCATGCACATCGGCAGGTAAGCGCGCGCGGTCCTTGGCAGGCCTACGTCGGCACCGGACACGAATGCGCCGAACAGGCAGTTGGCGTCAAATGGAGCAAACGCGATCGACGAAGGTTCCCGCCCGGTAAGCAGGTAGAGCATCGCGGTGTTGCCGGTGATCACGGCGGCGTCTATCATGTCACCCTGAAAAAGCTCTTCCGCCAGCAATGCGACACATCCGCGCACAGCTTCCGCCAGCGCTGGGCCGTCTCCTGCGAGCGCACGGTCCAGGCGACTGGTCACATCCGCGCCAAAGCCCCCCTGCGGGTTCTTTGCCGCCGCCTCGCCCAGCAGCGCACCATCGGCAAGGCGGTATCGGTATGCGGCAATGGTGGTCGTGCCGATATCCACGGCAAGGCCGCTTTCGCCCTCTGCCCAGGGCCGGATGGCAAACGCTGCCGCCTCGCCCCGGGTAACGATATCCGCGTTCGCGGAAGCGCCTTCCACTGGCAGAATGATGACCTCATCGTCCAACGCGACGGCTTGGCATGCAAGGCGCACACCTGCCGCAAGCTCCGCTGGGGTTAGCAGCGCCGCCTCCCGTGCATCAGGCGGGGCCAGGCGGCCCCGGGCCAGCACGCGGCATTTGCCGCACCGCCCACCGCCAGCACACGGCAGGTCCATGATTTCGCCGCGTGCGCGCAGCAGATCTATCAGCAGACGGCCCATCCGTTCACATCCTTTTGCGGCGCGAATTTGAAGATATCGCGCCATAGCGGGGTTTCGTTAGAAATCCCTTCCACTGTGTACCATCATAACAGACAGCGCGCCCGGCGGCAAGGCGCAAAAAATGCCCCTCCCGTGGAACGGGAGAGGCAGCGGCATTGGGGTTCAGCACCGCGAGCGGGCCTCCATGGCTTCCACCAGTGCGCGCAAGGGCTTTTTCACCGGCAGGCTGATGTTTTCCGGAAGATCATCGAGGTTAAACCACCGCAGTTCCAATACCTCGTCCGGGTCTGCCACCGGATCGCCCGAAAAGTCCTCGCAAATCCACATCGTCAGAACCAGATACGCTTCATCCCCGTTGGGGTAGGTGAACATCGTGTCCTCCCCGGAGAACACGCCGAGCAGCTCCAGCCGGTTGGCGGTCAGCCCCGTCTCCTCGAATAGCTCGCGCCGGGCGGTTTCCTCCACTGTCTCGCCAATCTCCAGGCACCCACCATGGTCCGCCCAGCAGCCGTTATCCCGCCGCCGTTGCAGCAACACCCTGCCATCCCTGACGATGAAAACACCGGAGCCGACCAGTATCAGCCGGTCATGCCCGATTTTCTCGCGCATGGTTTTCACATAGCCAGTCACGCGTCCATCCCCACAACAAACACAAACCCGCGCCCTGCCGAAAGCGGCAGCCGCACATGCCCGGCAATCACCGCGAACGTTTCCCCGCTGAAGCGGTCCACAACCTCCACCTGCCCGGTAAACGCCCCTGGCAGCGGCAGCATCGTCTCGCCCGGCGCTTCCGCCGTGCACAGTGCACAGAGCGCCGTCTCGCCGTCCGTCTCGCGCAGGTAGGCGTACAGGCCGGTCGTTTCATCCACACGATGGGTGCGCAGCGTGCCCAGCCGCAATGCGGCGGAGCTATGGCGCAGTGCGGTCAGCCGCCGATAATAACCCAGCGTCTCGCTACCGGGGACCTCGTCCCAGGGCATGCTGTGGCGGCAGAAGGGATCGTCGCCGCCGGTCATGCCCAGCTCGTCACCGTAGTAGATGATTGGCACGCCCGGGTGCGTCATCTGGAAAAACGCTGCCGCGCGCGCGGACCACGCGCACTCCCCGCAGCGCGTCAGCATGCGCTGGGTGTCGTGGCTGCCGAGGAAGTTCCACAGCACCTCCTGTACGGCGTGCGGATAGAGCATCATCGCGCGGTTGATGCGCGCGTCAAACTCAGCCAGGCCAATCGTCCGGTCGGCGAAATATCCCCAGATCGCGCGGGAGAGCACGTAGTGCATCGTGCTGTCGAACATATCGCCCAGGGTGACGCATTGGCGGGAATCGTCCCAGCACTCGGCCACGAGCAGCGCATCCGGGTTGCGGTCCAGCACCGCCTTGCGGAACACGCGCCAGAAATCCGGCCACACCTCGGGCGAGACATCCAGACGCCAACCGTCAATGCCGCATTTGTCAATCCAGTACTGCCCCACCTCGCAGAAATAGCGCTGGGCATCCCGGTTTTTCAGGTTCAGCTTGGGCATCTCCTCGGCAAAGGCGAAGGCGAGATAGTCCTTAGGGCCCTCGCCGGTGAAGTAAAACCAATCATAGTACGGGCTGTCCGTCCGGCGCGTTTGCGCGTCCATGAACGGAGCGAACTCCGTACCGCTGTGGTTGAATACGCCATCCAGCAGGATGCGCATGCCATTTTCGTGCAGCGTATCCACCAGCGCGCGTAAATCTTCCTCTGTGCCCAGCAGCGGGTCGACGGTGAAGTAATCGAACGTATTGTAGCGGTGCGATGTATTGGAGACGAAGATGGGCGTCATGTAGACCATGTCCACGCCCAGCTCTTTGAGATACGGTACGGCGGCACGGATGCCTTTCAGGTTCCCGCCGAAGCGGTAATGGTTCTGCACCTTCTTGCTGCCCCACTTTTGCAGCCCTTTTTCGGCCGGGCCTTCGCGGCGGAACCGGTCGGGGAAGATCTGATAGCCGACACAGCCGCGCGCCCAGTCGGGCTTTGGCTCGGCAGGGTATGCGAAGTTGAACGGGAAGCACGCCAGCATGCCCTGTGCCTGCAGCTGCTGGGGCGTATGCACGCCGTCCTGGTCGACGACCACCGTCAGTCCATCCCGCGTAAGCGAGAAGAAGTAGCTGATCCTGGCGTCGCTTCGCCGGACGATGGCTTCATAATAGTCGAACTGATCATCGCGCCACATCCGCGCCATCGGCATTTCCTCCGCACGCTTATGAGGGGAACCCGGCCCATACATATCGGCGATGTGCAGCGTCGCGACCGCCCAATCCTCGCGCCCGGCCCGCAGGCGGATGCAAATACGGCCATCGGGCAGCGCATGGCGGTACTCCAGCCAGTTGATATGATAGATGGCGGCAAGGTTTACGGTATGCATCGCAGACCCTCATTTCGTTCATAGTAGGCATAAAAAACCAAGCGGGAGGGCGCGCGGCCCTCCGCTGAGTATGGCATTGTCTCAAAAATCAGTCGGCCAGACGGATGATGCTCGTATACGGCTCCATGGTTCCCTCGGTGGTCTTTTGCGTCGCGCGGGAGAAGTTATGCACCACCAGCACCGTCTGCCCTTCATAGGTTAGCGTATACGCGGCCACGATGTTGTTGCCCACATCGGCGGCAGCCATCTCGCCGTGGATCAGCGCGGGCCATTCGGCGCGCATTGCAATCAGCGCGCGGTAGTGACTGAGCATCGAGTCGGGGTCGCTGGTTTGCTCTGCGACCGGCACGGTGTTCTTGTTGTAGACAGAATCGCGCCAGCTCGTCTGCAGCGGGTCGTCGCTACCCCAGAGCATTGGGGTGCGGATTTCCTCGTCAGGCTTGGCACCCTGCATGGCGATCTCCTCGCCATAGTACACGATGACCTTGCCCGGCAGCGTCAGGATCATGCTGGCGGCCATCTTTGCGCGATCCATCCGTGCGCTGGCGACGCCGTAGGTGCGGTTCTGGTCATGGTTGGTCAGGAACGGCAGGTCGATATAGTCGGGGTTGACCTTCGCATACTCCTCGTAGATCTTCATCTGGCGCTGAACATAGACGGGTCCGCTGCCGCCGCCTTTGACCATCATCAGGATGTTGCCGCCCACATCGAAGTTAAAGACGCCATCCATGCCCGGCAGTATTTCCAGCCGCAGGGACAGCGCGTCCCACGCCTCGCCCATCAGCAGCGCATCGGGGTTGACCGCCTCGCACGCCGCCTTGAACTCCCTCCACCAGTAGCCGGAGCGCCAGGTGGCCTGGTAGTTGTCGCGCTCGCCCTGCCCGTAGATGTGCGACGCCGCGTCCAGCCGGAAACCATCCACGCCCATGTTCAGCCAGTAGCTGGCGATGCTGATCATTTCCGCGCGCACTTCGTCGTTGTCGTAGTTCAGGTCGGGCATGTTGGTGGCGAAGTAGGCGTAGTAGTACCGGCCATCCTTGGGCCGCCAATAGGAGGTATTCTTTACCCGCAGCGGATCGCTCGCGTCGGCCCAGACGTACCAGTCGGGCTTCTCGGTGAACCACGGATGATCGATGGACGTATGGTTGATCGGCAGGTCCAGCAGCACGCGGATGCCGCGCCCATGCGCATCGGCGATCAGTTCCTGAAAATCTTCCAGCGTGCCGTACTCGGGATCAATCGCCCGGTAATCGGTCACGTCATAGCCATGGTAGCTTGGCGAGGCGAAGATGGGCATCAGCCACAGGGTGTCCACGCCCAGTTCATCCAGGTAGTCCAGCTTTTGCATAAGTCCGCGAATGTCACCGACCCCGTCTCCGTCGCCGTCGGCGAACGAGCGGACGAATACCTCGTAGATGACCCCTGACTCCGTACGGTCGGCCACCGGCGGATAGGATGGCGGCGCGCCGACGATCTCCATTTCGCTAACGAAAATGACTTCGTCCCCGGCGGTATACTCCCCGGCCACTGGGATGGTGAATCCCGCCTGCGCAACAGCGCACGCTAAGAGAAGTCCGGCCATCAGGATCGAGGCGAGCAAGCGCTTATTCATAGGTAGCTACTCCTTCACGGCGCCCGAGGCGAGCACCTGCGTCATGTATTGCTGATTGATCGCAAACAGGATCATGAACGGAATTGCCACCAGCACTGCCCCGGCCGCGAACATCGAAAATGCCGTACGCTCTTTGCCATTGATCATGTCATAGAGACCTACAGCCAATGTCTTGTTCGCATCCGCCTTGAGCAAAAGGCGCGGCAGAATGAAGTCCATCCACGGGCCGGTGAAGCTGGTCACCGCCAGGAACGTCACCATCGGCCGGGCGATTGGCAGGATAATGCGCAGGAAGGTTTTGAAGTAACCCGCCCCGTCCACGCGCGCCGCCTCGTCCAGCGATTTGGGGATCGTATCCAGATAGCCTTTGATCAACCAGGTATTATAGGGAATGGTTCCTGCTGCGTAGATTAACACCAAGCCGAAGTGGTTGTCAAGCAGGCCCATCCTCCATACTAGCACATACAGCGCAATCATCCCCGCAAAGGAGGGAAACATTTGCAGAATCAGCATCGCCATCAGCATCGGCTTCTTCCCCGCAAAGCGAAAGCGGGAGAAAATGTATGCTGATACTGTGGTGATGCAGACCGACAGCGCCATGTTGGCGGTGGCGATCTTTAGCGTGTTCAGGTACCAGTCCAGGTACTTTGTCTCAGTAAACAGGCGGTTGAACTGCCGCATGGAGAACGCGCCTGAAAACGGGTAGGCGCTGAGCGTCGCCAGGCCGTCGGACGCGCTGAACGCGCTGGACAGCGTAAACAGCAAGGGATAGATAACCAGTACCACCACAAACAGCAGGAAGGCGTAGAGCACCGTGTATCGGATGCCCGTCATCACTTTCTTCATTTATAGCTCGCCCTCCTTAAACGCTTTCGTGCGCGAGAAGTTGTAGATGGCAAACGGCGCAATCACGATGAAGATCAGGATGGAGACGGCGGCGGCCTTGTATAGGTCGGCGGAGACGGAGGTCATCACGCCGGTAATGAGCATCATGAAGTACGGAAAGCCCAGCCACAGGTTGACGGCGATGACGGAGACCTTGGCCAGAAAGTTATCGGAAAGCCAGGGAATATTTTCGGCAATTGGTAAGAGTGACGATATCCTTTAAAGGGGAAGAAGCATTCCCTTGCTTGATGATATAGGTTACTTGCGAACAGAGTGGCCGATTGAAGGAGGTTTCATCGAAAATCATCAAAAAAGTGAAAATGTAAAAAAGACGCAATGATATTGGAATTATTTTCATGTATAATTGAGTTAAGGTTAAAGCAACTATCAATGAGAAGGGATGCGATTCCATTGGTGATTTTTGCAATGCTTGTGTACACACATAACGCACATAACGAGTAAAGCCCATAAAGCTGCTTATGTACTACATGACTCAACGCAAATGAGAGGAGAATTGATATGTTGAAGCGGATGCTACTTTTGCTGATCACACTTGCTTTGGTTCTCTCAATTTCTCTCCCTGCATTGGCGGGTAGCTGTGTACCCATGCCTCAGCCTTGTTGGTGGTGTTTCCGCTATGGAACTGTACATGTCAGGCATTACGAAAGTGGAGGATACCATGTAGATGTGTTCAGATGTGTCCAATGTATGGCGAACTTTGAGGTGAAGCAACCACTTTAGTTGAACTGGAATAGCAGCAGAATGTCCTTAACTTGATTCACTAATAGCAGAAGGCGTGCCGTATAGGCCGCCTTCTTTTTTTGCAAGCCAGCACCATCAGGACGGCTAGCAATTTTTTCATCGGATCTTCCTCCTTATATTTTTGTACCGGACGCGTATCCGGGTACAATCACGGGAATGGCCGGGCCGATGGCCCGCACGGTGCCGCCGGGCAGTATCTCCGCATCCACCAGCATGTGCTCGAACGCACCGCTTGCCAGCGCGCGCTCCATCAGCTCCACGCTCTTCTTGGCAATCAAATCGGCGGGCTGGTGCACGGTGGTGAGCGGCGGCAGGCAATACTGTGCAATGTCAATGCCATCAAAGCCCACAACGGACACATCATCCGGCACGCGAAGACCGGCATTGCCCAGCGCCTTGATGACGCCCAGCGCGACGGTATCGGAGATCGCAAATACCGCGGTAAACCGGCCGGTGCGCGAGAGCAGGCTGGTCGCCGCCGCGTAGGCGCTTTCTAATGAAAAGTCGGAGTGCGCAAACAGCGCCTCGTCAAACGTGAGGCTCCGCGCGGCATAGGCGTCCATCACGCCCGCGTAGCGCCGACCGATGGAGTCCATCACATCGCCCCGGTAGCCCACATAGGCGATGTGCCGGTGACCAAGGTCAAAGAGCATATCCGCCGCGCGGCGGGCGCTGCCCCGGTTGTCAACGCTGACGGACGATACGCCCGGTAGCGCTGCCCCCTCAATGGTGGCGAAAACGCACGGAAGCGTCAGCGCGCGGATGTCCTTTTCATGGTCAATCGTATTGGACCCCAGGAAGATGACGCCGCACAGCCGCCGCTCGGCATATAGACGGCGGGCGGTCTCGAATTCATCGGCTTTCTCGTCAATAAACTCCAGCAGGAACTGCACTGCGCCGCCCTTGCCATATTCAAGAATCTGCTCGGCAATGTGGGTGAGGAAGAAATTAAACCGCCCGCGCACGATCACAGCGACGAAGTCGACGGAGCGCTGCTTGAGGTTGCGGGCGTTGGTGTTTTGGGTGTAGTTGTACTTTTGTACCACTTCCATCACGCGCTCACGCGTGCCGGCGTCTACATCCGGCCGGTTGTTGAGTACGCGGGACACAGTGGAAATACTGACCCCGGCCCGCTTGGCTACATCGCGGATGGTAACGACGCGCATACCGGATCACTTCCTTTGGCTCGTCTCCAGAAACGTTCCCGAAAACGTTTCCATGAACATATCATACGACATTTGGTGCAAAGTGTCAATAGTCTTTTGAAAATTCCTATGCATCTATCCCATTGACAATGCGCGGAATCTTTACACAAAAAAAACGGACGGATCGCTCCGCCCGGCCAGCCCATCAGGCCCATATCTTAGGGGCATGCTATACGATTGCCCGCACCATCAGCGCCGTACCGAACGCTGTCATCGGTGCGCCCAGCATAATCCCCACCAGTGACATGCACAGCAGGACGCCCAGCCCCGCCAGTGCGGCGCCCATACCCAGCGCGAACAGCCGCCCGATGGCGGAAAAGATAAACGAGATCAACCCCCAGGCCATCACAAACGGCAGCGAAAGCATCCTGGTCATTTCCGTCACTCCTTTTCTTGATCATGGCAACAGTATACAAAACCCCGCCCATCCTTGCTGGGGAGCGGGGTTAAAAGAAAATAAGAGTTTGATAAGGAGCGGGGAGGGGACGAGGGGAACGGGGGTGACGCCAGGAGGCTCTGCCTCCTGGACCTCCGGGAAGGGCGTTGCCCTTTCCAAACCCATGACTGCTCACGCAGGGGATGGATTCTATCAATAAAAAACCCCAACCCCTGCGTGAGCAGTGTTGGGTTTCCAAAGGGCAAGGCCCTTTGGCAGGGGGTCCAGGGGGACAGCGTCCCCCTGGCGTCCCCATCGTTCCTCTCGTCTCCCTACCCGTGCAGTGCCCCGATCACTTTCCGCCGGGCCCTGCCCAATATGTCGACGATGGGGCGGCCTATCATGGCCGGGACGTGGCGGAACCAGCGCATGCGGGTGTACTTGCGCGTTTCCTGGGGGGTTGACTTTTCCAGGGTGAAGCCGTAGGGGGAGAGGTTCGCCGCGTTGATGTAGACCTGCTTCAGCGGGTGGTAGCAGGCGGACTTCCACGGGCGGTCCATCGTGTAGCCGATAAAGTGCAGCACCAACGGGTGGGCGGTGGCATCGCGGATCTCGCCTGCGGTATAGAACGGAGAACCCTTGCGCTTGGCCAGAAAGTTAGGCGAAAAGGCATAGCTGGCGCTGGTGACATTGAAGTTCAGCGGCAGGTAGCACAGGTCATCTTTCCAGCAAATGTTCAGCACGTCCTGGTCCACATAGAGCAGTTTTTCGCCCCATTTGGTCAGGGTTTCAATATGTTTCTGCGTTGCGTTCTGCGCGCGCCATTTTTTTAGGTTGATGAGCAGCACGCCGGAGTTGAAATAGCGGTAGCCCATGTCGGTGATACCGGTGCGGCGGGTCATGTACTTGAAGATCACATCCGCATCTGCAACGACGCCCAGCGCCTTATCGCCGATATTGAGTTGAGCAAAGCGCTCCACCGCGTTGCCGCAAAGGATAGTGTCGGAATCCAGGTACAGGATCGTATCCAGTTCCGAAGGAACCATCTCCGCCAGGAACAGGCGCAGGCTGGCTGCGCGGGAGAAATACATCGTGATGGGAATCGCGACGTCACCGGAGGTGTCGGCCAGCCAGTGAATCTCATGCCCCTTGCCACGGATAAAATCCTCGTAGGTAGTGACGGTCTCCGCCGTGAAGCCATCGCCGAGAATGTGGAATACAAGCGTGTAGTCCTCTCCTGCGGACTGCATCGCGGAGACAATCATCGCCATCAGATGGCCTTTGTATTTCTCATCCGCGACCGACGCGATGTGCAGGGTTTTGCACATGGGTATCGCCCCTTTATTTTTTTGCTTTTTCGTGCTGGCTGCGCGTCATCGCGCGCTTGGCATAGATGGATGTATAGAGCAGCCAGGGAGAAACATGCCACAGCGCGATCTTTAGCGCGCCGCTGGCCGTGGTGGCGCGCGCGCCTTTGAGGCACTGGTCCAGGTCGTTGTCCTTAATGTATCGCATTACAGGGCGAAGCGGCTGCCCGTCCTGCGCAAAAAGGTAGAAGGAGTTAAGAATGCACGAAGGTATATATATTGTAGAAAGCGCCCGCAGGAAGGCCACGCTCTGGGGAAAGTGCTGCCTGACATAGTCGCGCAGGCGTATCGCGGCGTGCGTGCTGTCAAAGCGGTGCAGTGACAGATTGGACGTAACGCTATACTGCGAAATTCTGTAGCGGAAAAGCGATTCCGGCACGACCAGCACATGGGCAGCGTGCAGCAGACACTTGAGCGTGAATTCATCATCCTCGCCGTACTTGCATCCCACCGTAAAGCGCAGGCCATGCTCCTCGACCAGGCTGCGCTTGACCAGGTATGTGCTGATGCCGAAATACATCTTGTCCCTTACAAAAGGAAGAAAAACATCAAAACCAGTGCCGGATACAAAGTTGTTGTAGACCAGCGCCTTGACCGGCGCGGACATATCCTGGTTGTAGCAGGTGAAGCCACAGTAGCACAGATCGGCCCCGCCCGGCGCGGATAGTGCGGTCTCCAGCAGGCGCTGGTGCATGTGCGGTGTGCAAACGTCGTCGGAATCCAGAAAGCCAATGTAGGGGCGGGTGGCCAGCGAGATGCCCTTGTTACGTGCGGCGCTGACCCCCTGGTTCTCCTGGGAGACCAGCTGAATATCCCAACCCTGGTGCAGTGCGATGTATTCACGGCAGATGTCCACGCTCTGGTCGGTCGAGCCATCATCAATGATAATGATCTCCGACTGCGCAGGTACGCTCTCCAGCAGGGAATCAAGGCACTCATGCAAAAACCGCTGGGCATTATGCATGGGAATAATGATGCTAACGCCAGTGGTATCCATGAGTTCCATGCATCCCCCTCCTTTGCCGAGCCTGCCGCTTCTGAGTAATTATACAGTCGTGTGAAAAAGCCCTCGCGTAACATTGCCCTTTAACAGTATATCGTGTTTCCAAGAGAATTACAACGGGCAGTTGGAAATAATTGGCACAAAAATTGTTACAAAACCGCGCATTACGCAATTTTTTGTATGATGGATCATTTCAAGAGAAGACAGTCGGTCGTACTTGCCGCAGCCCGCGTTTCATGTTATGCTACCCTCATGACTGACATTTATGCCGTGATCGCTTATATCGCCCGCTACTGGTTCTTGCTGCTGGCGGTGGTGATCATTTGGCGTGCCTTTATATGGATTCGCAAGGACGCCGCACGCACGCAGCGGGCGGATAGCCGCCTGCCCGATGCTGGGGCAATCGGCGAATGGGTGGTTGTGACGTCGGGAGTCGAAGGTGTGCCGGAAGGTCATATGCAGAAGGCGACACAGGACGGGTGGATCGGCAGCGCGCGTGCCTGTGATGTGCGCGTCCGGGCCGACGGTGTGCCTGCGCGCGTCGCGCGCTTTACGCTCCGGCGCGATGGGCTGCATGTTCTCCCGCGCGCGCGTGGCGAGGTCCAGGTGGATGGCGAGCCGGTATTGCGCGAGGCGGTGCTTCGCCATGGTGCTACGCTGACGGTGGGGGGCATCACGCTGCAGCTGCGGCTGTTCGCCGGCGTGCTGCTGGAGGGTGAGACGCCCGCCACGAATCAAAACAAATCCCTGCGGGACAAGCTACCCGTGGCCGAACCGGCCGCCCCGGCGGGCACGGAACTGCCAAAGCCCGCGCTGACGGTGCGCATTCCCCGGAACAGGAGCGAGAAGCGTGGCACGACAACGGACGCGTAAGCGTGACGAAAAAATAAAGCGAGAACAAAAGAAAGATCGACGCGACAGGGGCAGGCGCAAGGACGCCCGCACCCCGCCGCCGCGGAGGCGCATGTCCAGGCGCAGCGCCAGCAGGCTGACGCTCAGCGCCATCATGCTCTTTGAGATGAGCGCGTGCCTATTGCTGATGCTCCAGCGGCCGATGGACCCGGTCGCGCTGGTGCTGGCGATTGCGCTGCCGCTGGTGGCGTGGCTCTCGGTCAATGTCATCGCCAAGTACCTCAAGGCTGATGAGATGCTCGTGATGCTGATGAGTTTCCTCTGCGGCCTGGGTGTGATCCTATTATATAGTCTCTCGCCCGAGCGGGGCATCCGCCAGGGATGGCTGTATCTGGTGGGGCTTGGTATGTTCTCCGTATGCACGCTGGCGGTGCGGCGCGTCCGCGACTGGCGGGCGCTTTGCTGGCTGATGATCCCGGCGGGCATCACGCTGCTGCTGCTGCCGGTGGCGATCGGCCAGGAGACAAACGGCGCGAAGAACTGGATTTCCGTGCCGCTGATCAGCTCGTTCCAGCCGAGCGAACTGGTGAAACTCCTGCTGCTGCTGGTGCTCGCACAGTTTTTCAGCTCGCTCCGCGGCATCAAGGGAATGATCCCGGGTCTGCTGTTTGCGGTACTATCGCTAGGCGCACTGATGCTGCAGAAGGACCTCGGTACTGCGCTGATGTACTACCTGGTGACGCTGCTGATGTACTGGGCGGCATCGTCCAACTTGCCGCTGACGCTGGTGGGCGCGGCGGGCGGCGTGGGCGCGGCGTACATGGGCTATCAGATGTTCGCGCATGTCAAGACGCGCGTCGCCATCTGGCTGAATCCCTGGTCCGACGCGCTGGGCAAGGGCTACCAAATTGTGCAGGCGCTGACGGCGATCGGCAGCGGCGGGCTGTTCGGTCTGGGCTTTGGCATGGGCAAGAGCCGCGCCATCCCGGCATACTCCACGGACTTTATCTTCGCTGTGCTCTGCGAGCAGTTCGGCATCCTGTTTGGCCTGTGCGTGGTGGGCATGTACGTGATCATCGTGCTGCGAGGTATCACGGTGGCGCTCAAGGCGCGCAAGCCATTCCACGCGCTGCTAGCGCTGGGCGTATCGCTGATGATCGGCCTGCAGACGTTCGTGATCATCGGCGGCGTGATCAAGCTAATTCCGCTGACGGGCATCACACTGCCGTTTCTTAGTTATGGCGGAACGTCGCTGGTATCCTGCATGGGCATGGTTGGCATCCTCTGTGGGGTTTCCGCGCGGGGCGCCGATGACCAGGAGGCCGACCGGCGCATGGCCGAGGGGAAGGAGGCGCCGCTATGAAGAAACTTCGCCACAACATGCGGCTCCTGGCAGCGCTTGTGCTGGCGCTTTTCCTGGGACTGGGCGCGTACTTTTCCTATTCGGTCTATTTCTACGGCGGCCGCTGGTTTGCAAGCGCCAACAACCCGCGCCTGCAAGATCAGAAGCAGAGCGTGATTGCTGGAGACATCGTTGACCGGACCGGGATGATCCTGGCTACCACGGTGAACGGCACGCGCACATACCCGGGCGGCTCCAGCCAGCGCAGGGCGGTGTCTCATGTGGTGGGTGATAACGGCGGCATCGTCGCCAATGGCGCGGAGACGTTCATGGCTGCATACCTGTTGGGGTTTAAGTCCAGCATCATCGATCGGGTGCAGCAGCTGTTCTCCAGTGAGCCGGCACGCGGGGACGATGTGCAGCTTGCCATTGATGCGAGTCTATGCGAGTACGCCGCTAGCCTTCTCAAGAAGCACAAGGGCGGCGCGGTGGTGGTGCTTAACTACCAGACCGGTGAGATTCTCTGCTCCACATCCTATCCGGACTTTGACCCGCGCGACATCGCGTCCACGATGAGCAGCGAGACCGACGACGGCGCGTTTGTCAACCGCGCCACGCAGGGGCTGTATCCGCCGGGTTCCACGTTCAAGATTATCACGATGGCGTCTGCGCTGACTGGCCTGCCGGGCGTGACGGAGCGGGTGTTCGACTGCATCGGCACGCTGCTGGTGGACCGCACGACCGTTACCGAGGCATCGTCGCAGGTGCACGGCCAGCTGGCGCTCGCCAGCGCGTTTGCCAAGAGCTGCAACGTTTCGTTTTCCACGCTGGCGCTGGAACTGGGGTATAGCCGTCTGTCGCAGACGGCTTCGGGCTTCGGCATCGGTGAGAACTTTCTATTCAGGGACATGGTGGTGTACAACTCGCAGTTTCCGGTGACGAACCAGAGCCTGGACGATCTTGCCTGGGCGGGCGTGGGACAGGGGCGCGTGCTGGTGACGCCGCTGCACATGGCGATGATCGCCGGAGCGGTGGCGTATGACGGCATCATGATGGAGCCGCGGCTGATGCTCTCGGCGACGACGGCGCGCGGCGGCGCGCGGATGCTGCTGCCAGCCCGCACCTACAAGCGCGTATGCGAGGCGGCGGTGGCGCAGGCGCTTAAGGAATCGATGATTCTATGCGTCAAGTCCGGCACGGGCACCCAGGCGCGCATCAGTGGCTATACCGTTGCGGGCAAAACCGGCAGCGCCGAAATCAGCGATGACAAGAGCGTGCTCACCCACGCGTGGTTCGTCGGATTCATTGACAGCCGCGAGCACCCGCTGGCGATCGCCGTGGTGCTGGAGCGCGCGGGTTCGGGTGGATCGGTTGCCGCGCCGGTGGCGCAGAAGGTGTTGACGCGCGCGCTGGAAAAGGGGTACTGATTTCACCTACGCGCAACAGGATTAGTTCAGTTGCCCATCGAATATAAGAACAGAAATGCAATTATACGGTACGGAGGCCTTCAAATGATTCAAAAGCGGTATGAACTGGCCAAGGAACAATATGCGGCCTTCGGCGTCGATGCGGACGCCGCGCTGCGCGCGCTGGATGCGACCTCCATTTCACTGCACTGCTGGCAGGGCGACGACGTGCTCGGTTTCGAGGGCGGTTCCTCGTTGACCGGCGGCATCCAGACCACCGGCAATTACCCCGGGCGCGCCCGCACCATCGCGGAACTGCGCTCCGATCTGGAGCAGGTGCTGGACATGGTGCCCGGTCCGTCGAAGGTGAACCTGCACGCCAACTACCTTGACAGCGCGGAAGCAGTCTCCCGCGATGCGCTGGAGCCCAAGCACTTCGCCTCCTGGGCGGATTGGGCCGTCGGTCGCGGCATCGGCCTGGATTTCAACAGCACGTTCTTTTCGCACCCGCTGGGCGAGAATGGCTCGTTGACCAACCCGGACGAGGATATACGCGCCTACTGGATTGAGCATGCCAAGCGCATCCGCCGCATCGCCGCCTACTTTGGCGAGCGCACGGGCAAGGTGTGCGTCACCAACCATTGGATTCACGATGGGGAAAAGGAAATTCCAATCGATACGATGGGTCCGCGCATGCGCCTCATCGATAGCCTCGACAAGATTTTCGCCGAGAAGATCGACAAGGTCCTCACGCGCGACGCGGTGGAGTCGAAGCTCTTTGGCATCGGCAGTGAGGCATATGTGCCCGGTTCGCACGAGTTCTATATGGGATACGCGCTCACCCGCCCCGACATCCTGCTGACGATGGACGCCGGGCATTACCACCCCACTGAGTACATCTCCAGCAAAATTTCCGCTGTGCTCTGCTTTGTGGAGAAGGTGCTGCTGCACGTCAGCCGCCCGGTCCGTTGGGACAGCGACCATGTCGTGCTGCTTGATGACGAAACACGGCAGATCATGCGCGAGGTCGTCCGCGCGGACGCACTGGACCGCGTCTACCTGGCGCTGGACTACTTCGATGCATCGATCAACCGGGTCATTGCCTGGACCACCGGCGCGCGCAATGCAAAGAAAGCGCTGCTCGCCGCGCTGTTGGAACCGACCGCGCTTCTAAAAGAAATGGAGCAAAATGGCGACCGCTCCAGTCGGCTCGCGCTCCAACAAGAACTGCTCACCCTGCCGATGGGCGCGGTGTGGGATATGTACTGCGAACAATCTAGTGTGCCTGTTGGGATGAAATGGGTGGAAAAGGCCAAAAAATACGAACGAGAAGTCCTGTCTAAACGTTAATGTTCGTATATTTCCAGAAAGATTTAAAAAGCGAAAAAAATCGAAAAAAAGGGTTGACATGGAGGCGCTTGTGTAGTATTCTACACAGGCGCCTTTGCGACAGGCAAACAAGCAAAGCGCGTCCCGGACCTTGAAAACGATACAGGGAAGAAGAAGAGAAGACAGTCAATTGTTTTGAGTGTTGCGACTGTGGAGTAGAGAAGCGAGCTGGTACCAAGGTTTGCGAAAGCGAACAGCGGGAGAGGCGAGCGAGACTAGGATACAGTTGCGAGCAATAAAGGATTAAACACAAGAGTTTGATCCTGGCTCAGGACGAACGCTGGCGGCGTGCTTAACACATG
>JAVBQK010000064.1:0-19283 GCA_031549105.1 Eubacteriales bacterium
GTCCCCCTGGCGTTCCTCCAGTGCCCCCGTCTCTCCTCTTCCCCACCCGCAATTTGCGCGCATTTGGCCAAGATGTTATAATGTACAAACATGGGGGTGGATTTATGTATCCATTTGGCTGGAGAGACCGTAGCCTGGGGAGGCGGACGCGGGATATTTTGATCATCCTGCTGTGCGCTTTGCTGGTGCTGAATGTTGTGCAGTTTGTGGTCAGCCGGAATACCGGCAATAGAACGAGCGTGCTCCGCGATACGCTGATTGTGACTGTGCGTGCGGATATCGCCTCTGCGCGGAATGCCGCCACGCAGCTTTCGCGCATTGGCGGATCAAACGGACAGCGCCTGCTGGCGGAGACGCAGCAATATCTCTATGGGGTAACGCAGCTGAACAACCTTACGCTAACCGTCTATGGCGGCGGACAAATGCTCGTGCCGCAAAAGACGGTGGACAGCGCGATCTCATCGGTGGAGACGTGCCGCACGCGCGTGCTTTCCGGGCAGGCGATTGATGTACCGCTGGGCGAGCTGATCCAGCAGATCACGGACCTGGAGACGGCGGCGGCCGCGCTCAAGTAATTGTTCGTATAGCAAGCCTCTCTCTTCCATATCTATAGCGGAGGAGGGATGGCATGCGCGTATGGGTGAAACGGCTACAGACCGCCCTTGCGGCGCTGGCGGCCGTTTATTTATTGTGGCAAACCCCCGCGGCGTTTGGCCCGATGCTTGCCGGACGCGAGGACGCCGCCGCAAAGCCTGCGGAGGTTCAGGTGTTGCGGGTGTGGCTTTCGGAGAGTTGGACCGGCACAGGCATGCAGTGGCTGACGGCGCAGGCCACTGCGTTTGAGAAGGCAAACCGGAATACGCGCGTGGTGGTGCGCCGCGCACAGGCGGGCGACTGGCTGGAGGCGGGCGTGGTGCCGCCGGATGTACTTTTGTTTGATGTGGGCGCGGTGCGCGATCCGGGTGCAATCTTTGCGCCGATTTTGGAAGACTATCCAGTGCGCGATGCGCTAAAGGCATCGGGTGAATGGCGCGGCCAGGCGTACGCGGTGCCCGTGTGCTACGGCGGCTATGTGCTGCTGACCAACAAGCAAAAGCCCGACGGCATCAAGCTGGTGATGGAGACGGACCGGGAGTACCAGGAGTTCGCCGGACAGCGGGCCGCTTCTCTGGTCGCAACGGTGCGCGAGGCGCGCAAGCTTTCCGCGCTGGAGGCAGCGGGAAAAGGGTTCGCATTTACGGCGGAGCCGTATGGAACGCAGACGGATAAACTGCTGCTGGCAGGGCTGTTCCCCGGCCAGGACGAGCGGGCACGCAAGGCCGAGGCGTTTGTGGCGTTCCTGCTGGACGACGCGGTGCAGAACGCGCTGCCCGCGCTGGGCCTGTTGCCCGCGTCCAAGACTTCCGACCCGCCCGATGAAAAAAAGCAACCCCTGTTGTTCGCGCTGGAAAAACAGGTGGCTCAGGCGACAAATGCGTTTGACGAACCTCGGCTCCATGCGGTACAATAGGCAAAAGGAGAGAACTCATGACCGATGGATTTGCCGCCCGTATGGCGGCGCTTGGCATACCGGTGCAGTTTGGCGTCCCGATGGCGCGGCGCACGACGATCCGGGTAGGTGGCCCGGCAGAATTCCTGGTGGATGCGCGCGGTGAGCGCGATATCCGTGAGGTGATGCAGGCCGCGCGGGATGCGGACCTGCCGGTGCTGGTTATCGGCAACGGTTCCAACCTGCTCGTCGCGGATGAGGGGATTCGCGGCGTGGTCATCGCCATCGGCAGTGAGATGGCGTCCGTGGATGTGCATGGCCAAACGATGATCATAGGGGCTGGCGCGCCGCTGAACAAAGCGGCGCAGGCGGCGCAGGCGGCCGGGCTGTCCGGCATGGAGGCGCTGTCCGGCATCCCAGGGACCATCGGCGGCGCAGCCTATATGAACGCCGGCGCGTATGGCGCGGAGATGGCCAAAGTGGTCACCCGGGTAGACGCGTTGGACCAGGAAGGCAGCGCATACTCTCTTTCCGTGGACGAGCTGGACTATGGATACCGCGAGAGCGCGCTGATGTCCCGTGGGCTTATCGCCACACGCGTTACGCTGGCGCTTGCTCCTGGAGACCCGGAGGAGATCGCGGCGGCCATGCGGGCATTTGCGGCGCAACGCCGCGAAAAGCAGCCGCTCACCCTGCCCAGTGCCGGCAGCTTTTTCAAGCGGCCCAAGGGGCATTTTGCCGGGGGACTGATCGAGGCGGCGGGCCTGAAGGGCCTGTCGGTCGGCGGGGCCCAGGTATCGGAAAAGCACGCGGGCTTTCTGGTCAACACAGGAAACGCCACGGCGCGTGATTTTCTTGATCTCATGCAGACGATACAGGCGCGCGTGCTGGAGACAAGCGGCGTCATGTTGGAGCCGGAGGTGCGAATACTCGGATGCAATTCATCCTGCTAACGGGACTGTCCGGCGCTGGAAAAACCACGTCCCTGCGCTACCTGGAGGACATGGGCTGCCCTTATGTGGATAACCTGCCGCCCGCGATGGTGATGCGGTTTATGGACCTGTGGAAGCAGTCCGCGCCCGCGGTGCGCACGGTCGTGATGGCCGTGGACATCCGCAGCGGCGATCTGTTTGACGCGCATGTGGTCAGAAACCTGGTATCCGCCGCGCGGTCAACGGGCACATCGGTGCGCGTGCTGTTCCTGGAGGCTTCCGACGACGTGCTGCTCAACCGGTTTAAAGAGACGCGGCGGGACCATCCGCTCCTCACGCAGGCAGGCGACCTGCCGCGCGCCATCAGCATGGAGCGCGAACGCCTGCAACCGCTGCGCGAACTGGCAGAGATCATCCTGGATACGAGCACCCTCCGGGCAAACGGTCTTCGGGAGAAGCTGGCCAAATCGCTGCACATCGACGGCGACGAGGATATGCAGAGCATCCGGGCGGAGATCGTCTCCTTTGGCTTCAAGCGCGGCGCGCCGCGCGACGCGGACATCGTGCTGGATGTGCGCTTTCTTCCCAATCCATTTTATATTGATGATATCCGTTTTCAGACAGGATTGCAGAGCGGCGTTCGCGAATATGTGCTGGGAGCGCCGGTGACACAGGAGTTCATTGACAAGACGATGGACCTGTTCCTGTTCCTGCTCCCGAACTATCAGAAAGAAGGCAAGCGCAGGCTGGTGGTTGGCATTGGATGCACCGGCGGCGCGCACCGCTCTGTGGCTATCGCTGAGGCGATCGGCGAGAAGCTGCGGCTGGCGGGCCATCCGGCGACGGTGCAACATCGCGACATCGAGCTGGAGAAGGAGAACTGGAGGCACCTATGAAGTCGTTCGCGGCGAAGACACGGGATTCCCTGACGCGTGAGGATACGCTTGGGGAGAAACCCTGTTGCCGCCGTGCGGAGATTACGGGCTTCGCACTCTCCTGCGGGGCGGTGTCGCTGCTGGGCGGCGGAGGTACGCGCGTAACGATGCGTAGCGAACACCCCGGGGCGGTGCGCCGGGCGATGCGCCTGCTCAGGCGGGAGTTTTCCGCTGCGCCCGGCATGCGCATCACGCAGGCAAGCCGCCTGGGCGGGCGCAGAACATTCGAGATACGGCTGGAAACGGCGGACGCACGAGCGCTGCTTTCCGGGTGCGAGATTAACCCCTTGGCGCGGAGTATCCCCAAAAAGTGCCTTGCCAGGAAGTGTTGCCGCAGCGCGTTTTTGCGCGGCGTATTCCTTGGCTGCGGAACGGTTGCCGACCCGGAAAGCGGGTATCAGCTGGAATTCGTACTGGCGGATGAGGCAATGGCGCGCGCGCTGCTGCGTTTCCTGCGCGCATACGAAAAGGTCGCCGCAGGCATTTCTAGCCGCAAGGGCGCCTGGGTTGTCTACGTGAAGGATGCCGACTGCATCATCGCTATTCTGTCATCAATTGGCGCACATGGCGCCATTTTGGAGTTTGAAAACGTGCGCATCCTGCGGGACGCGCGCAACCGGGCCAACCGTGCCGCGAACTGCGACGCCGCCAACATCGCCAAGATGCTCGACGCCACCGACCGGCAGCTGGGGGCCATCGCGCGCATTGAGGAGACAATCGGTCTGGGTGCGCTGCCGGAGGCGCTGCGCGAGGTGGCGATCGAGCGCAGGCGCAGTGCCGACGCATCGCTGGAGGAGTTGGGCGCGCTGCTGGACCCACCGGTGGGAAAGTCCGGCGTCTACCACCGCCTGCGCCGCATCGAGGCCATCGCAAAGAATTTGGAAACGGTATAGAGTATAACAAAAGGGGGAAGGAAGATGATCCGCAGGGAACTCACCTTCAGCGGGCAGGAGCGCCTGCAATCCAGACCCGCGGCAATGCTGGTGCAGGAGGCGTGCAAGTACGCGGCCCGCATCCTCATTGAACAGGGCAGCAAAACGGTCAATGTCAAATCCATGATGGGCGTTCTCTCGCTGGGGGTTCCGCTGGGCGAGAAGATGTTGCTGATCGTGGACGGGGAGGACGAGCAGCGCGCATTGGCCGCGATCCTCCCGATGCTCGACAAGGTGTTCGCCAAGGCATAATTAAACGATTTCCACCTGGCAGGCGCGCAGCACGGTCAGCGCCGCATCATGGCCGCCCGGGGTGACGCCCGCGCACGCGTCCTGGTATACGCGCAGCGTCGCCTCTGGGAAGTGCGCCTTCAGAAGCAGCGCGTTGGAAACGACGCAGATGTCGGTGCACAGTCCAATCAGCTCAATGTCCAGGTTTGCACCGCTGTCAACAGACACGGTCTGTAGCCGCTCGACCAGCGCCATGGAGCTGAACGAGGGCTTTGTGAATATGTCCCCGGCGAAGGGGGCGATGTCGCTGTGCAGTGCCCAGCCGTGTGATCCTTCCTCGCAATGCATAATGGGCAGGTTGCGCCCCTCCAGCGTTTCCAGGTAATGCGGCTGGTGCGTATCCTGCGTGAAGAGGAGCGTGCGCCCTTCCGCCTGTGCGCCGCGAATGCACTCTACCACATTCGGTATAATAGCCACCGCTTCCGGCATGCCCAGCGCGCCATCTATAAAGTCATTTTGCATATCGATTACGATCAGATACTTTTGCATACTTACCCTTCTTTCCCGCATATCAACCATAGTATACCACAAAAACAAAACCCGCTCCATAGAAAGTATCGGTACAGGGATGCACCATGGGCACTGCTTTGGTCTCCCCCATTTCATATTACCCCGGCATCGAAAGGTAGGAAGAACTGCACGAGAGATTTTTTCGTCCGGCAAGGAGCCGGAACGAAGCGTAGCAGCGCTACGCTGAGTGGAGAGTGACGCAGCCGGGCGGAAAAAGATCCGTGCAGAATTCCTATCTTTCGGTGCCGGGGTAATAAATAAACTCCGGTATGATCGCTCGTCCTCCGTCATATTCTGCTACGAACGGAGGTGACGGGGATTGGAGGGCAAAGAGCGGACGGAGTCCTTTGACCTATACAGGGATATCGCCGACCGCACGGACGGGGAGATCTACATCGGCGTTGTCGGCCCGGTGCGCACGGGCAAATCGACCTTCATCACCAGGTTTATGGAGCAGATGGTGCTCCCGCTGGTGGACAACTCGCACAAGCGCGCACGGGCAATGGACGCGCTGCCGGTAAGCGGCTCTGGCCGCACCATCATGACCACGCAGCCCAAATTCGTGCCGGACACCGCGGCGGAGGTTTCCGTCGGCGATGCGCAGGCCCGCGTACGCATGGTAGACTGTGTTGGTTATCTCGTCAAGGGTGTTTTAGGCACGCAGGAAAATGATGTGCCGCGGATGGTTCACACGCCCTGGTTTGACGAGGACATCCCCTTCGAGGAGGCGGCCGAGGTTGGCACGCGCAAGGTAATCGCCGACCACAGCACCATCGGCCTGGTGGTGACCACTGACGGCAGCATCACCGACATCCCGCGTTCCGCCTATTCGGAAGCGGAGGAGCGCGTCGTGCGGGAACTGCAGCAGCTTGGCAAGCCGTTCGTCGTCGCGCTCAACAGCGCCAGCCCGCACAGCGCGGAGACGCTCAAGCTTCGCGATGCGCTGGAAGCCAAGTACGACGCGCCGGTCATTGCGCTGGATGCCAAGACGATGGAGGCGCCGGACATTAACTCGCTGCTGGAGCAGATGCTGCTGGCATTTCCGCTGCGCGAAGTGCGCGTGGAACTGCCCGCATGGGTGCAGGCGCTGGACGAGGACCATTGGCTGCTCAAGTCGCTGTTTGACAACATGCGCTCGACATCCACCGGCCAGCTGCGCATGCGCGATGATGGGGTGTTTGCCCAGGCGTTTGCCTCATCGGAGTACGCTGATCCAATCCAGAAGGGCGACACATCGCTCTCGGATGGCCAGCTTGGGCTGATCCTTCCGCTGAAGGAAGGGCTGTTCAACCGCATCCTGGGCGAGGAGTGCGGCACCGAGATACACGGCGATGCGCACCTGCTGTCGCTGCTTAAAGAGCTGGTCGCCGCCAAGGTCGAGTACGACCGTGTGGCCGACGCGCTCAACTCTGTTCGGGAGACCGGCTACGGTCTGGTCACACCGACACTCGCCGACCTGACGCTGCAGGACCCAGAAATCGTCCGCCAGGGCAACCGCTTTGGCGTGCGGCTAAAGGCAAGCGCATCGTCGCTACACCTGATCAAGACCGACATCACCACAGAGGTCACGCCGGTCGTCGGCTCCGAGCAGCAGAGCGAAGAATTCATCCAATACCTGCTCAGCGAGTTCGAAAGCGACCCGCAGCGCATCTGGAACACCAACTTCTTCGGCAAGTCGCTGCACGAGATGGTGCGCGAGGGGCTGAACACCAAGCTCTCGCAGATGCCCGGCGACACACAGGAAAAGGTGCAGGAGATGCTCACCAAGATTGTCAACGAGGGCAACGGGGGCATGATCTGCATACTGCTGTGAGGCCGAAGAGAGAGACGACGAGGCGGGGACGAAAGAAACGCTGGGACGCTGTCCCAGACTCTGCCAAAGGACCTTGCCCTTTGGAAACCCAACATTTCGCCTGCGGGCGGGTTTCGTTTTATCCTAAAAAGCATCCCGCCGTGAGGCGAAATGCTGGGAGTCCAGAGGGGCAAGGCCCCTTTGGTAGGCTCAAGGACGCAGTGCGTCCTTGAGGGGGACAGCGTCCCCTGGCGTTCCTTCGTGCCCCTCTCTACGTGACAAGTCCCTTTGGGTCCCCGGCTTTCGGGGTTCCAAAGGGACTTGTTTTTCTATAGGTGCTCTATCTCCCCTACACTCGCTTTTCCAGTGCTATGCGCTCTGCGCCGCTTTCCAGGTAGATCACGCCGCACTGCGAATAGCCGTTCCGGGCCAGCATGCGCTGCATCACGAGGTTCTCGCGGTGGGTGTCGATGCGGATGCTGGGTACGCCTCGCGCTCTCACGAGCGCTTCCGCCGCCTGCATCAGCGCATCGGCGCTGCCTGTTCCCCGGCGGCCCGCGCTGATGGCGGTGCGGTGAATGCAGGCAAACGGTTCCGGCGTCGTCCACGCGCCGTCATAGATGACGTCATACGTGGGTTCCCCGGCAAAGGTCACTGTTGCGATGCCGAGCACCATATCGCCCTCTGTGAGGACATACCCCTGCCCGAGGCGCATATCGCCGCGCATCACGGCTTCATCCGGGTATCCGTCCTGCCACTGATTCACGCCGCACGAGGCCAGAAACGCCTGGGCCTCGGCGATGATCGTCATGATCTGCGGGAGGTCCTCCTCCCGGGCCAAGCGGAACTCGCTCATGCCCCGATCAGGCGCACGCGCGCCACCTGCTCCAGCGCGGACAGCTCTGCGAGCATCGCGGTGTCGGGCGCTTCGCCCAGTTCCAGCACGGTCACGGCCGCATCGCCACGGCTCTTGTTGAGCATGTTGACGATGTTGATGCCCCGCGCGCTGATGACGCCGGAAATCTGGCTGACCAGGCCCGGCGCGTTGTCATGAATAATCAGCACCCGGCTGCCTTCCGGCTGGCCGAGGGAAACATCCGGCAGGTTGACACTGTTGTGGATCGCGCCGGTTTCGAGGTAGGCGCGCAGCTCCGCGGCAGCCATCTCGGCGCAGTTTTCTTCGCTCTCAGGGGTAGAAGCGCCCAGGTGCGGGATGCAGAGCACGCCCGGCACACACAGCATGTCGTCCGTCGGGAAGTCGGTAACGTAGTTCGCCAGATGGCCGCTTTCCAGCGCCGCGCGCATTGCCGCACCATCGACCAGTTCCGCACGGCTGAAGTTGAGCAGCGCCGCGCCCGGCTTCATCTTCGCAATCACATCCGCACTGAACATCGCGCGCGTCTTATCGCTCAGCGGCACGTGCACGGAAACAAAGTCGCTCTTGGCGAGCACTTCATCCACGGTCTCGGCCCGCTTGATCGCGCGGGAAAGCGACCAGGCGTGCTGTACGGAAATGTACGGGTCCACACCGATAACTTCCATGCCCAGGCCATTCGCAGCCGCATTGGCCACCAGCGCGCCAATCGCGCCCAGGCCGATGACGCCCAACGTCTTGCCGCGCAGCTCCGGCCCGACAAACTGCTCCTTGCCCTTCTCCACGAGCTTGGGCACATCGTCCTTGCCCTTGAGGCCTTTCGCCCATTCGATGCCCGCGATCACCTTGCGGCCACTCATCAGCATGCCCAGCATCACCAGCTCCGCCACCGCGTTTGCGTTCGCGCCCGGGGTGTTGAAGACCGCGATGCCGCGCTTGGTATAGGCGGGAATCGGGATGTTGTTGACGCCCGCGCCCGCACGCGCTACGGCCAGCAGCGTATCTGGCACGGCCATGTCGTGCATCGCCGCACTGCGCACGAGCACCGCATCCGGCTGCGCCTCATCGCTGGAGACGGCATACTGTGCCTTGGGCAGCTGCTCAAAAATAATATCCGAAATCTTGTTCAGCGAAAGAATCTTATACATACTTTCCCTCCATCTGCGGCGCGAACCCGAAGATACCGCGCCATAAAAGAACTCCGATAGGAATCCTTGCCGTTAGTGTTTCGCTTCGAATTCCTTCATGAACTTCACGAGCGCCTCAACGCCCTCCACCGGCATCGCGTTGTAGATGCTGGCGCGCATGCCGCCCACCGAGCGGTGGCCCTTGAGGTTCACAAGGCCTACCTTGCCGGCTTCCTTGACGAACGCATCGTCCAGCGCCTCATCACCGGTGACGAACGTGATGTTCATGCGGCTGCGGTATTCCTTCTGCGCCGGCGCTTTGAACAGCTTGCTGTCATCCAGGAAGTCATAGACCATCTGCGCCTTGTCGATGTTGATCTTCTCCATCGCTTCCACGCCGCCCAGGCCCTTGAGCCACTCGAAGCACAGCCCCGCCATGTAGATGGCATAGGTGTTGGGCGTGTTGATCATGCTGTCGTTCGCGGCCTGCTGCTCCCAGTTCATCAGCTTGGGGCAGAGCTTATTCGCCGCACCGAACAGGTCCTTGCGCACGATGACGACCGCCATGCCCGCCGGGCCGATGTTCTTCTGCGCGCCGGCGTAGACAACGCCGAACTTGGTGATATCATACACCTCGCTGAGGATGTTGCTGCTCATATCCGCAACCAGCGGCGCAGGCCCCTCGGGCAGCTTGACATAGCGGGTGCCATAGATGGTGTTATTGGTGGTGATGTGCAGGTAGTCCGCATCCGCGTTCAGCTTGCCCTCCCAGCTAGGCACGTAGGTATACGTGTCCGCCTTGCTGGAGGCGACGGTGTTCACCGTCAGGTAGCGCGCGGCTTCGACCGCGGCGACGTGCGCGAAGTTGCCGCTGTCAATGTAGTCGGCCTTGCCGGTCTTGCCAAGGTTCAGCGGCACGGCGGAGAACTGCTCGGTCGCGCCGCCCTGCAGGAACAGCACGGCGTACTCGTCCGGAATATGCATCAGATCGCGCAGGTTCTGCACAGCCTTTTCATAGATGGCCAGGTACATTTTACTGCGGTGGCTCATCTCCATCACGGACATACCCGTATCCCCGTAACACACCAACTCCTGCTGGGCGCGCTCCAGCACGGAGAGCGGCAGCATCGAAGGTCCAGGGGAATAATTATACACGCGGTTCATGGCGGCCCCTCCTTGACGCGGACGGATGGATTTCCTCCGCATTTTATAGTATATGGCTGCTATTATGCTCCAACAACGAAAAAAACGCAAGTATCAAATAAGCGTAATTCATTTTTTCGCGCGACAAAAAATTTGTTGTTTTTTTGTCAAAGAGTGATTATGCAGAAAAAAGAACCGCCATGCAGCATGGCGGTTCTTGTCCAAATACGATGTAGACTACTCCATCTTGTCCATTTCGCTGGTGTTGAAGTTGGAGTCGATCTTCGCTTCCTCAACCTTTGTGCCGACATCCAGCGAATGTTCCACGCCGTCATCGGAGACATAGGTGTAAGTATAGCTGGTCGGGATGATCTGCACGAAGGTCTTGCCGGGCAGCAACGTGATCTCCTCACCGTTCATATCCATGAAGATGGTGCGATCATTGGCGCTGGCGCGCGACCAAGTGCCGCGGATGTGGCGGCCATCAATGAACGCGTCCATGATGCCGGTAGTTTCCAGGTTAATCATCGCCTTAATCGGGTTTCCGTTGGGGTAGTTGATTTCCGCGAACTGCACGATGACGTTGGATGCGACAATGCGCTTGCCCGTGGCTGCGTCAACCTGTTCCTGACCACAGTACCAACGCTCATACTCACGCGTCTCTGCGTTGAAAGTATAGCTGGGGTAGAAGTTCTTTTCGTCGTATATAATCGAAATCTTCTTTGCCGTATCCTGGCCGCGGGACGGGGACGTGCTGAACTTGAACGCGTGCGACCTGGGGGTGTAGGGCGTTCCGTCATCATTCTTGGGCCAGTAATCCGACACGATCTTCGCCAGGTTTGCGGCGGCATCGTGCGGATTCAGTCTCTTAAACTGCTTAGTACTCTCCTGGTTTCCAAGCCTAAAGAGAATATCCGCGCCATTTGTGGAGGGGTATGCGCGATTGGTGTTCTTGTTGCCAACAGACGCACCGGAAAGCAACATCTGCTTGCCCAGCACCTTGTCCGTCATGTTGGTTTCAAAGTAATCAATAATGTTCGCCGCACCGGCCTCCATATGGCCGCCCCAGAAGACAAACGGGGCATCCCATTCCTGGCGGATGGAGCAATGGTGCCAGCGCGCGGAACGCACAGAACCTACAAATTCGGGATGATTGTCGCTGTAAATGACAGTATAGCGCGTGTAGCTCGGTCCCCAATAGATGGCCTCATAGACGATGTCCGCCTCAGAGAAATTGATGTGCGGGCGTGCTGCGGGGTCATTTTCGATCTGCACAACCAGCGGGCGGTAATCGCCCGTCCAGTCAAGGCCGGTCGTCGGGGATTTGCCCGGGATGACCGGGTTCGCGCCGACAGCGCCGGTCGAGCTTGCCCTGGGCATAGAAATGGAGTTGCTCGTCATCGGCGCGGCAAATGCCGTCGACGCGGTTGCCATCAGGAGTACGCATAATACCGCAATTCGTAGCTTTTTTGAGTGCAAGGATCCACACCTCCGTCGTTAAAAGGTTCTTTTTGTCAGGCCATAGCGAGGTTAATTCGCGGCCACTTGGAAAAGTCCTGCTCTTCCGTCTCATGAATTAACGCACATGGCAAGCATTTCTATCCATACCTCTAAAGATATTTCTTCCCGAATTTTGTATAATGCAGGATTAGGAAAATAATATTTCAATTTCTTCGTTGGACATGCAGGATTTTTCCTCTGAAACGTAGTATACTATGTGCCGTGCTGCAAAAAACAATTTTACGCTTCTGCCAAGGAGCCAATTATTTCCGGCACACGAGGAGGACTCCCCTATGTCTCTTTCCGTTTCCCGCTGTTGCTCCGCCATCACCCCGTCCGCCACGCTCGCCATTGACGCGCGCGCCAAGGCCCTCAAAGCGGAAGGGCAGCATGTTGTCGGCTTCGCCGCGGGCGAACCGGATTTCCCCACCCCCGAGTACATCTGCGAGGCGGCGCGCAAGGCCATCGCACTGGGCATGACGCGCTACACCCCCGCCAATGGAACACTGGAACTCAAGCAGGCCGTCTGCGCCAAGTTCGCGCGAGACAACGGCCTGATGTATAAGCCGGATCAAATCATTATCAGCAATGGCGCAAAGCACGCGCTGCTGGGCGCGTTTATCGCCGTGCTCGACCCGGGCGATGAGGTGCTGCTGCCCGCGCCCTGCTGGGTGAGCTATCCGGAGATGAGCCGCCAGGCCGGCGGCGGGCCCGTCTCTGTGCACACCACCGCCGAGAGCGGCTTCGTGCCGACCGTGGAGCAGCTCGCCGCGCACGTCACGCCGCGCACCAAGGCGAGCCTGGTCAACTCGCCGTCCAACCCGACCGGCTGCGTCTATTCCAAGGCGCTGTTGCAGGGCATCGCGGATCTGGCCGTGGAAAAAGAGCTGTGTGTCATTTCCGATGAGATATACGAGCGGCTGGTATATGAGGGACAGGAGCATACCTCCATCGCGTCGCTTGGAAAAGAAATATTCGATCAGACGATCGTCATCAACGGCGTATCAAAGACTTATGCGATGACCGGCTGGCGCATCGGCTATGCTGCCGGTCCCAAGGCCGTCATCAGCGCGATGAGCGCCTACCAGAGCCACGCCACCTCCAACCCCAACTCCATCGCCCAGTACGCGGCGGCCGAAGCGCTGCGCAACGGTGAGGCGACCATCCAGGCAATGTGCGCCGAGTTCGACGCGCGCCGCAAGTTGATGGTCGAGCGCATCAGCCAGATCGACGGGCTTTCATGCGTAATGCCCTACGGCGCCTTCTACGTCATGCTGGACTGCACGTCACTCCTGGGCCGCACTTACAAGGGCCAGCCGATCACCGACACCCTCGCCCTCAGCGCACTGCTGCTGGACGAGGCAAAAGTGGCCGTCGTCCCAGGTGACCCATTCGAAGCCCCGGGCTTCTGCCGCCTCTCCTACGCGATCAGCCGCGAGGATATCCTCACCGGGCTATCGGCCATCGAGAAGTTCATCCAGATGTTGGACGCTGTGGAGACGAAGGCAGCCGTATAGAGACGGACGGAAAAGGAACGCTGGGGGACGCTGTCCCCCAGACCCCTAGCCAAAGGGCCTTGCCCTTTGGAAACCCAACATTTCGCCTCACGGCGGGAGGGCTAGTTTTCTGCATGAAAACAGTCCCACCCGCCGTGAGGCGAAATGTTGGAGGTCCAGGAGGCAATGCCTCCTGGTAGGGGTCAAGGGGACAAAGTCCCCTTGCGTTCCCTCGTCACTCTTCCTCGTCTTCCTCTTCGTCCTCTTCTTCCATTGCTTCCAGGAACTTGCCAAATACCGTCTCTAGCACGGCCTCGTCTTCTTCAACGATGTAGCAGTCCTGGCCGTCCTTGTCCTTGTCGATGCGCATGATGACGACTGAGCCTTCCTCGTCCGGGGTTTCCGGCTCGACGGGCGTCAGCAGAATGTAGGAGTGCCCCTTGTGGTCCAGTGTCATCAGGTGTTCAAAGTTGACGGGCGTCCCATCCTCGCCGATGAGTTCTACCACATTTTCCATCTCTTCGTGCGCCATGTTCCCTGTTCCCTCGCTTTTTTGTTGGTTCGCGTCCAAGTACGCCTGCAAGATAATCGTTGCGGCTGTTTGGTCTACTACGCTCCTGCGACCTGCCCGGCGAACGCCGCCTTCGATCAGCGCGCGTTCCGCCGTTACTGTGGACAGCCGCTCGTCCCAGAATACCACGGACAGCCCTTCCTTTTCAAGCCGTTCCGCGAAAGCACGCACCTTCTCGGCCTGCAGCCCGTAGGAGCCGTCCATGTTGCGCGGCAGGCCGCAGAGAACTGCGCTCGCGCCGTGCTTTGCTACAAGTTCCACCACACGCTTCGCATCCGGGCCCCAGCCGACCCGCTCGATCATCCCAACGGGTTGCGCGGTAATGCCCAGCCCGTCGCTGACCGCCACGCCGATCCGCCTGTCCCCCACGTCCAGCGCCAATAGTTTGTCCATCTTTATACCACCTTCAGGCAAAACTGCGGGCATACCGCCGCGCAATAGCCGCAGCGCACGCAGCGCGCGCTATCCACGACGGCTTTGCCATTTTTAATTGCCAGGGCTTTCTGGCCGCATCGCGCGGCACACCGGCCACAGCCCTCGCACCAATCCTGCACAATCAACGTACGTTCCGCCGATTCGCTTTCGGCGGTGCAGGCCTTGTCTGGTTCGCGGCCCTCGAACAGCGCCACATTGAAATCAATCTCCGCCCTGGACTGCATGCCCACCGCGATTGCGTCCACATAAGGGAGTGCCAGCGCGTAGGCCAGCGCTTCTCTTCTCTCGGCGATCAGGTGCCCGCCGCCCAGCGCTTTCATCGCGAGCACGCCACGCCCAGCTCGGTGCGCCGTCTCGGTTGCAGCTTCCATCTCGGCGAGCGAACCGTCCGCAATACCCAAGCCTCGCGTATTCAGGATGGGAAAGACGATGTCCATTTCCGGCCATGTGGCCGCCGCGCGCGTCGCCCCGACATGGTGTGTTGAAATACCGATCGTGCCGATCACGCCCGCTTCGCGCAACTCGCGGTAAAAGTCGAACGCCTCGGCATGGCCGCGCAGCGTATGCTCGCTCTCCTGCTCATGCATCAGAAAGATGTCGATGCGCTCGCGTCCGATCCCCTCCTGTGCCAGTTCGACCGATCGCTTTGCGGCGTCGCGGTCGTAGGCATAGGACTTGGTGCAGACGATCAGATTCGGCACCGTGCGCAGCGCTTCGCGCACATGCGGGTAGGTGCCGTAATACTCGGCGGTATCAACAAAGTTGACGCCCTGCTCGGCGGCGTAGGCGATCAGCTCCGCGCCCTGCTCGGGGGGCATGTTTCGCTGCAAGGGTCCCATGGTCAGCGTTCCAAACAAAAGGCGCGAGACCCACAGATCCCGCGCGCCAAGCCGTCTTTTTTCCATAATAGATTACTTGTCGCGTTCGCTGATGTAGAACTGCGCCAATTCTTCGAGGATTTCGTCGCGCTCCAGGCGGCAGATGAGCGAGCGAGCGCCCTGGTAGTTGGTGATATACGTAGGGTCGCCGGAGATAAGGTAGCCCACGATCTGCGTAATCGGATCGTACCCCTTCGCCTTCAGCGCCGCGTATACATTCATGATGATGTCTTCCGCCGAATCGTTCCGGTCGTTAATCGGCTTGAACGGCATCGTGTCGTTGCTCACACCCATGCTCTCTACCCCTCATATTTGCTACGAACATTATACATGAATGGCTACGGTTTGACAATCTTTTTTAACATTTTCGGAAAGAAAAGGGCGGCAGGGAAGTTTTTCCCTCTGCCGCCCTCTCCCCGCTCAGCCGCTGGTTACCGGATCCAGTTGGATACGCTCCGGCTCAGCTCGGTCGCGCTCTTGCCAATTGCCTTGCGCATCTGCTTGGTCTGAGGCATCATCATCAGCCCCGCACCCATCGCGATGCCCAGCGCGCTACCCGCCATCAGGCCTGCCATCGTTGTCGCTTTCACCTGATCACCCTCCTTTGCATCGTTTACGGTTCGTCCGCACCCGTAGTTTCCCCCGCAAAGGCGGCGCCATGCTGTGTCTTTTTGGCAGTTTTATGGCAACAATTTTTGCACTTCGCGCAGGAATAGCGCAGGCTCGGGCACCTCAAACGCAAGCGGCACACCAGTTATCGGGTGTGCGAGGCGGATTCGCCAGGCGTGCAGCATCAGCCTGGACGCGGCGACCGGCGGCTTTTTCCCGCCATAGATAGTATCTCCCAGCAGCGGATGCCCGATGTGCGCCATGTGCACGCGAATCTGGTGCGTGCGCCCGGTGATCAGGTTTACGTCCAGCAGCGTCGCGCCCCGCAGGCGCTCGGACACGCGGTATTCGGTGCACGCATAGCGCCCACCGGGCACCACCGCCATCCGCTTCCGGTCGTTTGGATGCCGCGCGATCGGCGCTTCCACAAAACCGCTCTCTTCCCTAAAATTACCAGCAACGACTGCCCGGTAGGTTTTCTCAATCGTCCGTGCCTTGAGCGCATCGCTGAGCGCCTGGTGCGCCGCATCGTCCTTCGCCACCAGCAGCAGGCCGGATGTATCCTTATCCAGCCGGTGCACGATGCCGGGCCGGAGTGTACCGCCGATGCCGGACAGCCCGCCCAGGTGATGCAGCAGCGCGTTGACGAGCGTGCCCGTCTCATTGCCCGCTGCCGGGTGCACCACCATGCCGCACGGCTTGTTCACCACCGCCAGATGTGCATCCTCATAGAGGATTTCCAGCGGCAGGTCCTCCGCCTCGGCGACCATCGGCACGGGCGGCGGTACGTCCAGCGTTACGATGGACGTCTCCGCGATCTTCGCGCCGGGCTTTGTCTCCATGTGACCATTCACCCGCGCACAGCCGCCCTGAATCAGCTTCTCCACGCGCGAACGCGTCAGCCCCGTCTCCCGCGCAAGGCGCACGTCCAGCCGCTCATCCGGCATCGGGCTTCTCCTCCTTGCTCAGCAGCAGCCAACACGATAGCAGCACAAACGCCACACAGATGCAGATATCCGATATGTTGAAAACGGGAAACGGGAACAGCGTGATCTCGATAAAATCGACCACATAAGAAAGGAAAAGACGGTCAATGAAGTTGCCCAGCGCCCCGCCCAGCAGCAGCCACATCGATATGCGCGCCAGCGGCGGTACCGTCCGTGCCCTAAAAAGAAGCCACAGGAACAGCGCCAACAGCGCCACGCCCGTGACAATCAGCAGCGCCAACTGCCTGCCCTTCAGCAGGCCGAATGCCGCGCCCGTATTCTCCACATAGATGAACCGAAGCACCCCCGGCCATATGGGCAACGACCCCTCTCCCATGAGTGTGGACTGCGCCCACAGCTTGGTGAGCCGGTCCAGGATGAGGGCCAAAGGGGCGAGAAGCCAGCTTACATCGCGTTTCAATACATGTTCACCTGCACCATCCGCACAACCTCGGCGAAAAACTGGCCGATACCGGGCAAATTTTCCAGCGCCAGATGCTGCACAAGCACCACCACCAGCGCGCCCAGGATGCTAAACCCAATCGCAAACCCCATGCCGCGCATGACACCGGCCAAAAAATTTGTTATAAGCAAGCGCCGGCGGTCCTGCAAATACCTCACGTATTCGGTGAACCCCGCCCATTCCTGCTTTTGCGTATAAGATGCCGACCGCTTTTTCATGGCAATAGGATGCCCGAAAGCGGCAAAGCGTATTACTTAAACAGCTCTGTTTCGGCGTTCATCAGGTGCTGTTGGTCGTCCACCAGCCGCTTAAAGCGCGCACGGTAGTCGTTGGCGGCACTGCGGAGCGTATCCAGGCTATCCTGCAGGCGCGCGGCTTCCTTCTTGGCATCCTCCAGTGTGCGGTCAGCCTTGCTCTTGGCGTCGGCCAGAATGATATCCGCCTGCTTACGGGCATCCGCCATCGTCTCATCGCTGACGCGCTGCGCGTTGGTGAGCATCTTCTGCACCGTCTCAGAAGGCATTTCCATCACCGGGGTCGCGGCCACCGGCGCAGGCTGGCGAATGCTCTGCGTGCGCAGAGACTGAATCTCCCGCTGTAGCTCCTCAAACTCGTCGGCGATCTCGTCCAGAAAAATATCTACCTCTTCCGGATCGTAGCCGTGCGCCTTCGTTTTGAATTCCTTGGTCTCGATCATCTGAATGGTGACTGCCATGCTTGTGTTCCTCCCCATACCCTATCTTAAGCATATAACGAATCAAAACCGCAACATCGTTACGCTGATCCGATCTTTTTTTGTGCGGCCGCCTATTTCGGCCACTTTCGCCCGGCCCAGGCCGCGTACCGATATCGTCGTTCCCTCGGCAATTTTGAGGTCTGGCCTAAGCTCCGGCCGGAAATCCACCTGCACGCGCCCCGCCGATACCAGCTCCGCCGCGCGGCCGCGCGAGAGGCGGAACGCCACGCCCAGCAGCGCATCCAGCCGGGTTGACGCGACGGTGGAGCGCATCTGTGTGCCCTCCTGCTGCGCTACGGACGGCGCTTCCTCCAGCAGCCGCACCTGTACCGGAACGTTTCCGGCGCGGTCGAGGTTCGCTTCCAGGTAGCGCGCCATGTCCGCCAGCGCGAACACAGTCGCCGCCCCTTCCTTGACGAAGATGTCGCCCAGCTTCTCCCGGTCCATGCCCAGCGACAGGATTGCGCCAAGCAGGTCCCGGTGCTCCAGCGCGCCATATTGGGCCCGCCAAGTGATGTTCAGGCACATAACCGGCCAGTCCGGTATCCAGTCTTCATCCGCGAAGGTGACAACCTGCCGCTCCGCATCCTCCACACCGCCCCATGCAAACAGCGAAACGCCTGCCTGGCGCGCGCAGATCTCCGCCTGCTCGCGCTGCGCCGGCGTCAGGAACCATGTCCGCTGGGCAATGCCCGTTTTGGCGGCGCGCTGGGCCAGTTCGGCCATGCGCCGCTCGCACTCCCGGTCCGCTTGCATCAGATCAGCATGAAGTACAGCGACCAAAGACCCCTGGACAGCAGGTCCAGCACGAAAAAAGCCACCAGCGCCGACAGGTCGATGGGCATGCGCGGAAAGATGCGGAACATCACGTTGCGGATCGGGCGCAGAAGCGGATCAATGAAGCGGCTAAGCATCATCATCAGCTTATTGTACGGCGGAAGCACCCAGCTGAGCAGGCAGTACGCCAGCAGCACGTAGCGAATGATCGTGAGAAAATATGAGATTCCCTGGAAAACCCCGGATAACACCATGCTCGACTCCTTTTACCTTGCCATATACGACCGCTCCGGGCGCTCACGGCCCTGCGCGGCGGCTTCGGCCTGCATTTCCCCGCGGACGATGTCCACGCCCGTGGGTGCGACCAGGTAGTTCTTATGCGAAATGCGCGCGACCGTCCCGCGCAGCGCGAATGCCGCGCCGCTGACCATGTCCAGCACGCGCTGGCACTGGGCGTCGTCCACCTCTTCAAAGTTGAGGATGACGTTGATGCCCGTCAGCAAATAGTTGATAATCTGCGAGCTGTCGTCCTTGCGGCGCACGCAGAAAATAATCGTGCTCGATTGCAGCTGCTGCGCCTGCGGATGCGGCGCCGCAGCCATGCCGTATTCAGGCTCTCCCGTCTCGCGGTTGGGCATACGGATGACGTTGTCCGGCATAGGCTGGTATTGCTGCTGCTGCTGAGGCTGCTGCCTCGGCTGCTTCTGCCGGCCGAACAGGTTCTGGATGGGCGAAGAAGACTCCTCCGCCGGGCGGCGGGGCGCCCGCGGGCCGAGCCGCGCCCCAGCGCCGGCCAAACAGTCGCCC
>JAVBQK010000041.1:0-17677 GCA_031549105.1 Eubacteriales bacterium
AGCAGCAGAATGCCCGCGCGGTTCCCTTCCGCGCGCAGCATGCGCAGCACCGTCAGGCCATCCATCTCCGGCAGCATGATATCCAGAATCAACCCGTCGTACGCGGCGCTTTGGGCATAGAGCAGCCCTTCCTTGCCGGATGTGCACGCCTCCACGCTGTACCCCTCCGCCCGAAGCCGTTTGGCAATGATCCGCTGCAGCGCCAGATCGTCCTCTATGACCAGAATCCGCACGGCAATCCTTCCTTATCTTCAGATGATTCTATCATACCACATGGCAATGAGAAAACCATGAGAATGTTTCTTTCTCATGATCTTTTCATATTGGAATGATACACTTATCACATGTCATAAGGAGGAGGTCATCCAAAAATGAGAATACGAAAGATACATACCACAGGAATCCTACTGCCCCTTGGCTTCGCCGCTGTGCTCATGTGCGTGGTCCTTGGGAGTATGCTGGCGCAAATGGGGTACGTGCATAGTCCACACACGCTGCCATCCGCGCTTGCAGGAGATGAAGAAACGGAACCCGAGCTGACTATGCTTGCACCGCCCCAAACAGAAATCCTTCCGGAAATAGTGTTTGAGGACATCTCTATCGAAGCCCAGCCCGTAGAGATCGCGGCCCCGGCGACCCGGCCTGCTTCGCAGTTCCCGCTGGAACCGCTGTGCTTTGCCGGTGAACCCCACTACGCCTATAGCGATGAGCGCCTCGCTGTACACATTCAAAGAGTTCAGCAGGAGAACCTTGCCTATTTTGTCTGCGATATCCAGACGACGGACCCCTCGGCGCTCAAAACAGCGCTATCCGGCGACAAGGCATATGGAGCGCTGGAGAACACTGCCGACATCGCGGCGCGCAACCATGCCGTACTGGCCATCAATGGAGATAACTATGCTGTGTACAAGAACGGCGTAATCATCCGCGGCGGAAACGCCATCCGAAGCAAAAGTTCATCCCGCCATATGCTGATGCTCGACAGCGCTGGGAACCTGACGGTACACTCGGCCCGCGACAAAGAGGATGGGGATGCCCTGGAAGCATCGCTGCTGGCAAAAGGCGTCACCGAAACCTGGGAGTTCGGCCCGGAACTGATTCGGAATGGGCAGGCCGTTCCGCTTGAAGAAAGCTTCAACCTGATCTCCACCCGGGATAACACGCTGGAACCCCGCACGGCGATCGGGCAAATCAACCCGTTGCATTATGTTGTGATCGTTGTCGATGGCCGCCGGGATG
Organism: Eubacteriales bacterium; assembly: GCA_031549105.1. Classification (GTDB taxonomy): domain Bacteria; phylum Bacillota; class Clostridia; order Christensenellales; family Aristaeellaceae; genus Avichristensenella. The sequence continues at coordinate 1,240 of JAVBQK010000041.1, forward strand.
ATTATTCCCAGGGAATTTCTCTGAAAGGATTGCAGCAGCTCTTCTTAGCTGCCGGCGCGCAGACGGCCTTCAACCTGGATGGCGGAGGCTCCAGCACGCTGTACTTCAATGGTGAGGTGCTCAACCGGCCCAGCGGCGGTCATGAGCGGAGCGTCTCCGACATTCTCTTCTTCAAATAAGCTCTTCGCCATCCAGCCATTCTTCCGGCGAACTGAACGCGCCGCCGTTGTAAAACCGTGCGACACCTTTTCCCGCCCGCTTGGCCTCGTACATGGCCATATCGGCCTTGTGCAGCAGCTCGGCGGGCGTGCGCGCATCGGAGGGATACTCCGCGATGCCTATGCTCGTCCCGCAGCGGACACTCGCCTCGCCAAGCTGCCAGGGCTGCGCAAAGCGCCTGAACAAGCAGGCTACCGCACCTAAAACCGACCGCCGGTCTTGGTTTGGCATCAGCGCGACAAACTCATCGCCGCCATGGCGGTAGCTCCTATCACGCAGCAGGGGCGTCTCCTGTAGGAATAGGCCGATCGCGGCGAGCAGATCATCGCCCGTCTGATGCCCAATCCGATCGTTAATCTGCTTAAACCCATCCAAATCAAAGAAGAGCACATATCCAGTGCCATCCTCGGGCATTGTCGCAATCTGTTCCTGGCAGTCCCGCATCAGCTTGCGCCGGTTGGGGAGGTTTGTCAGCGCGTCGTAGTCCGCCAGCTGTCGCACCAGCGCCTCGTTGCGCTTGTTCTCGGTGATGTCCACGCTGCTGACCACATGGGCCAGGCGTCCATCCACCCACTGGAACGCACCGCTGAGCACGCGGAACCACGACCCGTCAAAGGGGCGCTCGTAGTCCCAAGAGTAAATTTTGGTCGGCTCTCCGTTTTCGTCGAGGAGCTTTTTTTGTGGGCAGTACTCGCATTGACCTGTTTTATCGTCGTAGAGAACCTGCCAGCAGATCTTACCGACCATGTTCTGTTTCCCGCCATAGGGGGCGGCCATGGACTGGTTGGCGTATAGCACCTCATGCGTATTGAAGTCATTGACATAGATATCCACGCCCATGTGGTCCAGCACGCTCTCCAGCGATTTCTGCGTGGACTCAATGCGTGCCTGATAAAGGCGCAGCTTGATATGGTTGGCTACGGCCGCCAGTAGCGAATATGCAAACTCCAGATCCATCTGCAGATGGCGATCCGCGCTCCGGCGGTCAACGAGCCCCACCAGCGCAATAATTGCGTCGTGCTGGTCCTTCATGGGGATCAAAATCAGCGATTGTGCATCAAACAGCGCCTCCAGCGTCTTTTCCAACTGGGTATGTTCCCGATCCGGCGCAAAGAGGACAACCTTCTGCCCGCCGATCTCCCGCATCGTTTCCGCACCCAGCGCGCCCATCAGGTCAATCTCTAGCCCCAGGTGCCGGTTGGGATACGCCTCTGAATGCTCCTGTAAATAGAACACACCCTTGTGATCGGCTTCATAGACAAATGAACAGCCAAATTGAAAGAAGGCACGGATCTCCTCCAGAACCTCCGTCACCGGTTCCGTGATATCCACATTGCCATTCAGTTTTTCCAGGATATGAATCGCAAACGCGGTCATCGAATCCTGCTGCATTTGTACCGTCTCCATCCAGATATTTGTTTCCATCTATATTCTACCAAACCTGTGCGCGCAACTCAAGCAGAAATTTGCAGGAAAACCCCTCTCTTTCACACTCCTGTAACAATTGCGTCATATTCTCGCTGTGGTATCATGCTAAAATTTTACACGAGGAGAAGTAATTTCCACATTTTCCAATTTTGTGTGAACCTACGAGGTGGTTTCTCCGTCTAATAGCCGTACAGGTGAAACTGAATGGCCCTGACAAGGAATAGGAGGGAGGCTGAATGTACTTCATGAGAACAAAAGCGATGCGTAGGATGATCGCCATCGGGATGGCCCTGACCCTCGCGCTTGGCCTTTTGCCCGCCGCGCTGGCGAGCGATTTGGAGACGCCTTACGTCGAAACTGTGGACGAAACACAGTCGAGGCGTACGCGTGGCGATGGCAGTGGGGAAACATCCTCGCCAAAGCAAGAGTCTATCAAGCTCAAGATGTCGTTGTCCAGCAGCGAGTCTTCCGCCCAGGTGGGCAAGTCGTACACGCTGACGGCCACGCTGTCCGGCTTGACGGTGAGCACAACCGGCAAGGTTGTCTTTTCCGACAATGGCGAAACCATCCATTCGGCGCCGGTTTCCGGCTCCAAGGTTTCCGTTAGCTGGTCGCCGTCTTACGCCGGCAAGCACACGCTGTCGGCGCAGTTCGTCCCCGGCGCGGATGATCCGTATACCGCCGCCTCTGCCAGCTGCAAGGTTTCCGTGTCGCAGCCCGCAAGGGAGCGCAGCGACTATGTAATCACATCGTCGGATTCAAATACGAATTCGAACAACACCCACAGCGGCATTTCTGCCGGCCGGAGTTCATCGGATGACCAGAATGTCCAGCCGATATCCGCTCCGGGTGAAGCGACGGATCAGGACAACTCCACGCCTACTACCCCGAATGCGCAGCAGCCCATTACGGGCGGCGATGTATCCGGTGGGCAGCAGAGCAACGGATCGCGCGAGAACCGTCCGTCGACACCTTCTGGCAATACCGACAACAATGGTGTGACCATTAACACCATTGACCCGCAGAATGATGCAGACAACACCGGTTCGGTGATTGCCGGCATGATTGACGCGCTGACCCAGCAAGCAAACCAGCAGGGCGGCGACAGTCAGCAGCCCGGCAGCCAGCCCAGCGGTGATCTGCAGCCCGGTTACGTCGACAACACCGGGATCGTCAACCCTGGCACCGTCATTGACCCGAATAACATCACCGACACCGATGATACCGGCAATCTGATTGATCCGGGCGTTGTCGTGGTAAACCCGCCCGAAAACATCATTGATGGCCAAACGGGCATCCCCGGCGATGTGCCGACAACGGATGATGGCCAGGGCAACGAAAATGGCACAGATGGCCAGAACAACACTGGTTTCTTTGCCAATCTCTTCTCCTCGCTATTTGGCGGCACCAGCAACCAGGATGAAACGATGAACACGCTAGGTGCGGATGGTAGGGATCCCGCGCCCGCGCCGACGATCGGCATAAGCCTATCCCCCAATCCGCCGGAGATTAATGAAGCATGCACCATCACCGCAACAGTCTCGGCACCTGGCGTGAACGCTGCGAGCGCCACCGGTTCGTTCGAGTTCTTTGCGGATGGCAGTTCGCTTGGCTCGGTGCCCGTCGTGAACGGTTCGGCCACCATGGTGGTTACCCCGCTGGAAGCCCGCCCCCATGTGCTTCTGGTTAAGTACACCGCCGGCGCGAATGACGTGTTCGCCGACAATTCCAAGCAAGAGAACATCACGGCCGTTGACCCCGATGCCCCTGTCCCGTTCACCGACATCGGCACCTGCACGATTACCGTCGCGGATGCCGTGTACGGCGCGATTCCCGCGGTCACCGTGGTCACCGCACCGGGCGGTGTTACGCTGCAGAAGGACATTGACTATCAGGTCGCCCTAAACGGGGGTTCCAATGTGCCTTCCGGTTCGGTCACCATCACCGGCATTGGCGCTTACACCGGCACCAAGGTGGAAAAATTCACCGTGACGGCAAAGCAGCTGCCCGCTTCCGCGATTGCGCCGGTTGCGGACCAGCCCCATACCGGTAACCCCATAGAACCGGGCGTGTCCATCACCGATGGCAGCACCACGTTCCTCAACGGCACCGATTACTACCTGACCTATTCGGACGACCATACCAACGTCGGTGAGGTAACCATCACCATCCACTGGCAGAATGGCAACTATACCCTCGCGTCCAATACTGTCAAGTTCAAGATCGTGGACGCGACGCCGCTGTCCAGTTTCACCGTGCAGTTCACCAACCCCGACGCGATGTTCAACGGCATGAGCTACTATTACTACACTGGCAACGATATCACGCCGGCGTTCACCGTCGCCAAGCCCGGGAACACGCTGCGGGCGGGTACGGATTACACGTACGCGTTCACCAGTAACAAAGGTCTCGGCCCGGCCACATTGACGATCACCGGCATCACCTATGCCGGGACACTGACCGCCAACTTCATCATCGTACCGCGGCAGGGTGATTTCACCGTCATGCTCCCGCAGTCGGTCTTCGACTACACGGGCAGCGCGATTGAGCCGCAGCCGATCGTCATGAAGAATGGCATCACGCTGCAAAAGGGCCGGGATTACGACCTTTCCTACAGCAACAACACGTTTGTAGGCACGGCGACAGTCACCGTTACCGGCAAGGGCGCATACTCGGGCAGCGTCTCGCAGAATTTCACCATTCAGCAGGCGTATACCCAGCTGACGCTGACCTCCACGCGCATCGGCAATAACCTGAAGGTTATCGCGAAGGTAACCGGCGGCAGGCCCTCCGGCAATGTGCGCTTCACCGTCATCGGCAGCAGCACGCGCAGCTATGATGCGCCCATCGGCGCGGATGGCACCGCGAGCATCACCATTGATGATAGCACGCGCGGCAACTTCACCGTCAAGGCGCAGTACCTGGGCGATAACAACCACCGCTCCTCCAACGAAGCGAGCATTACACCCAACTCATCCCGCGTGCGGCTGAGCGTTACCGGCGGCGAATATGGCGGCACCGCGTACCTGACCGCCGAGGTGCTGAGCAATGGGCAGTACCGCCCCACCGGTCAAGTGGAGTTCTGGGCGCGCGGCGAACTGCTGGCGCGTGTGAACCTGGGCTGGGACGGCTATGCGTCCTTCACATGGAAGAACGTGCCCAACTACGAGGTGGAAATCCTGGCCATCTATCTGGGCGATTCGTACTACCCGCGGATGACCAGCAACACCGTCGTTCTGAACAGGACGGATGATTCCGACCGCCGCATGCCCACGATTCTCTTTACCGCCACCGGCGGTAAGGGCAAGGAACCCGTGAAGCTGACGGCCATCCTCTCCAGCGGCAGCCGCTACTGGTCTGAGGTGCCGACCGGCGAGGTCCTCTTCTACAACGGCACGACCTATATCGGCTCGGCTAGGATTCGCTGGGGCGAGGCCACGTTCTATTGGCAGGATGTACCCAGCGGCAGTTACACGCTGAACGCCGAATACCGCGGCGACAACCTGTACCGCAAGGTATACGCGACCACGACGTACAAGAAGAGCAGCTCAAGCAGCTCCTCCGGGAGCGGGACATCGAGCGGCGGCTCCTCCGTCACCCCCACCCAGGTGAGCACCCAGACGGGCGTGAACAGCGTGGTTCTCCGCGATGCTGGCGCCAGCATGATTGCCACCTACGACACCGGTGTGCTGCCCGTGCAGAACGGCGTCATCACGCTGGATACGTCAAGGTCGATGGAGTTCTACAGCTACAGCTTCCCCATCTCGCGCCTGCGCACGCTGGATTCCCAGTACGATGGGTACTTCCGCATCGTGGCGCCGGACTTCAACTGCCTGCTTCCGTTTGATGTGGTGAACGGTGTGCAGGGCCTGACGCAGTATATCCAGTCCAGCAACCTGAAGGAAAGCCAGCTGGAGCTGCGCCTGAACATTCGCAAGATCACCGATTCCACCCTAGCGTCGGCATTCGCGGCGGCCAACCCGGGCAGCTCCACGGCCAGCAGCTTCTACCGTGTTGAACTTGCCCTGTACGACGCGTCCGGTGTCAAGCTTGGGTTCACGCCCGGTACCTTCGACTACCCGATTCGCCTGCTCGTTCCGGCCACGCGCCAGTCGGGCATCGCGCAGCGGTATGACGAAGCCTCCGGCTCCTTCACCCCCGCCACGCTGGAGTTCTCCGACAATACGGCCATTCTGCAGATTGACCGTGGCGGCATCTACGTGGTGGCCACTGATTCCTACTCAGACGCAAAGTGACGTAGTGCAAGGGGGACATATCCCCCTTGCAGGGTTTCGACTTTGTCGATACCCTGGGCCGACCCTCGGGGCGGCCTTTTCCATGGGTCAACCAACTTGGATTGGAGTAATGCATAGATGGAAATACGCAGATATGAAAAACAGGACGAGCAGGCGCTGATGGTGCTGCTCGAGGCACAGGGCGAAGAATGGAGCTGCTACTCCGCGCCGGAGTTTTCCGCGCAGTATAGACGGGTATTGGCGACCTCGATCACCTATGTGGCCTGCCAGGATGGCGCGATATGCGGCTACTCCCGCTCGCTCAACGACGGGGATTTCTATATCTATGTCTGCGATTTGCTGGTTGATCCGCGCTTTCGTGGGCAAGACCTCGGCCGGCAACTGCTGGAGCGCGCCTGCGCAGACTACCCGTGCCAGACCGTCTATGTCATGTCTGACGTGGACGCTTACTACACTAAACTAGGCTACCCCAAAGAAGGCTCCATCTTCCATGTACAACCCAAATAGCATTCCAATCCATGAAAAAACCAACCCTGCCGCCAAACAAAGTTGGGTTTTTCTCTTATGCAACCCTCCCGCCCAAAGGCGAAATGTCGGGATCCCAAAGGGCAAAGCCCTTTGGCAGGGTCTGGGACAGCGTCCCAGCGTTCCTCAGTTGCCCCCGTCTTCCCCGTTTTTCTCACCCGTTCCCCGGTTCCAGCGTGCCTTCCCACTTGCCAATGCCCGCGACGTACTCAGAGAGCATGTAGCCCTCTTTCCCGTCGACGCGTACACGTACCCATTCATTCACCCATTCGAGTATCTCCACCTGTGTGCCGTTGAAATAGCGGCCCAGGGACGTGCTGCGGGTGGACGGTGATTCGCGCAGGTGCAAGCGGTCGCGCTGGTTGGGGTTGACGATGACGCCGTAGTCCGGCATTTCCCAGGAAATATTGCCGGCCACCCGCGCCTGCTGTGACAGGATGTACCCGATTTGGCCATCTACCTCCGCCTTGTACCAGACACCGTATGTGTCCAGCACGAAGAATGTTGTCCCCTTCGCGATGGAAACGGAGGGCGCAGAATCCAAAGGCTGGCTGTAGAGCAGCGCAGGACCCGCAAGATCGTCCTTAACGCGGCCCCAAATCACGCGGACCGCATGTGTCAGGCTGTCGGTCTCCACCGTGCGGTTCTTCGTCATGTAGCCTTCCGTGCCGCCTACGCGCACCTTGAGCCAGTTCCCCTCCGATCCCAGTACCTCGGCGGTGGTGCCATTGGGATACTGGCTGATGATCTTTGCACTTTCCGAAGGGTCTTCGCGAAGGTTCAGGTTCGTGTTCGCGTCATCGTTGTTGACAACGGCGGCCTTTGGCGCACGCTCCAGATCTACGGGCCGCACGGGCGTTTCGCCTGGCTTCTCCGCCCAGAGCATGTTGTTGATCCAGGCGCATCGGTACGCGGCACTATCCTTGCGCGCGTAGAGCACCACGTCCTCCCCATTGCTTGAGACTGTGAAGGCCGTGCTTGCCATCTCTGTAACGCTATCCGGAACGATGATCTGTTTGAGCGAAGTGCAGTAGTAGAACGCGAGCTCCCCAATGGAGAGAAGCCCAGGCGGCAGCGTGATGCTGGAGAGGGCTATACACTCGCTGAACGCGTAGCTCCCGATCTTCTCCAGCGTGATGGGCAGCGCCACACTGCGCAGCCAGCCACACCCCGAAAACGCGCCATCGGCGATTTCCGTCACACTGCGCGGAATGGTGATCGTCTCCAGCATGCGGTTGTAGGCAAATATCTCACTGCCGATGCTCGGCGTCCCCTCCGGCACGTCATAGGATGTGCCCCACGCGGGCGGGAAATGCACAATCTCCTTGGTCCGCCGGTCAAAGAGAACGCCGTCCACGCTGTAGTACTTGGGGTTGCCATCTGCCATGTCAATGCGGCTAAGCACGCCATAGCCGGGCAACGCCATGTCCTCTATTGTGGTGAGTGACGCCGGAAGGTTGACCGTCTTCATTTCCATACAACTTTGTAGCAGGGTGCTTTCAAGCGATGTCACCCCCTCCGGAATTGTCAGCGCCTCCAGCTTGGAGTTCCATCCAAACGCGGACTGTGTGATCTCCGTGACACCTGCGGGAATGGTAAACGGCCCTTGTCTGCCCGAAGGATAGAGCACCAGCCGCTTGCCATCCTTTGAATACAGAACGCCGTCCACCGACCGGTAGTCTGTACTGCCTGCCGCTACGTTGATCTCTTGCAGGCTCTCGCCCGTGAAACCCAGCCAGTCACTCGTTTTCAGCGATGCGGGCAGCGACACTGTCTCCATCTTGTCACACATGGAGAACGTGCCGTTGACCGAAACGACCCCCTCCGGAATCTCCACCGACCTGATGGCAGAACAGCTACTGAAGGTCCCTTGGCCCAGGCGTGTCAGCGTCGTGGGCCATACGATGGTCTCCAGCGCCTCCCAGTTGCAAAAGTATCCATCCGGGATTTCCGTGATCCCCTCTTCAATCACCAGCGTTTTCGCGCTTGATTGGCCCAGCTGCCAGATATACTCCTCTACCGGAACAGGATAGCCGTTCACCGTCCGGCGGTATACAACCGTCTCCGCGTCAGGCACGTAGCCGGTCATCCGCGCCTCGCCATTCTCAATGAGGTACTTGATTCCATCCACCGACAGCGTCTCCGCATGTCCCGCGATACCCGGCAGGCAGGCCAAGCATAGCAGGCACAGCAGGAGCGTCCATGTTTTGCGCATTACCCTTCCCCTCCTGCCGTCAAGGCTTCAACTCTGTCATCGGAATGTAACCCGCCTGCTGAATGCAGCGCTGGCCCTCTTCGCTCAGCATCCAGTCAAGGAACAAGCCGCCCGGCCCGCCTTCCTCGCCCGCGCGGATGATGCCGAAGTAGTTCGTGGTAAACGGGTACGCGCCGCTGCGCAGGTTCGCATTCGTCGGCGCCACACCCTCGATCGCCAGCGTCTTAATCGCTTCGTCCTTATACAGCGTATCGATATAGTACTTATACGTGTACCCCAGGCTGTTCATGCTGTTTTCATAGTTGCCCACGCGCTGCACAAGGCCGGACATGCTATCGGTTACATAGTTGGGCTCAGCGACCAGTTCTTTCCCCTGCATCACCAGGTTCAGCATCGCCGTCTGGCTGCCGGAATTCTCCTCACGCTGATAGGCCATGATGTCCGTATCCGGGCCGCCTACCTGCTGCCAGTTGGTGATCTCCCCGCTGTAAATCCCGCGAACCTGCTCGACCGTCAGGCTCTGCACCGGATTGTCCGCGTGCGTGATGAAGACGAACGCATCGTAGCAGACAGGCTTTTGCACCAGCGTAACGCCATACTCCGCAGCCATCGCCAGCTCGTCATCCGAGGGACCGGTGACGATGATCAAATCCACCGGATGCGCCGCATCCATCGCGGCATTCTGCGATGCGACCATTGGCGATCCATTGGCGGTCCTGCGGATCAGATGCTCATAGGCATGGTGCGTGGTGGAAAGGAATACAAACCCCGTCAGGTCTTCCTCGGAGAGCGGCAAGTGCTGCCTGGCGAACTCCATCACCATTGGCACGGAGACAGTCGACCCGTCGATGCTCGGGTACAAGCCATACGCCATCTCGTATAGCGTCTGGCCGTTCACTGTTTTCAGTTCCGTCTTTTCGCCCAGTGTGAACCGGCTGCCTGTTACAATCCTCTGCCAGCCTTCCGGCCGCGTGATTTCCTGGTTGATTTGTCCCCACGATCCGGCTGTCTCCGCAGTGCCGCACAGCGGCAGTATGCACAGCAGCAGCGCAATCCATAGCGCGGTCTTCCTCATGCGTAGCCCTCCTTCGCACACTCGTAGAATCAAAAAAAGCCCTTTTGGTTTCTCATCATAACAGACGGAACAAAAAGGGGAAAGTTTCCGCTATCTTCCATTATCTGTGCGGTTTTCTGATTGACCCTAATTTGCCAGCAGCTTTTTTCTGCGGACAATCGGGTACAGGCGCGTGAACACCCTTGCCTCCAGCACCCACAGCGCAAAGAAGAGCCGCGCTGTCACAAGGCCCACACTGCCTACCCCGCCGTATTTGCGCAGGTAAAGCAGTTTGCTGCGGAACTCCATTTTTTTCCTGCTTGCGAGCGCCGGATATACGCTGGAAATCGACACCGACTCAAAGTGCTGATACGCTTCCTCGGCAAGGATCGCGCTATCATACCCGAGCTTTTTCAGCTTTGCGCCCAATACATTTTCCTCACAGTACAGAAAAAACTCCGTATCATACAGCCCCGCTTCAGCCAGTGCGGATGCCCGCGCAAGGAAGAATGAGCCCATCACGCAATCCGCGGGGCAGACAGGCCCGTGCGCGTGAAGATATGCCTGGGTATAAAAATGCAACAAATCCGTGTTCTTCAGCAACTTATACGCGAGAATGCTGGAAGAAAGAATTTCGCTCCACAGCGTCGGCAGCCTCCAACCGCTCGGCTGCGCGCCTTCCACCAAGGGCGTCTTCATCACCGGTGCGAGTAGCGCTAGCTTAGGGTTTCGCTCGGCCTCCTCCAGCAGCGCATGGATACAGCCCTCGGTGAAGGAAACATCCGGGTTGGAGATAAACACATAGTCCGCGCCAATCGCGTCCCGCGCGTGCTCAATCCCAATGTTGTTGCCGTAGCCATAGCCGCCGTTCCTGGGGCTGAGCAGCACATGTACCTTCTCGCTATTCAGAGCGCACAGCCTTTCGTAGGAGCCATCCGGCGACTGGTTATCTACCACAACAACCAAGTCAAACACCGGCCAATCGGCGATATCCCGCACGAGTCGGGCCGTCATGTCCGCGCAGTTGTAGTTCAGGATCACAATTGCGGTCTTCATACCCATTCCTCTGCACAGAACACGCGCACCGCATCCTGCCATGCGGGCAGCCTTGCGAAACCTTTCTCGCTGAGCTTCGCCTTGTCCAGGCGGGAGTTCATGGGCCGCTTTGCCTTGGTAGGATATGCATCCGTATGCACCGGATGCACGGTGGCGGCGATACCCAGCACGGGGAGCGCGGCGCACGCCAACTGATACCAGCTGCAAAAGCCCTCGTTTGTCGCGTGGTAGGTGCCGTATTGCTCGGTCTGGATCATCTGCACCAGCATCGCCGCCAAATCCTTCGCGTAGGTCGGCGAGCCAATCTGGTCGTCCACCACGCGCAGCTCGCCCTTCTCCTTCGCTACGCGGGCGATGGTCCGAATGAAGTTGCGCCCATTTTCGCCAAAGACCCATGAGGTGCGCACGATGAAGTACCGCTCCAGCGTCCGCCGCACCGCATTCTCGCCCTGGCGCTTTGTTTCTCCGTACCAGTTGATGGGGCCAACTGGATCGCCCACCTGATAAGGGCTATCCCCCTGGCCGCTGAAAACATAGTCCGTGGATACATATAGCAGCTTTGCGCCAACCTCCTGGCAGGCCGCCGCAATGTGCTCCGTTCCCTCCGCATTAACTGCATGGCAGCGGGCGCGGTCTTCCTCCGCCGCGTCCACATTGGTGTAGGCAGCACAGTGCAGCACGGCATCCGGCGCATACGCGCTGATTGCCCGGGAAACACCTACCGCGTCGCCAATATCAAAGTCAGCCGAAGACACACCCAGGTGCTTGGTCCCTTGCGCCGCAAGTTGCCTGCACGCCGCCCAGCCCACCTGGCCGCTTGCGCCCGTCACGAGTACCTTCATTGCACCTTCTCCATCCAGTCTGTATTCTCAGCATACCACGCGACGGTGCTGCGGATGCCGTCGTCAAATGTCACTTCGGGCGACCAGCCGAGTTCGGCACTGATCTTTGATGCGTCTATCGCGTAGCGCAGGTCATGCCCAGGCCGGTCCGGCACAAACTGAATCAGCGACTCCGGCTTGCCCAGGTATGCCAGCACCGTGCGCGCCACCTGCAGGTTGCTGCGCTCATTGTTCCCCCCGACATTGTAAACCGCCCCGTCCGCTCCCTTGCGCACGATCAGGTCGATCGCGCGGCAATGATCCGGCGCGTACAGCCAGTCGCGCACATTTGCTCCCTCACCGTAGATGGGCACCGCCTCATCCCGCAGCGCCAGCGAAATCATCCGGGGAATTAGCTTTTCGGGCAACTGATAGGGGCCGTAGTTGTTGGAACAGCGCGAAATGCTGCACGGTACCCCAAACGTCCGGGCGTATGCGTGCACCAGCAGGTCGGCTGACGCCTTGGAAGCGGAGTACGGCGAAGATGTCTTCAGCGGCGTATCCTCGGTAAAAAGAAGGTCCGGCCGGTCCAGCGGGAGGTCGCCGTATACCTCGTCTGTGGAAACCTGATGAAAACGCCCCACCCCAACCGTGCGGCACGCCTCCAGCAGCGCGTGGGTGCCCAGGATGTTCGTGCGCAAAAACACATCCGGCGCAAGGATCGAGCGGTCCACATGGCTCTCGGCGGCAAAGTTGACCACCACGTCCGGCCTGTGTTCCTCAAACAGCTGCATCACAAGCGCCTGATCGGTGATATCTCCATGAACGAATGCAAAGCGCTCAGAGCGCATTGCACCCTCCAGCGTGATCAGGTGCCCCGCATAGGTCAGCGCGTCCAGGCAGACGACATCGTCGCCCGGATGCTCCCGCAGCAGGTACTCAATAAAGTTAGCGCCGATAAAGCCCGCGCCACCCGTAACCAATACCTTCATACCACTACCTCAATACACAAAGTTGCAGTCGCTTGCCTCCGCGCATGGCGCGGCCAGGTCCTTCTCCGACAGGATGAACGGCCCCTCGCCCCAATCAATGCCGATCGCCGGGTCATCGTAGCGGATGGAGCGGTCGTGCTCCGGCGCATAGTATGCGTCCGCCTTGTACTGTATCTCCACATCATCCGTCAGCGCTAGAAACCCATGCGCAAAGCCACACGGAATGTATATCTGCTTCTTGTCCTCCGCGTCCAGGCGGACGCTGGTCCACTTCAGATAATCCGACGATCCCCTTCGCAGGTCGACCACCACGTCCAGGATCGCACCCCGGCTGCAGCGGATCAGCTTCGCCTGTGCGCAGGGGTTGTTCTGGAAATGCAGCCCTCGCAGCGTGTTTTTCCTGGCCGAGAAGGAATGATTGTCCTGCACAAAGTCGCCCCGAATGCCCAGCGCCTCCAGATCCCGCTTGGCGTACGACTCGTAGAACCAGCCGCGATGGTCGCCATACACCCGGGGCAGCAGCACCAGCACATCCCGCAGACCAGTTTTTTCGCACTGGATGGCGGCGCGCTCCGGCGCCGCGTACAGCAGCCGTTCGTCGGCCACTTCGCGCAGATGCTTCCCATAGAGCGACTTGCCGTATGCGTCCGCCGCGCGGAGCAGGTGCTCTTTATCGATCCACCCGCTGACATAGGCAATCTCCTCTGGCGATGAGATTACAATATTCTGCCTGGTCTGAATGATCTCTATGAAGTTGGCGGCGCTGAGCAGCGCCCCCGTGGTACCTGTATCCAGCCACATGAAGCCCCGGCCCAGCGGGTGCACTTTCAAGCTTCCCGCCTGTAGATACAGGTTGTTCAGGTCCGTAATCTCCAGCTCGCCCCGCTCGCTCGGGCGGATTTTCTCGGCGTAGGAAACGCAGCGGTTGTCATAGAAATAGAGGCCCGTCACCGCGTAGTTGGACTTTGGTTCCGCAGGCTTTTCCTCAATGGACAGCACGCGGCCCATGCTGTCAAACTCCGCAATGCCAAAGCGCCCCGGATCATCCACATGGTAGGCAAACAGGCTCGCAACCCCGCGCTCCGCATCCCTGGCGGCCTGCCTGAATATTTTGCTGAGACCCGAGCCGTAGAAGATGTTGTCGCCCAGGATCATCGCACAGCAATCGTCTCCGATGAACTCCTTGCCCAGAAGAAATGCCTGCGCAAGCCCGTCCGGGCTCGGCTGTTCTTTATACGACAGCCGAATGCCAAACTGGGCTCCGTCACCAAGCAGCGCCTCAAACCTTGGCAAATCCTCCGGGGTGGAAATAATCAGAATATCCCGAATGCCCGCGAGCATTAGCGTGGACAAGGGATAATAAATCATCGGCTTATCATACACTGGCAAAAGCTGCTTGCTCGCGCAAACGGTGAGTGGGTACAGGCGCGTTCCCGATCCGCCTGCCAGTATGATTCCCTTCACGTACAATCGTCTCCCCGCATCATAACAAATGTCCAGCTTATAGTATAGAACAATGGTTCTAAAAATCAATACCTTGCAACAAAAAAAGTAACATTACTTTTCCTATGAAAATAAACAGGGTGCATTCCCACTTGCATCCAGTTCCGATTTGGTTTATCATAGCCGTGATATCGATACAGGAGGTACCTATGAGCGAAGAGAAAAGGCCGACCATTGCCGAGGTTATGGAAGGCACCGAAAAGAAAAAGACCAACCGCAGGGGCTGGGTTGCCTTTGTGGAGGGCGACGGCGTCAACTTCATGAACCAGTACGACATCGAAAAAATGACGCTGGACGACGGCGAAGGAAACAAAGCCAAGCTGACGCGCCTGAAAGACAACGCCATCAAGGTGGAGTGCACATCCTCCAACATCCTATAAACATTGTAGCGAAAGGGCGCGGCTATCCTCGGACGGCCGCGCCCCACGAATGATCAGTGAGGTAGATGGCATGCTGTTTTATCTGGTCTCCATGCTCACCGGCGCGCTTATCGCGTTGATGATTGCGGTTAACGGCGCACTCACCAGCGCCTACAGCCTATACCTTGCCACTGTAATCATTCATGCCGTGGGTCTTGTCATCATTACCCCGGTCTGTCTTGCCCGGCGCGAAAGGCTTCTGCCCCGCGAAAGGTTGCCGCTGTGGCTATACCTTGGCGGGGTAATCGGCGTGGCGACGACGGTCTTCAACAACCTTTCCTTTGGGCGCATCAGCATGTCCGCCCTGGTGGCGCTGGGCCTTCTGGGCCAGGCGATCGCATCGCTGCTGATTGATCAGTTTGGACTGATGGGCATGCCCAGGCGCGCTTTTCGCCCCGTCAAACTCTCCGGCCTGGTGTGCATGCTGCTGGGCATCAGCGTCATGCTGCTGGATTCGCCCTTTGCCGCAATGCCGGTCACCGTCTCTCTGCTGGCGGGCGCCAGCGTGGTTGCCGCGCGCACGGTCAATGCGCGTTTGGCGGAACGCACCACACACACCGTCAGCACCTGGTACAACTATATCGTGGGCCTGGTGTTCGCACTGATCACGCTTGCCATCCTGGGCCGGGCGGAACTGGCGCAGGCGCCTGTCATCTCCGCCAGGGTATGGATCTATGGCGGCGGCCTCCTCGGTGTCATCGTGGTGTTTCTCTCCAATATGATTGTCACGCGCATTTCTGCGTTTTACATGACACTGCTGCTGTTCATCGGCCAGGTATTTACCGGCATTGCCATTGATATTGTCACCACCCAATCCTTCTCGCAGCAGAACCTGATCGGCGGCGCGCTAGTGGCTGCCGGCATGGCGCTGAACCTTTGGCTGGACCAGCGAAAATCAGCCTGATTCCCGCTCGCGCCTGCGCTCCATACCGCGCACAGCCGCATACCTTTTCTTCCGCACCCATTCGTCAGTAAGCTCCATCTCCTCGCCAATCTGCGTATCATTCATGCCCATCGTATAGTAATAGCGCATTACTGTCCGGCTTCTGGTATCCGTCAGGCTGCCAATCAGCTCTTCCAGCTCAGCCAGATCGCTTGCCACCTCCCGCTCGCGGCTTTCCAGCAGCGTGCGGTAGTGCTGTGCGCTGCGGAGTTCGTCCTGAGTGTTGAGCCGGTCAATCTGGCGGTGAAGCGCCTTGATCTCCTCCTGCGCATGGCGGCAACGCGCCAGCAGCGTGCGGATTGTCATGATCTCCCCTCCTCTCCGCGCCGCACCAAGCACAATGCCGCAGCAGAGAGTGTGTAAGCGGCGCGCCGCAGATAACGCAACGGGGCGATGCTTCGCCCCGCAGCAGGTCCGCTATCAGCCACTCCTCCTCCTGCATGTGCGCCTCCTTTACCGCCAGCGCGCGCTCCGCTTCCATCTTGCGGTAATCCACCCCGTGTCCACGCCTAGCCATGCCTACCCCTCCCGCATGCTGATCTCTGGAAAGAAAATATCCAGAAATTCGGCACGGCTCAGCCGCAAGGCCCGGGTAATGCGGCAGACTTCGGTCAGGTCAAACCTTGCGCCACTCGAACATATTTTCCTGTTTAGCGTGGAACGGTCCATGCCCAATTCCCCCGCGAGTCTCTCCTGTGTATAACCGCTCCGCTTCATGGCCTGCCGGAGCTGCTTATCATTCATATAAAAACCTCCTCTGTATACCGAAAGGGAACAAATGTTCTCTATTCCTCTAACGGAAATTTACCACGAAAGCTGCCCAATGTCAACAGCAAAAAAAGCACATTAAGCAAAACCCTAAAATGACCTAAAATGAAAAAGAAAGATCACTATTCAAGGAGAATGCAAGAGTAAGTTGAATGTGCAGAGGTAAGGGAAGAGGTAAAAGAAGTTAATGGTGCACAGAGAAAGTGAATGGTGCAGAGGACGAGAAAAAAGTAAAGGAA
>JAVBQK010000103.1:0-16382 GCA_031549105.1 Eubacteriales bacterium
TGTAAGCATTACACAGTAACGAGTTCAACATAGAAAGGCAAGGTAATGCAATGCAAAAAGGAACGAAAACTTCTGCGCTCCTACTCGGAGCATCTCTTCTTCTGACCATGCCGACACTGCCGACATTGGCGGATGGGGTAACGCTCTCTCCTCCGACTGTTGGCGCTGATTATTATAATCCGCAGAACGCGAAGCCATACCCCATGCCGGGGTATGACCCCTCTATCCCGCAAGACCCAAAGCCGTACCCCATGCCGGGAACGGGCGACCCTTCTATCCCGCAGGATGCGAAGCCGTATCCCATGCCCGGATACGATCCTGGCTCCAGCTCTAGCTTCGACCCCGGTTCTAGCTCTAGCTCTAGAAGCTCAACCCAGAAAGGCGAATGCCGCAAGGTGAAAGTTGGGGTTACATTCACCATCACCCTGAAGGAGAACACATCCTCGGGTTACGAATGGTCGTACACCACCACGTCCAGCACGGCCCTCAAGCAGATCGGTGTGAGCGGCTCTGCATCCAATCCGAAGGGGACAGCCACTAAGGATACCGACAAAACATGGACTTTCCTTGCGTGCAAATCGGGCACATATACATTCAAATTCTCCTACACCTGCGACGGCAGGGTTGCCAAGACGCAGACCTACACCATTGAGATAACCAAGTAAACATAGATTAGGGCAACCTCGTAACGCTTGCATAATAAAAACCCAGCGGCCGATCAGCCGCTGGGTTTTTGTTACGCGAACAAAATGGCGCGGACTTTCCGCGCCATCAGGCTGCCCAAGGGGACTTATGTCCCCCCGGGCTCCTACGTTTCCTGGGTTACCGCTTCTTACTTGCCGCTCAGCAGCGCGTACGCTTCGGTGCCCTGGTCGATGATATCCTGCAGACCCATCGCCTTGAGCGCCTCATACTGCTTGAAGAACTCGTCGACAGTGATCTGGCCCGCGATGGTCTGGTCACGGATGACGCAGACGCCGCCGGTGATCGTCTCGGCGCGATACTCGACATAGGCTTCGGTCTCCAGCGACTGCGGCATCGGGTAGAAGAACCCTTCGTTCACAACGGCGAGGCCGTTGTAGAAGGACTGCGCGGCATCGTCCAGTTCGGCCGCGGTCTTGCCGGCAAACAGGCACTGGGTGAACGCATCGGTCAGCCACATGCCGCCGAAGGGCTCAAATTCCATGCCGGTCTTGCGGTAGTCGACGAAGCCGTTGGCAACGAACTCCGGACGGAGGACGTAATTCCCATCCACGACATCATGGTGCACGCCTTCCAGGCCATAGTTGTACAGCACGATGCCCTCTTCGCTGAAGTTCCAGTCGAACAGCTTGAGGATATCCTCAACCTTGCCAGCCTTTTCAGCGGCGGTGGTGATGCACCACACCTTGGCAACGGCGGCGCGTTCCTGGGTCATGCGATCGCCATAGGGGCCGGTGATCGGGGCCACGGTGGTCCACAGGGCGTCTTCGTCGCCGCCCTCGCGGTTGGTGTAGGTGGACAGCTTCGCGCGCTCGGCCCACGTCATCGTGGTGCCAACGAGGTTGCTATCCATAGCGGTGAAGAGTTCAGCCTGGGTGCGGGTGGCGAATTCCTTGTCCAGGATGCCTTCCTTGTACAGGTCCTGGGCCGCCTGCAGGAACTCCTTGTAGCGCGGGTGCTCATACACCACGGTATAGGTGCCGTCGTCCAGCACGCAGAACTGCGTGTCCGCGGACGCCTTGATGCCGAACGCGTTGAGCAGGCTGGCGAGATTGCGCTCGCCGTTCGCGCCCTGTTCCAGCGCCAGCGGGATCTCGTCGTTCGGATCGCCGTTGCCGTTCATGTCATTGTCGCGAATGGCACGCCACAGGGTGAGCCACTCTTCCCATGTTTCGGGGGCTTCCATTTCAAGCGCATCCAGCCAATCCTGGCGGACCATCACGCTCTGCGAGCCAGGCACGTTCACGATCGTGGGGATCGTGTAGATGTGGCCGTCCGCTTCGCGCCAGTTGGCCATGCGGTCCTCGCCAACGGCCGCAACGATGTTGGGGATCAGATCCAGATACTCGTCCAGCGCGATGATCGCGCCCTCGCTCGCGAGGTTGGTGACGCCGTACGCGCCCGCGCCCATGATGTCGGGCAGCTTGCCGGAGGCCAGCGTGGTCGCTA
Organism: Eubacteriales bacterium; assembly: GCA_031549105.1. Taxonomy (GTDB): domain Bacteria; phylum Bacillota; class Clostridia; order Christensenellales; family Aristaeellaceae; genus Avichristensenella. The sequence goes on from JAVBQK010000103.1 coordinate 2,152, forward strand.
CCTGCGTGGGATAGTTGTCGATGACGCGCCAGTCGATTTCAACGCGCGCGTTCGTGCGCTCCAGGATCGTCGGGAAGTAGAAAGTGCCGTCAAACTCGGTCGGATAGTTGTTGAAGTGGATCCCCATGCCCGTGATCTGCAGTTCCTTGTCGAAGTACAGGTTGGGGCTCTTGTCCGCCAGGGCGGCGCCGTAGGACAGCGTCAGCATCAGCGCCAGGAGCAATGCCAGGGTCTTCTTCATGCAGGTGACCTCCTCGTGGTTTTTATCACTCGGGCCCATGCCCGTGGGGCGCAATTTATCCCTTCACCGAGCCTAGCATAACGCCGCTGATGAAGTACCGCTGGACAAACGGATAGAGGATGATCATCGGAATCATCGACACCACCAGCACGCCGTTGCGCATCTGCTGGCCCAGCGCCGCCGCGCCGGAGGTACTGGTGTCGCCGACCACAGAAATGTTGTGGATGGACGCTTCCGCGTTGAGCACCAGCTCCTTAAGCACCAGCTGCAGCGTGAAGTTTTTGCGGCTGGAGAGGAAGAGTAGGGCGTTCAGGTAATCGTTCCAGTGCCCCACGATGATCCACAGCGCGACCGTGGCCAGCACCGGCTTGGAGAGCGGAATGATCAGCCTGAACAGGATTAGGTAGTCGTTCGCGCCGTCAATGCGCGCCGACTCCACCACCGAAGTGGGAATCGACTGAAAATAGCTGCGCACAATGACCACGTTGTACGCGGTCAGCATGGAATTGACGATCAGCGAAAACAGGCTGTCGTGCAGCCCCAGCATCCGGATGGTGAGGAAGGTGGGGATGATGCCACCGTTAAACCACATGGTGAACAGGATCAGCAGGCTGAACGCCTTTTTGCCATAGAAATCGCCAAACGCCAGCGGGTACGCGGCAATGGAGGTCAGCAGCAGGCTGGACACGCAGCCCACCAATGCCACGAACAGGCTATTGAGTATGGAGCGCCACAGGTCCTGGTTGGCGAAAATCTTGGAGAAGGGCGTGAAATCAAATCCGATGGGATAGAAGGTTACTTGCGCACGGAGCACGGCGAAAGGATTGCTGATGGAAATAGAGACCATGTTCAAAAGCGGATAGAGAAAAATGCAGAGCATGATCAGCATGAACAGGCCGTTCACCACGCCGAACACCTTCTCGCCCGTGCTTCTTCTGATGAAGTCCGGGTTTGCCTTGCGGGTTTTGACAGAGGGCATTGCCATTCGCGTCTCCTCCTTTCTTAAAATAGCGACGTTTCGGAAACGCGTCGGCTAACAAAGTTCGCGCCCAGCACCAGTAGCACGCTGCAAACGGAGTTGAACAGGCCTGCGGCCGTCGCATAGCCCCACTTCTGGTTCTCCATGCCCGTCTTATACACGAAGGTCGGGAGCATCTCGGACGCGGTGAGGTTCAGCGTGTTCTGCAGCAGGTAGATCTTCTCAAAGTTGACGTTGAGCATGCGCCCGACCTGCATGATCAGCAGCAGCACGAATGTTGGTGTCAGCGCAGGAAGCGTTACATGCAGCGTCTGCTTCCAGCGGTTCGCGCCGTCGATGCGGGCGGCTTCGTACAGCCCCTGGTCCACCCCGGCCAGCGCAGCTACATAGATGACCGCCTCCCAGCCGACCGATTGCCAGAATCCGGAGATGACGTTGATGGCGACAAAGTACTCCGGCCGACTCAGGTAGTCTATCGCCGGAACCCCAAACGCCTTTGATATCGCCGCGAGGGTACCGATGCTGGGCGATATGAGCGTGCGGATCGTGGACACCAGCACCACGGTGGATACAAAGTGCGGCAGGTAGCTGATGGTCTGGATGCCTTTCTTGAACCACTTGACCCGCAGTTCGTTGAGCAGTATCGCGAAGATCAGCGGCGCAGGGAACAGGAACACCAGCGCGCTGATGTTCAGCTTGAGCGTGTTGCCAATGTAATTCAGCAGGTTGGGGTTGCTAAACAGCCGCTCGAAATTTGCAAGGCCGACATACTTGCTGTCAAAACCTTTGAGGAGCTTATAATCGTAGAACGAGCTGCGCAGGAACCACAGGGGCATGTATTTGAGCAGCAACAGATAGACCACCACAGGGATGACCATCAGATATATATACCGGTTGCGCCAGAGACGGACAGAGACCCTCTTCCTGACCAGCGGCGAATTGAGAATGGTAGGCTTTTTTGTGTTGTCCATCACCGTACCTCCTTTTCATTGGTCGCCGCCCGATCCGAGCGCTTTGGCGCCCGCAGCCGCCGGCTGAATTCCTTCGCGTTTTCCAGATACCGCATCGCCTGTTCATAGTTTCTGCCGGCCGCGCAGGTGACAAGCATGTCCATCGCGGTTAGCATCGACTGCCGGGAGGCAAGCGTGTCCATGTGCATCGCCATTCCCCCACCCGCGACATTGATGCGCACATCCGCCAGCGCGCCTAGTGCGCTCTCCCCCAGGTGCGTCACGGTGATGACCTTGACGCCGCGCTCCTTGGCAAGCTCCGCGGCCTCCACAACATTCACCGTCTGGCCGCTTGCGGAGAAGGCAATCACCACATCCCGCTCATCCAGTGGAATCACCGCCAGCTGCTGGCAGTGCACATCCGGCATGAAGTGGGCGTCAAAGCCGATGCGCAGCAGCTTCTGGTGCGTATCCTGCGCCACCGTGCCGCTGCCCCCCGTGCCCACCAGCAGAATGCGCCGAGCCGCCACCACCGCGTCCACCGCCCGCCGCATCTCCGCCCTGTCGATGAGGTCCACTGTGTCCTCGATTGCCTGTACAGCACGATTGGCTACGATGCGGCAAATATCCTGCTCAGGCACACCGGGATATACGTCAATGTACGCCCGCGTGGGCTGGTAGCGGCTGACAGCGCTGGAAACGCTGTACGCGCTGCACAGATCCTTGAACCCCTTGTATCCCGCCTTCTTGCAGGTCTGCACCACCACGGATTTCCCCGTGGCGCACGCCTCGGCGATTTCCCCAATCGAGGTCTTGGGCAGCTTGTCCCCCAGAGACAGAATATGCTCCGCCACCCGCTGCTCAGTCGGGGTCATCAGCGATAGCGACTCACGAAGCAGGAAGGTCGTTCTCATCGCTCCGCCTCCTCCACAGCCGCGCCATCTGGCAATAAACAGAACCTGGCCGCACCCCGGAGTGCCGCGTCATCCAAATGGGTGGCCACGCGGACGGGCACGGGCAGACCGCCCGCCAAGGACGGCAGAAACAGCGCGGCGCTCCGGGCAATCTGCCCGCCGACGACCAGCAGGTCGCAGCCAAGGCTAGCAAGCTCGGGGCCAAGAATGCCTGCAAGTTCCGCCCCGGTCTCCGCAAAGGCGTTCGCCGCCTGGGCGTCCCCAGCCAGCGCTCGCCGCGCGATTTCCTTTACGTCCGGCGGATCGGAACCCGCAGCCCGCCCGTACCGCGCCCGAAGCGCCCGGCGGGAGACGTAATCCTCCGCGATGCCATCCCGGTAGGACATATTCCACAGGATGCGGTGCGGGCGCTGATCATGCCCGACGCGCACGCGCCCTCCGCGCATGTACGCAAATCCCAGGCCCGTGCCCAGCATGACGCACGCGGGCGAGTCTGCGCCCACTGCCGCGCCATACGCCGCTTCGCCCAAAAGGTACGCGGTGCTGTCGTGCAGGTACCGCACCGGTACGCCGCGCAACGCCCGCTGGAAAACCGGGGTAAGCGGCACGCCCTGGATCGCCCGCATCTTGTGCTCCATGTGGCTGATGCCGGCGCCGTAATCGAACGGTCCGGGAAACGCGACGCCACAGGCGGAAACGATGCACCCAGCTTCCTCCGCCATGCGAAGTCCCGACAAAGCCGCCTGGCAAAACGCGTCCAGGATCGCATCCCGTGTGCCGTCCGCGTCGAAATCAGCCTGCCCGGTCGTGCCGGGAAGGGGCTGCCCATCCGGGTCTATCAGCGCCAGCTTGACGGACGTGCCGCCCACGTCCAGCGCCAATACGACGTCAGGCATTGTCAAAGCCATCCTTCAGCAGCGTTTTGTGCACGGTGACCGGCCCTTCGCCAAGGTTCACGATGCGGTACGGCCCAAAATCCGCCGGAACCACGACGATCTCCAGGTAGTCAAACGTGAACCCACGCGCAGGGTCCGCGAGCGACTCCGCCCGCAAGCGCTCTCCCTCGGTGAGCGCCAGTACATGGAACCGCCCCGCCGTATCGTCCGCGATCTCCTTTTCAAACCGGAGCGTCCGCAGCGAGAAATAGAGCAGGTCATGCTCGCCCACGACTGTCTCGGAGAACCCTTCGCCCTGCCGAAGCACGCCGCCATGGTTCACCAGGTTTTCATGGACCCACTCCGCGGTGCGCTCGGGGCGCAGCGCCAGACGGCCCATTTTCAGGTGGATCGGCCGGGGCAGCCCTGTGTTCGGGTCGATGCGCTGGTAGTCGTACAGCTTGTACGTATAGCTGCCCATCGTCAGGCTGCCGATTTCCAGGATCACCTGGTTCTGGCCGGACGCGTGGATGGTGCCAGCGGGGATCATCACCTGCGTGCCGGGCCTGGATTCCACGGCGTGCACGTACCGGCCGTAGTCCATCATCTCGCCCGTTTCCTCGCAGCGCTCCGCGTCGGCCAGGAATGCCCCGCAGCTGTCCCGCGTCTCAAAGCCCAGGTAGGTCTTCGCCCCCTCGCCCGCGACACACACGTAGTAGCTCTCGTCCTGGCGGCCTAGCTCGCGGTGATTTTCCAGCAGATACTCAGTGTCCGGGTGGCACTGGATGGACATGTTGCCGCTGGAATGGAACGTGTCGTCATAGTTAAAGCGGACCGGGAAGTAGCCGCCGAACGCTTCATACGCCGCCTTGCCCAGCAGCTTTTCTCCCTGCTGCTGCACGAACGTGAAGAACGGCGTCTCCAGCTGTACCCCGTCAATGTCCGCGACCAGCGACACCTCCATCGGGATCATGTCGAACACCCAGGCGCAGTTGCGCATGGATGCCGGAAGGTCCCGCAGCCGCTTGATGTAGAAGCCGCCCCATACGCCCTCCAGGTATACCGGACGGCAGCGCAGCGGGGATGCGCGCAGCGCGTCGAAAAGAATGCATAGCTTATCGTAGGGGATGAGAGACATCGCGTCTGGATCGTCGGCGGAAATGTAGTAGTCCAGCTTGCCTTCCCGGATCAGCGACCAGCGGGCTTCCACCGCCAGCTCAAAGTCCACGTAATAATTGCGGCGCATCATCGCCCCATAGGGGAGCGCAAGCGCTTCGCCCAGGTTATGCACACGGCCGTTCTTGAAGTTTAGCGCAGCCTGACGCGGGGTGATATCTGCCCACACGCGAAGGTTGTAGCACCCTTCAAGCGCCGGGCACAGCGCGCCCTGGCCGATCACGATCACAATGCCGGGGGCCGCTAGCACGTTGGCCAGCGCATCGACTTTTTCTTTGCTCTGTAGATCGGTGTACGTACCGTCAAAACGGCGACCGTACATCAGCACGGGGTCCATTTCGCGGTCTTCCGGCAGGCAGGAGGCGACTTTTTCGCGGATGATTTCGCCGGACAGCAACAGGCTGCGGGCGTCGATGATCGTCGCCTCGCCGCGAAGTTGCTGATTCAGCGCGTTTGCCAGCGCGCCAAACTGCATGCCCGGGTAGCCGTCAATGCCAATCTTGGCGCTGCCATCCCGCGCGAGCTTTGCCAGCGACTTCGCGACCGCCAGAACGCCCGTGATGATGGATTCCCGAACGCCGCAGCCGGGCCTCACAGGGTTGATTGCCTTCGGATCGGCATAGGGGTTGGGGTGAAACATAAAGCTCATTCAATCAAACCTCACAAAATCTCCAAAGGTAAGGAACAGCGGATAGTCCCGGATGGGCAGGTTGCGAAGGATCAGGCAGGTTTCGCTCTGCCTTTCCACCATCGCTTCCGGGAGCGTGTACACCGCCCCATCCATCGGGTCCACCAGCCGGATGGTGCCCTTTTGTCCTGCAATCTGAAAGGATACCGTCGCCTCAAACTCGGTGGTGAGCAGATCGGCAGGGTGCCAGTAGGCGAAGGCCGTGCTGCCATCCGGCCGCCGGAAGCCTGCGCGGAGCATGTTCACATCATCGTAGTCTAACCCCAGCAACCGCTGGGACTTTTCCCGGCGCATCAGCACGGGCAGCGTCACCAGGTCCGGGGATTCCGCCATCAACGCGCAGAGGTTCTGCAGCGCATAATAGGAAGGCTTGGGCGTGTATTCGCCACTGGCAAAGCCGCCCCCGTCAAAGTCCGCACCCAGCACGCCGAAGTACCCGTAGTCCAGGTAGCTGGACTTGTCCCCCGTGACGCCGTTGAGCGCCTCGATCATGTCCATGCAGGAGAAATAGCTGGTGAACTCAACCCCACAGATCAGGTCGGCCACCGCGTGGCGCAGCAGCTGCTTGGCCTGCCGCCGGGGCGTCCAGGCCGCACCCGTCATCGCGCCGGCACCGCGGCTGGACGACTGCGAGCCGGATTCCCCCTGGATGATCCCAATGTCCGGGTTATACCCGTGGCACAGCGCGCGCAGCGCGTCCACGCGCTCGCGGAGGGTCGTCCCCGCAGGCGTATACTCGTGAAAGGTTAGCGCATCAATGCAGTCCGCCATGCCAGCGGCCAGCGCGTCGTCTACAAACTTGAGGTCGCGCACGCACACAACACCGCCAAACACCCGCGCGGCGGGATCGGCAGCGTGCACGGCGGCGGCTGTGTCCCGCACGAAGCGGCCGTACTCCGCGCCATCCGGGCCTTTCTTCCAGCACCACTGGCCGTCCGGCTCGTTCCATACTTCGTAGCAGTCGATCTTGCCCCGGTAGCGGGCCACCACGGCGGAAACATACACCTGCCAGGCGGCGAGCGCTTCGTCGCTGTTGTTGGGCACGCAGCCCACCGCGCCGAAATAGTGGTTCGCATCAGGCGTGTACAAGCCGTTGCCGTAGCAAAGGTCCACCCACGGCTGAAGGCCGCGCGAAAGGAGCGCTTCTACAATCGCGTCCAGCCACGCAAAGTCATAGACGCCCTTTTGCTTTTCCGTGCGCGCCCATCCACTCTGGATGCGAACCCACTTCACGCCGATGGCGGCGAGCTTATCGTAGGCCTTTTCCGGATCGAACACATTCCTATCCAGCTTCTCAAAGCCGATACCCATCTTAGATGTTTGAATTTCGGCAGACGGCAGAGGCGTAACGCGACCCACGCGCACAAGACGTTCCATGGAAGCACCTCCTTGCGTTATACGTGATGGTATGAAAATCCAAGCATGTTCGCCAAATCTTGCAGCGCCTGCAGGCAGTCGCCCCCGGCAATGCCGTAGTGCTGCGTGACGCCGATGCGCAGCAGCTTTTCAAAAAGCTCTGGCGCGCTCTGCCCCACCGGGCGGAACAGGCCGTGGGAATACGTGGCCAGGAAATGCTCACAGGGCAGGCTATCCACCAGCGTCGCGGCGAAAAGGAACTCGCCGTTATGCTGCGAGCAATGCAGCATGGTCTTGCGCCCGGGCGCGAACACATGCCACGCGAACGGCGCTCCGGCATGCTTCCACGGAGACTGGGCGAAGCGCACGTCAATGGATATTTTCGTCTTGCCGGCGGGGTCGGTATAGTCGTTGGGGCCTGCATGCCCGGCGGCAAAGTTGCCGTTTGGCAGGTCGATATGGAACGGCTCAATAAAGTGTACATGCCCCCCGGTTAGCAGCGACAGGATGTACGTCGCCAGTCCGCCGCCGATATCCCCTTCGGGAACGATGACCGTATCCACATCCGGGCTCGTCGGGTAGAAGCCGGGACGCAGGCCAACGTGCCTAAAAAGCACCGTATCGATGTCGTTGAGCACCAACAAATCGAGGTTATACGCCTTCGCCAGCCGCTCCATTGCCATGCTGGCCCGGACACTGGCGACGAACTTATCCTCCCGGACGCTGGGAAGCACCTCAAAGCGGGCGGCGATGTCCCGTGTCACCTGCGCGGCCTCCGCCTCGGGGATCGCTTCAATGGCGTCTGAAAGCTCGGCGACGGACAGGAAGCGCAGCTCCGGCCCGACCTTCGCGAACACGTCGTAGGGGTGCACGTAGGTGCTCCACATGGCTTCGTTGTAGCAGGCGAGCAGGCCGATGGTCCCATCCCGAAGGATCGCGCGGGCGCGGGCCGCATTTGCGAACACCGCCGTGCGCGCCAGAATCTGCGGCCATGTGCCGACGGTGGTCTCCATCATCGGACGCTTATAGTTGGCGTTGTTGCCGCTGGCTTCCTGCATGCCGACCAGACCCCCGCAGCACAGGTACTCGGTGAATTCGTCCGGATCGTGCGTGTCCTGGAGGCCAATTTCATTCCGCATGCGGTGCGCGAAGAGCACCGGCACGGGCGGCATGTCCCGCAGGAAGCGATTCCACGCGAAATCCTCCGCCCAGCTGAGATAAATAGCGAGCACAAAATCCACCTTGTCGCGGACAAAAGCATCTATAGCGGAAACAATATCACTTTTCGTAAAGACGATACCGGGGAACGTGACGTCGGCGACCGTTTCACAGCCTACACACATCCACGCGGCTTCAGCGCGCTTTCTTTCTATATAAGAACCCCGCGCAGTGCCTTCGCCCAAGGGGCAAAAGCGCTCCGCGCCCAGTAGCAAAAGGCCCATTTTCGGCTTGCGAAGCTGCCTTGGCAAGGTTATCTTCCCCTCCGTCCGTTTCGTTTCCAGGCTGGCCAGCACGGGCGTTCGCCGCAAATAATACTTCGGCTGCTGCCTAGACGAAAAAATGTAAGGTAAAGAGAATAAAAAGCAAATCGTATATTCATCATATCGCCTAAATCGCCCTGCGTCAACCACTAATTTGTGAAAATGAGGATTTTTTGCGAACTAGTTTTTATTAGCGGGCCTTGCAAGGATACCGGAAGATGCGGATGCCTGCATGGATAGGTTTCCCTACCGCGAAAGTGTATACCCACCTGAATAACATGCATATTGAGCAAGCTGCCAAGCAAATCAAACAAAAGCTGTTGGAAAAAAGTTGCCAAAAAGTTGCCAAAAAGTTGCCAAGAGATATAAACTAGCAAAACCAATTATAAACATTAAATAAAGACCCCTCGAAAACTCAGTGTTTTCAAGGGGTTTCGTCTTGGTGACCCATCGGAGATTCGAACTCCGGACACCTTGATTAAAAGTCAAGTGCTCTACCGACTGAGCTAATGGGTCGCGAAATGGCTGGGGTGGCAGGGTTCGAACCTACGAATGCGGGAGTCAAAGTCCCGTGCCTTACCGCTTGGCTACACCCCAACATCCGTGTCCCGCTGTAAAGCAAAAGAAAAAATGGGGAGAGAGATGGGGTTTGAACCCACGACATCCAGAGCCACAATCTGGCGCTCTACCACTGAACTACTCCCTCCACGACTGGCGCACCCGAAGGGACTCGAACCCTTGACCTACGGCTTAGAAGGCCGTTGCTCTATCCAACTGAGCTACAGGCGCATGCCGTTTGCCCTTCCGGCGTGGAAACCCGCGGTTCCCGCTGACGATTTACAAGTTTAGCACAGATCGTGTCCAATGTCAATCTGTTTTGTGCGGCCCACGACACAAAACGCATAAATGCGCAGCACCTTCCGTCACACGCCATGGACCGCCTCAAAGCAGCAAATCCCTACCTTGCCCAGAACCCCAAAATACGCACCTGTGCCTGCCGCGACGGCTCACCCGCACCGGGCAGCACATGTTCCCGCGTGCCGTACTTCCCCACCGTTTCCGGGGTGGAGAGAGGCAATTGGGCCGGTGATTTGGTTGCAAAAAGCACGCGGCTCACTTCGCCGACGCTGGCGCTATAGGCAAACGCGCTCCTCTTCCCGTCAAAATCCACGGTAAAACAACTTCTGTTGCAATCATACTCAACGCTGATCCTGTACCGCTTGCCCGCATCATATGCGGTCCACGGCTCGGTACGGCCTCCGCTGCGCACATGAAGCCTTCCATCCGGCAAAAAGGCCAGCAGTACAGGAACCGATCCCCCGTCATCCTGTACCTCAATCTGCAGCCGTGTGTCTTCCGTCAGGGTATCCACGCAAGCCTCTATCTCCACAATCCCCTTTGCCGAACGCACCATCATGCGCTCCGCACAGGCACGATCATAGCGATCGCCGTCGCAAAGCATCAGTGCCCCTTCACGCATGCGCACCGGAGCCCAAATGGGCGAATACACATTCCATGCCTCCGGCAGCGCATCGTCCTGCATCGCAGAAAAATCATCCTCGCAAGGCCCTTCCGCGCTGCTGCGGATGGGTACCGCAACGCGGCTAACCCAGATGTCCTCTTTGTTGTTGCTGTACGTAATCCACACATGCCCGTCCGGTGTCTGCGGGTTCGCCTCACAAATGCCGCGCAGGTATTGTGGCCCAAGGTTCTTATCCAGACCGCCATAGCGCAGTGGGGACATCGGTCCTGTCACCGCAAGCATGTCGCGAAACACATGCCCATCCTCCCCCGTCACCACGGCAATGGGCCAGCGGTGTTGCCCATCCGTTGTCGGGTTATAGAGCAATGCAAAGCGGCCATCCGCCGTGCGCTGGCCCCATACCTTTCCCGTAGCCGTGCGGATGGTGGGATTCTCGGTAATAGACCCCCATGTTTTTCCCCCGTCATGTGAAACAGAAGAAAGCCCTTTCTTGTATACCCCGATCATTTCCGTCTCGCTCACCGTGTAATAAGATAGCGCCTGCTCCCCTTTAAACGGCAAGAACTCCCTGTCAAATCGCTGCTCCTCGTACATCTGTTGGATGACTGGCTTATTTGCCAGCAGCTCATGGCAAGCGGCCACGAACGCCGCATCCAGGCTTTGCTCAAACGGCTGAAACACCGGTGTATTCTCCCGCGTGTATCCCGCCACTTCGTTGTATTTCAGGAAATAGATGCCCTTGTCCACTTCACCAGTCGGGAATATCCGCCGCACCGCACGGCCCACACCCCACCCATCGCAGGGCATACTCATCTCCCTGTCATGCACCAGCCCATAAAACGAGAGCGCCAGCAGCACATCGTTCGTCGCGCAATAGAAGCCCATGCGTTGGTGGGGCACAGTCAGCATCCACTCCGCGAGCAAAGAGCTGCGCGGCCCACGGTACTGCGCCGTGGGCACCTCCACCTCGGGGAAGATCACCTCTGGCACCGACCAATCCATGCCATTCTCGCTATGCGTCAGCAGCGTGTGCCCGGGCGTCTCATGCTCGCTGACAGGGTTTGAAAGATACTCGCAGTAAAGCCTGCCATGATAGTACGCCAGCATGGGCGCATGGTTATACGTCCAGCCGAATCGGTCGGCGTATTCGGGATGCTCACGGTTGGCCCTGAGCACCTGGAAGCTGTGCACGCCAACCGCATGCGGCAGCCCGCCATCCTGAAAACGAATATCCGCATAGCGCTTATCTGCAAAGAACAAAATATCGCTCATTTGACTTACTCCTCTCCATCATGTCCCCGCGTGCGCAGCGTCACCGGCCCCTGCATGCCCGTGGGCGGAATGCATGCAAAGAAGGACAGAGGGTCCCTGTGCGCATGCACGGCAGTGTTGGTCACCTCCACCGCAATGCCGCTCTCCCCGCCTTCCGGCACAGCGAACGTATACGGCACGCCATAGCGCGTCCCCACCTGCATGCCATCCACCCATACACTGGCCGCGCCCGCGCATTCGCCCAGGTCAATCGCCCCGCAACCATCCGGCAAGCGCATGCGCGCCTCATAGCGCACCGTGCCGGAGAAACGCGGCAGCGCATCCGGCGCAGTGATGTTGGGGAGCTCCGCCGCCTCCTGATATGGCGTAAACGCCTCCTCCCCCACCGCTCGCAGGCTGATGCGCCACACGGGACGCGGTGCATCCAGCACTTCGCCCGCACAGAAGCGCGATGTCAACGCACCCGGCCGCTCACCGGAGAATACCACCACAACCAGCTGTGCAGGCTCCAGGCGCACCGCAAACGCCGCGCCGCCATCCTCACGCACCACACGCAACGGATGCGAAAGCTCCGCCATCGGGTCATACAGGTACGGATCGCGCGCATCGCTCACCGTGCAGGTATACCGCACACTCTCCCGCACGTTTTCATTGAGCAGAACCATATACAGGTCCCCTCCCCTGCGGTACGGATAGAGCTTCACATCCGGGCAGAACCCTCGCGTATGCACCGGCAAATCCGCATGCTCCCTCACAAAGCGCACAACCTCATCCTGCGAGACAACCGTGCACCCGGCAAGCATCCCCGCAATATCGCCTTGCCCTGCCGACAGCGCACCCGGGAACCCATCCACAAACGCGACCACCTTGCCCATCTCCGCGAGCCTTTGGCAGGTCTCCAGCAGCGCTAGCGGCCATGCAGGTGCATAGGGCACCAGCAGCACATCAAACCGCGCGGCATCCAGCTGCTCAATCGGCGTTACCTCGCACTCGATCTGCGCCTGATTCAGCAGCCGCACCACACGCTGGCTTTTCATGCAGTCAAAGCCGCAAGCCCATTCCGCCTCGGCATGGTAGAGCACCGCCACGCGCGATGCATGCGCGCCGCCATCCAGCAGCGACCCCACGCGCGCCATGTAGCGCAGCAGCTCGCCAATGTGCGGGTAGAGCGGGTTCTTCCCGTGCGCATACAGGTGCGGCGGCGAGTCAGGATCCGGGTAATCGGCCATTGAGAAGGCATGCGGCACAAAATAGTTGACACCGCGCGAAAGCATGAAGTCCGCGAGAAACCGCATCTCCCCCACGCTCTCCTGCCAGCCGTACGCGCCGAAAATCTCGCAGAGCGTGCGGCCGCGCTTCTTCGGGTCCAGGTGCGCGGCGGAGACCGCCATCTGCGCCAGCATGTAATAAAAGAACTCATCGTCCGCCTCGAAGTCCTGCGAACTCCACGCATGGCTGTCCGCCTTAAACCCCGGGCGTACCTCATGCAGCACCACATCAATGCCCGCCATGTCTTGCCCACCGATCGCGCGGAAAAAGTGCCCCGCACCGGACCCCAGCCGGGCATGCCCATTATTCTGCTCGATCACATGGCCGATGTATTCTATCCCGTGCGCGCGGCACCAATCTCCCAGCACGCCCGCATAGTTCTCCCCATAGAGGCGGCTGGCCGTGTCCATGACCGCATAGCGGATGCGCCCCGTCTCCTCGCCGATATCATACCAGAGTCCGGGCAGCAGCTTACGCGCAGGTTGCCCCAGCGCCGCATCCAGGAAATCCAGCATGCCCGGCCGCCACGGCACCGGAATCTGCGGGAACTCGCCCAGCACCGCGTGATACCCACGCCCCGCGCGCAGCGCCGGTTCATCCGAGAAGAAGCCCATGAACGTCTCGCCGAACGCATCCTTGTACCGCTCGTAGTGCGGCTCGTACACGGCCTTCAGCATCAGCTCCGCGCCTTCCGCCATCAGGGGATTGACGAAGCTGCGCGGCGGCACGCGCTCCTTTACGTACGCCGCGGTCAGCACATACACCCGCCATGTCCCTTCCGGCACATCCCAGTACGCCATGCCGTCCCGCACGGTGTCCGTCAGGTCGACCAGATCCTCCACCGCCAGCCCGCCGATGTTGATGAACGTATCGTGCCGGATGGCCGTGCCCGCGCGCCGCCTGGCGGCCACCACAGCCACCACGCCCTCGTCTGGCCTCGGCGTGACCTCATCGCTCTGCACCATGAACGCGCCCTGCCGGACCGGCCCCTGCACGTCCATGTGCCGCTCCGTCAGCATCATGCGGCCGCAAGGGGAACCCTCCGCCGTGCCATTGGCGTACCCGGATGGAAAGTGCCGGTCGTCAAACACCCACAGCTTCATGCCGCGGCGCCTGCATTCATCCAGCAGGATGTCCATGTCGCGCCACCAACCGGGGCCCATGAAGTCCGGATGCGGGCGGGATTCTGCGCACACCGCGTCGCAGCCCGCGTCCTGGATCACTCCGACATATGCGCGCAAGGTCGCTTCATCCTCGCCCCGCAGCCAGAGAAACGGCAGCATCCGCGTCCGGTCCGTATCCTGAAAGATTGAGCTGGCCATCATTTTCCTCCTGTATACATTAGGAAGGGGCTGCCGCGGGAAACGGAAAACGCTGGGGGACGCTGTCCCCCAAACCCCCTGCCAAAGGGCCTTGCCCTTTGGAAACCCAACAGTTCGCCTCACGACGGGAGGGGATTCAGCTCATGCTGATCCCAACCCGCCCGCAGGCGAAACATTGGAGGTCCAGGAGGCGAGCCTCCTGGCGGGGATCCAAGGGGCAGAGCC
>JAVBQK010000167.1:0-16981 GCA_031549105.1 Eubacteriales bacterium
CCAGCGTTCCCCCGTCCCCCACCCCGCAACGGCCCCCCCGCATTGGGGTAAAAAAGGAGCGTCAAATGGAAAACGAAACGACCATGGGGCAGGTGGTTCCCTTCGCGCGCAGCGCTGAGTACCTCCGCCGTCTGGCCATTAAGCAGCGGGAAGCCGGCAAGCCTTTGCAGGCGCTGGAGCTGCTCCGCCTGAGCCTGGATCAGGGGCGGGACCCCGCCACCCTGCTGGAGATCGGCGAGACATACGCGCATATGCAGTGTCCCTCGCTGTCCAATCAGGCGCTGTTTCCCCTGCTTTCCAATGAGGAATACGCTGCCGGGAGCCTATATGGCGCGGGCTGCAACTTCTACGCCATGCAGATGGCGGACTGCGCGCGGGACTGCTTGGTGCTCTCGCTGCAGAAGCGGCCGGATGGCGCCTTTGCGCCCGAGGCTGTTGACCTGATTGACCTTATCGACGGTTCGGCGGACGAGGGCAGCGACCTGGAGCTGCGCATCAATGGCCGCATCGGGCGCGTGCTGGATGCGCTGGACGCCGGAAAACCGGCGCTCGCCGCACGGCTGATTCGGCGCGCACTGACACTGGAAAACCGCAACAGCGGCACACACGCGCTGCTGGCGTTCGCGCTGCTGGCGTCCGGCGACACGCACGGCGCGCTGGAGGCGGCGCGCTATGCGATGCGCTGCTGCGGCCAGGACATCCGCGCGCTGTCCGCGATGGCCGCCACACTGACAGCAGTGGGCGCAGATGCCGCTGCGCAGAAGTTCCTGGAGCGCGCGATGGCGGGCATTGAAAACGATGACGATGTGCAACTGATTTGCCACACCGCATGCGAAATGGGCGCGCACGACCACGTGCGCACGCTGCTGACCCGTGCGGAAGCCGAAGCGCCGTTCTCCACAGATCTTGTGCATCTGCTGGCCCTGGCGCATCATAACACCGGCCAGCCGGAGGAAGCCATCCGCCGCTGGAAGCTGCTGCGCCGCATCGATCCGATGGACACCATCGCTGAGTACTTCCTCAAAGCGGCGGAGGCAGGCACGCTGCCGCAACCGCTCCCCTATGACCACGAGGTGCCCCTGGCCGAGACGCTGGCCCGGCTGAGTCGCCTGCGCATCTGGGTGCAGGAGGGCGCGGACGCGTTCCGCGCGCGCTGGGATGAAAGCGACGAGCTGGAGAAGCTGCTGCGCTGGGGACTTTTCTCCAGCGAACCGGGCATCCCACAGGCGATGATGGGTGTGCTGACCACGCTTGGCGATGAGCGGGCGGCGGGCGCGCTGCTTGATACGCTCTGCGATCCCATGCTCCCCGTCTCGCTCAAGCATGGCGTGCTGGCCGCGCTGTGCGTCATGGGCGTGAAGGGGCCTTTCTATGCGCTGATCAACGGCCGGCTAACGCTGGTGCATGTCTCGCGCACCGAGCCGGACCGCACGGACCCGCACCTAAACGCGCTGGTAAGCCTAGTGCTTCGCCGCCTTGGCGCCATCACAGAGGCCGAGGCGATGCGGGTACGCACGCTTTGCAGGCTGGCTGTGCGCTCACCGGAGGCGATGGGTTCGTCTCTGCGGGCACGCGCCGTGGAGCTGGCATTCCGCCGGCAGCGGGGTGAAACCGTTGCCCTGTCCACCAAACCAGACATGCGCCGCAAGCTGGAGCGTTTTGCCCAGCGCCTATTACGGGAGGAAACAAATGAATTGCATCAACTTTGACGCGCGGTTTGAGCGCTTTGTCTCCGAATGGATGCAGCAGAACGCCGCCGCGTACAAGA
This sequence comes from Eubacteriales bacterium, assembly GCA_031549105.1. GTDB lineage: Bacteria > Bacillota > Clostridia > Christensenellales > Aristaeellaceae > Avichristensenella. The sequence continues at coordinate 1,769 of JAVBQK010000167.1, forward strand.
ACAACCTGGATCGCATGGAAGCCAAGATGCCCGAGGTCTACCTGCAATGGCTCAACAAGCCCGCGGACTGGCTGGATGGCCGCACCCCGGGCGATTATTTCACCCAGTACAGCGACGCGGCACAGCTCGTCTCCTGGATGCTGGAATACTTCTCCGGCAAGGTACCGGTGCCCGATCAGCTGCTGGAGCGCCTGACCGCGCTGGGCCACGCGGCGGAAGAGGCGCTGCTCCCGCTGCTGGAGAATGCAGACATCCCTGAGGAGGCGCGTCTGACGGCGATCACGCTGCTGTCCGAGATGGAGAGCCGTGCACCGCTCGCGCGATATATCGCGTGGATCACCGCCGCCGCCGCGCGGGATGAACGCGCGGAAATGGCCGCCGAGGCGCTGTCCGCGATGGATGCATCGGTGGTTTCCGCCGTGCTGGACGCCGTTTCCCGCGCCACGGAACACGGCCGCGAGATCTTTCTGGACGTGCTGTGCAACTTCCCGGGCGATCCGCGCATCTACGACCTGGCAATCAGCCTCTTTAGGGCGCGCCCTGAGCGCCGGGCGCTGTTTGCCTCGCTCTTGGCCAAGCTGGGCGACGACCGCGCGATCCCCGCGCTGGCGCACGCGCTGGAGGATTCTACCCTCCCCTACCTTGATTACATTGAGCTGCGCAACGCGCTGGAAGCGCTGGGCGCGGAGGTCCCCGAGGACCGCGCATTCGACGGCGACCCGGCGTGGGAATCGCTCCGGCGGATGGAATAGCACACCCGAAACGTTAGTATACAAAGGAGACGCATGGGAGGAACCGCCCTTTGACATGCAAAAACTGCGGCGCAACCATCGATAGTCAGGCGACTGCCTGCCCCGCCTGCGGCGCAAAACGCCCGCCGGTGCGCAGGCCGCCTTCTTCTGCCGTCCCCACTGGTGAGGCCGCCAAGAAATATCACGAGAGCATCGAAGCCGGGATGCGCGGGGAGACCACAGCGCAGCCCGTCATTACGCCGCGCCGGACAGCGAAACGCCCCGCTCCGCCGCCTGCCGAACCGGCGCCTCGTACGCCCGCTTCACAGCGTCCTGCACGGGAGACAAAGCCGGAGGCTCCGCCAGGGCCGCGCCCCCGGTCCATGCCGCCGGAGAGCGCACCCAAAAACCGGCCCGAGCCGGCCGCGAAAAAACCGGTACGCATGGTGCGCCGCCACCAGGTAGACGCCTACCGCCCCGCGCCGCAAACCTATGAGAACTTTAACTGGGTGCGGCTTGTTTTGGTATCCTTTGTCAGCATTCTCATTCTGACGGTCGGTATTTACTTCTTTTTGTCGCGCAGCTATATGGGCCAGTATTGGTTGGCATCAATGGGGCGCAATGCTTCCTCCGAGGCCTATCATGAGCTGGGCCGCGAGTACATGACCCAGGGTTCCATCTCCCGCGCCGTGAACGCGCTGGAGATCGCCCAGTCCAAGGACCCCAACAACCTGGAAATCCTCATTGACCTGGGCAAGGCTTACCAGGGCAACAACCAAATCGAGCTGGCCGAACTGGCATTTACGCGCGCCATCCAGTATTGGCCTGCCTATCCTGAGCCATACCAACGCGTCATCGACATCATGCTTGGCCAGGAACGAAATTTCGAGGCGGTCAAGTGTACAGAACTGGCCGTGGCGCAGTGTGGCGGCGAGTATTTCGACACGCTGCTCAGCCAGATGCTGCCCGCGACGCCCAAGGCACTCCCCACCGGCAGCCGTTACGACAAGGAAATTGATATCACGATCGAATCTGCCGATGGCGGCATCATCTACTATTCCATCAAGAATGAAGACCCGCTCGTAAGCGGCCAGATATATACCGATCCCATTCACCTGCCGGAGGGTGGCTGGCGGCTGCGCGCCATCGTAGAAAAAAATGGCATGTACAGCAAGGAGCTGGTGCAGTCCTACACCATCAACAAGCCCACGCCCGATATGCCCAAGCCATCGCTGTCAAGCGGCACCTACGACACGGTGCAGAACATATCGCTGCGCGCAACCGCGGATGTCGTGGCCATCTACTACACCGTAGACGGCACCGCGCCCACGGTCAACTCCCGGAAATACGAATCGCCCATCCGGCTCCGCACCGGCGCTACTCACCTGCGGGCAATCGCGGAGAATGCCGACGGCAAGCTATCCAACGAGCTGAGCATCAACTACGTCTGCAAGGGAAAGTCCAACGCGGGCACTATGTCGTCCAAGGATGTTATTGACAAGCTGGAGCTGTACAAGACGACGCGAGAAAATTTTGTCAAGACCTACGGAGAGCCTCTCTCTGAGATGGTGTCCGCGAAGGATGGCGTGGGCACCTATACCCGGCTGACCTACGCGTTCGGCTATGCCGAGTTCCTCTCCCGCGGTGAGGGTTCCACACCCATACTGTCGGAGTTATCCGTCCGCAACAGCGCGTCGTCGTTCACCTTCCCGCGGAAGACCGGCATTGGCGTGCGCCTGGAAGAGGTGCTCAACGCCTACCGCGACGAGGGCGGCGAGGACAGCGTCAGCGGAGACCGCGTGCTCTATCTCCTGACCACCGAAGGCGGTCGCCGCGGCTTCCTGGAGAAGACCGGCGAGGACGAATTCAAGGTCAGTTACTACTGCTATATGCAGACCGATCAATGGATTGAGCTGACCTACTACTCGGTGGACGGCCTCGTCACGCGCATCGAATGGTCGCGCTGGTATGAAGCCAAATAGCGCCGCATACGCTTCCCACAGTAGTAGGAGGCGTGTATGCGACAGGAGAGACAGGGAGAAATTCAGTCGGCGCTAGCCCTGGTTGGCGCCGTCGTTGGCGCGGGCTTCGCCTCCGGGCGTGAAGTGATGCGCTTTTTTACTATGTTCGGCAGCTTTTCCTGGGTAGGGTGCGTGCTGGCCGCCATTGTGCTAGCAGGGCTGTCCGCCTGGGCCGCAATCCTGTCCAACCGGCTGGGCGCGCAGGATTTGGGCACACTGTGCAGGCGCGCGCTGGGTGGCGTGGGCGGCCAGGCTGCAGCATGGCTGAATGGCGCGCTGATCGCCGTCACCGCGGGTGCGATGCTGGCGGCGATGGGCGAGCTGGTGGCGCTGGCACTGCCGGTGCACAACGCCTATACGATCGGCATCGCCGTATCGCTGGTGCTCTCCACGCTGATGGCGCGGCGCGGGCTTTCAGCCATTGCCACCATCGGAGGGTGGCTCTTGCCTACTTGTTTGCTCCTGTATGCGCTGCTGATGCGCCTGCCCGCGCCGGAGGCCTCCGCCGCCACGGCAGCAATGCCCACGGGTGCGTGGCGCGCGCTCCCGCTCGCTTTCGCCTACGCGGCGATGAACGCGGCGCTCGGCGGCGGTGTGCTGTGCGAACTGGGCCGCGAGCGGACCACCGCGAGCATCCTGCGCACCTGCGCGATCGCGGGCGTGATGCTGCTCCTGCTCCTCCTCAGCGCGAACGCTGCACTATACCGCCATGTTGGCGAGCTTCGCGATGCCGCGCTGCCGGTGGTGATGCTCTCGCGCTCGCTTGGCGCGCTCGGGTATTGGCTGTGCCTCGTCACGCTGGTGCTCGCGGTGATGACCACGCTGGTGGCGCTGCAGCGCACGCTCGCGCGCATGCTGGAGGTGCATTTGCCCCAGCAGATAACCTGGCCGCTGGTTGTGGCGCTTCCGCTTTTAACCGGCCTTACCGGCTTTGACGCGTTGGTGGGCAGCGTTTATCCGCTAATGGGCGCGCTGAGCACACTGCTCTTCCTTGCGATTGTTTTAAAACCCCTCAAAGTTCGTTCACAAAAACATAACAAGTGTGTGGTACGCTCTTCCTCGCAGTTACCCGAAAGGAGCGTACACCATGACCCCCCTAACAAGCGCCCCTCCCCTACGCCATGAGTGGAAGCATCCCATTTCCCCGGCGGACGCCGAGGCTCTTCGCCGCCGCCTTGGCGCGGTAATGCGGCGCGACCCATTCAACCCCGGCCCCTACCAGGTGCGCAGCCTATATTTTGATAACCCATACGACAAGGCCCTTCAGGAAAAGCTGGACGGGCTAGAGATACGGGAAAAATTCCGCATTCGCTATTATAACGAAGATGAATCCTTTATCCGCGTGGAAAAAAAAGGCAAGCGTAATTCGCTGTGCACCAAGGAAATGGCGCCGATCACCAAGGCGCAATGCCTGGCGCTGCTCGCTGGGGACACCGGCTGGATGCTGGAAACAAACAATCCGCTCCTAATCGAATTTCATGCCAAGCAGCGCTACCAGCTGCTTCGCCCGCGCACACTGGTGGTGTACATGCGCGAGGCATTTGTCTTTGCGCCCGGCAATGTCCGCATCACCATCGATAGCGACATCCGCTCCGGCCTTTCGGCCACGTCGCTGTTTGACCGCCAGCTTCCACTGCTTCCGGCGGGCGATGCCCGGCCTACTGTGCTGGAGGTCAAGTATGACGCCTTTCTACCCGATTTGATACGCGACCTCATCCAGACCCCGGGACGCCATACCCAATCGTTTTCCAAATACGCCGCCTGCCGCTTTGTCGGCTGAGCACATAGTCGTTCAACCTCAAAACGGGCCAGGTTGAGCGAGAGATTTTTTCGCCCGGCAAGGAGCCGGAGCGAGGCGTAGCCGGCAGCTACGTCGAGCGGAAAGCGACGCCGACAGGCGGAAAAAGATCCGCTCACCCTGGTTCGTTTTGGGATTGAATGACTATAAACAAAGGAGCTACCAACATGACTTTCAACGACATTTTCAAGAGCAGCTATCTGGAACAGGTGCAGTCCTTCTCGGCACTGGATATGGTTATCGCGCTGGGCCTGGCGTTTGCCGTCGGCATTTTCATCAACCTGGTCTACCGCAAAACATACCGCGGCGTCATGTACTCGCAGAGCTTCGGCGTGACGCTGATGGCGCTGACAATGATCACCTCCTTAGTGATCCAGGCGGTCACCTCCAACGTCATCCTGTCTCTGGGCATGGTCGGCGCGCTGTCGATCGTCCGTTTCCGCACCGCCATCAAGGAACCGCTGGATATCGCGTTCCTGTTCTGGGCGATTGCCGCAGGCATCGTACTGGGCGCGGGCCTTCTGCCGCTGGGCATCTTCGGTTCGGTCGTTATCGGCCTGATCCTGCTGGTCTTCGTCAATCGCAAGAGCGGGGACAACCCCTACGTGCTGGTGCTCTCCTGTGACAACGAGGTTGCCGAGCGCAAAGCGATGGACCACATGAATCACAGCGTCAAGCGCCATGTCATCAAGAGCAAGACCGTCACCACGGACGGCATCGAAATCACCTGCGAAATCCGCCTGAAGGAAATGGCGACCAGCTTCCTCAACGAGCTGAGCGCGCTGCCCGGCGTACGCCACGCGTCGCTCGTCAGCTATAACGGAGAGTACATGGCATGAGCGAGAAGCGGTTTGCGCGCGTAACCGCCGCCGTGCTGGTCATCGCGATGGCGTTTACAACAGCCTTCCTCTTCGCACCGGAATCGGTGGGCGTCAGCGCGCACGGCATGTCGCTTGCATACGAAAGTAAGATTTTCAACCGCAGTGAAATGATGACCGTGGAAATCACCGTGCCGCAGGATCAGTGGGAATGGTTGTTGGAGAACGCCACTGCGGAAGAATACATCAGCTGCGATGTCTCCGTCAACGGCAACCTGTGTTATCAGATCGGCATCCGGTGCAAAGGCAACTCCAGCCTGATGAATGTGGATGAGAAGAACCGCTACAGTTTCAAGCTCAAGTTTGACGAGTACGTGAGCGACCAGAAGCTGCTGGGGCTGGACAAGATGGTGCTCAACAACACCGACAGCGACGCCACCTGGATGAAGGAATACCTGGCCTACTACACGATGGAGTCCGTCGGCGTGGATGTCCCGCTGTACGCGTTTGCCAAGATTTACGTCAACGGCGAGTTCTGGGGCCTCTACCTCGCGGCCGAGGTGCTGGAGGAGTCCTACGCGCTGCGCAATTACGGCACCTCCTACGGCGACCTCTACAAGGTCGAGACGATGGACATGGGCAATATGGGCAACCGGAACGGCGATGGCGGAAACCAGATGATGCCCGGCAACATGCCCGAGAACTTCAACCCGGAAGACATGGCCCGCATGTTCGAGGAGATGGCCGCAACCGGCGAACTGCCCGCGGAAATGCAGAACATGATGCCATTCATGCAGGGCACGAATGGCGACAGTACAACCAGCGAGGATACAACCAACAAGGATATAACAGGTACAAGCGATACCGCTGCCGCGCAGGAGGAAGTGGCGCAGGAGGATACGGCGCAAAGCCAGGGCATGCAACCGCCGGAGGGGTTTAGCGGCAACATGGGGACACCGCCCGAAGGGTTTAGCGGGAATATGGGTACGATGCCAAAAGGGTTTACAGGCACTATGCCCGAGGGGTTTACAGACTCTATACCCGAAGGGTTCACCGGCAACACCGGCGACATGCCACAGTTCCCTGGTGCAGTCAGCTCCGATACACCCACCGATGCCGCCTCCGATGTGACCTCCACAAGCGAAACACCCGCAGGCGAAACGCAGCCCACCGGAACCCCGCCGGAAGGTGCATCCGCCGATAGTCCCGACACGCAACAGCAGCGGACATGGGACTTTGGCAACCGTGGCCAGCGCGACGGCATGATGGGTGGCGGTGGATTCGGCGGAATGGCGGGCGGAAATGGCTCTGACCTGATCTACATCGACGATGACATCGAAAGCTACTCCGCCATCTTCACCAAGACCGTCTTTAAGAGCACCAAGAACAAGGACAAGCAGCGTGTGGTGGAGGCGCTGGGAGGCATTGCCGATCCGGAAACCCCCATTGAGGACGTGGTGGATGTGGACCAGATGCTGCGATACATCGCCGGCAACGCGGCAGTGGGCAACGGCGACAGCTACTTCGGCAACATGATGCACAACTACTACGTCTATGAAAAGAACGGCAAGATCACCATGCTGCCCTGGGATTACAACCTGGCGTATGGCGGTTTCACCGGCGATGCGGATACGCTGATCAACCTTTCCATTGATGAGCCGTTCACCAGCGGCACGCTGGAAGACCGGCCGATCATGGACCGGCTGCTCGAAAACGACTCGTACAAGGAGATCTATTATTCGTATATCGAGGCCATCGGCAAGATGTACACAAACGGCGAAGTTGCAGCGCTGATCGACGAGCTGAACGAGATGATCCGTCCTTGGGTGGACATGGACCCCACCAAGGAATACACGATTGCGCAGTATGACACCGCTGTGGAGACCTTGAAGGACTACATCCAGCTGCGGGGACAGAGCATGCTGCAGCAGTTGGACGGCGATACCACGCGTATTGACACCAGCAGCATCAGCCTCTCTTCGATGGGCAGCAGCATGGGCGGTACGCGCCAGATGATCAACAACTTCGCCGAGGGCAATGCCGACTTCGCCGCGATGGGCGAGGCCATGCAGCGCGGTGTTGAGCAGTTCGCCAACCGCCGGGGGCTGGGCGGCGATGATGCCGGAGGCGGCGGCGGTGGTGGGCAATGGCCCGGCCAGACCGCGCAGGCTGCCGTAGAAGATACGGGCCTGCCAGATCGCTACATTCAGCTCATTGCGATATCCGCAGGCGGCATCCTGCTCGCCATAGGCGTCGCGCTGGTATTCAGGCGGAGGCGATACGGTTCTTGACAGCGGTTTGATAGCTGCGTATGATGGGCAATACTGAACCCTTGTAGGAGGCCTCATGCGAAAGCTGGTACTTTTAGTGGACCTACCCAAAGCCCGCACGGCGCTGGAAAGCGCCGCGCCGGGCTTTGACATTGTTATTGAAGGCGGCATGACTGCCGCCGCGCCGCACCTGCGCGAGGCGGAAATTGTCGCCTCATGGAATGCCTCGTTTGCACCTGTTGCGCTGGAAAGCCGGCATCTTCACTGGATACAGATGTGGAGCGCCGGCGTGGACCGCCTGCCGCTTGCGGCGCTTGAAGACCGGAACATCCTGCTGACGAGCGCCAACGGCGTGCACGGCACACAGATCGCCGAGACGATCTTCGCGATGCTGCTCGCATTCTCGCGTGGACTCCACCGGTCAATCCCCGATAAAGCGGCGCGGCTGTGGCGCACCGATCATGCGCTCTATGAGATTCACGGGCAGACAATCGGCATTCTCGGGGTGGGCGCGATTGGCACGGAAGTGGCGCGTGTCGCCAAAGCGCTCGGGATGCGTACGCTGGGGTTTCGGCGGGACGGCGGCAGCGCGCCGTATTTCGATGCGGTCTACCCTACCACCCGCCTTGGTGATCTGCTGCCCGAGTGCGACGCGGTGGTGAACGCACTGCCGCTGACGCCCGAAACCCATCATCTGATAGACGCGGGCCGCTTCACCCAGATGAAGTCCACAGCGTGCTATATCAACATCGGCCGCGGCGCAACCACCGACCAGGCCGCGCTGATTGCCGCGCTCGCGCAGGGGCAGATTGCCTTTGCCGGCCTTGACGCCACCGATCCTGAGCCACTGCCACCGGACAGCCCTCTGTGGGCGATGGAAAACGTCATCATCACCCCGCACAATTCGGGCCAGTCCCCCGCCTATCACGAGCGCGCGCTGGCGATCTTCCTGGAGAATCTGGCGGCGTATGTGGCGACAGGAAAGCCCGTGCGCAATCTCGTGGATTACGCGCGGGCTTATTGAAAAAGGAGACGCTGGGGGACTTTGTCCCCCAGACCCCCTACCAGGAGGCCAGCCTCCTGGACCTCCGACATTTCGCCTGCGGGCGGGCTATTCTGTCAAAGAAACTTCTCCTACTCTCTCCGGCTTCTCCCCGATATACGCGCGCTGGTCTCCGGTAAGTACTTTGCGGAGCGCTTCTTTGCGCTCAGGTGTCAGGTTCCCGGGCTGCTCGTTCTCCACCACCGGCGCAAACCGACCTATGGAGCAACTCTCCGTCTGCTTGAGGGGGATCGCCTTCAGCACGCGCTTGCCGTAGCGATGCAACTCGAACCGGCAGCCACGGCTACAGCGTTCGCAGGTGATCTCCTCTTTTTCCAGCGGCAACGGCGGCGTCTTTTCAAACGGGCGACGCTCCTGCAGCGCGCCAGTCGGGCACACTGCGGCGCAACAGCCGCACGAGATGCAGTCGCTGTCCGCCATCGGCCAGTGGAACGCGGGCTGCGCCGCCGTCTCAAAGCCGCGCCCGTCGAAGCCCAGTGCTGTCGCGCCGACCAGGTCCGCGCACGTGCGCACACACAGGCCGCACAGCACGCACTTGTTTTCGTCGCGCCAGATGGCCGGATGGCTACGGTCCGGCGGGTTCTTCCGCGCGCGGCCATGGATTCCAGCTTCCGCCGCGCCATACTGCTGTAGCAGCGGCAGCAGGCGGCAGTCGTACAGATCACAGCAACCGCACTCCAGGCAGCGGGACGCCTCGCGCATCGCGTCCTCCACTGACAGCGTCTGCACAAACTCGTTGAAGTGCTTCACGCGCGTTTCGGGCGCTTCCATCTTGACCTCGACACGCTCCACTTCCGCCGTCTCAGGGATGTCCTCTTTCTTGATATCCTTCTGTTCCACATAGAACGGCTTTACGATCGGCCGCAATTCCCCTTGCAGGTAGCTGTCGATCGTCCGCGCGGCCTGCTTGCCATGGCTAATCGCTGCGATGGCGATGCCCGGGCCGTCGTTCACCGCGTCACCGCCCGAAAACACGCCATCTACATTCGTCGCGTACGTGCCGGGGTCCGCCTTGATCGTGCGCCAGCGGTGCTTCTCCAGCGTCTCCACACCCTCCGCGCGCACCTTCTGGCCGATCGCCGCGATGATCGTGTCAAATAGCATATCGACCGTCTCGCCCGTCGCTTCGGGGCGGCGGCGGCCCGAAGCATCCGGCTCGCCCAGCCGCATCTTGGCAAGGCGAAGGCCAGCGGCGCGGCCGCTTTCTTCCAACACGCTTTCAGGTGCGGCGAGGAAATGGAACCTCACGCCCTCTTCCTCGGCCTCTTCAATCTCAATCTTTTCCGCCGGCATTTCGGCGCGGGTACGGCGGTAGAGCAGGCTCACTTCCTTCGCGCCCAGGCGCACGGCAGTGCGGACCGCGTCCATCGCGGTGTTGCCGCCGCCGACGACCGCCACACGCTCACCGATCTCAGGCGGGTTCCCCTCCGCTACCTGGCGCAGGAAGTCGATGCCGCCCAGCACGCCAGGCAACGTATCATTCTCGCAGCCCAGCGCTGCGGATTCCCATGCGCCGACCGCTACGAAAACGGCATCGTGCGCGCCGCGCAGCGCATCCAGCGTACCATCCACACCCAGCTTCCAGCCGTAATGAAACTTCACGCCCATCTTTTCGATCCGGACGACTTCCGCGTCGATCACGTTTTTCTCCAGCCGGTACGCGGGAATGCCGTAGCGCAGCATGCCGCCCGGCGCAGGCATCATGTCGTATACCTCGACCGTATGGCCCTTGCGCGCCAGGAAATACGCGGCAGCGAGGCCCGCTGGGCCCGCGCCGACGACCGCGATGGTCTTGCCCGTCTGCGGCTCCATATGCGGCACAAAACCCTCCGAACCCTTCTCTGCGGTAAAGCGCTTTAGCTGCATCAGCGACAGCGGCCCCTCCAGCAGCTCGCGGCGGCACGCAGCCTCGCACGGGTGCGGGCAGACGCGCCCGATGCACGCGGGCAGCGGGTTGTCCTCCATCACCAGCCGAAACGCCTCGTCAAACTGACCGCAGGCGATCAGGCCCATGTAGCCCTGGCAGTCCTGGTTGGACGGGCAGGCTACGCGGCACGGCGGGCGGCAATCGCCCCGGTGATCGCTGAGCAGCAGCCCCAGCGACGTCTGGCGGCTGCGCTCGATGCGCTCGCTCGTCGTCTCCACCTCCATGCCCTCTGTGGGCATGATGCTGCACGCGCGCGCGGGCCTTGGCATTCCCTTGATCTCCACCAGGCACAGCCCGCAACCTCCGTACGCCTCCAGCTCCGGCAGGTGGCACAGGTTCGGCACGTCAATTCCGTTTTCCAGCAGGCCGGTCAGCAGCTTCTGGTCCGCGCGCACCGTGATTTCGCGCCCGTTTACTTTGATGTTCATACTGCCACCTCCCCGCTGGTTTTTGTCACCGCAGCGAACCTGCATGCCTTCGCGCACGCGCCGCACGCAATGCACTTCGCCGGATCAACCGTGTACGTCTTCTTCAGTTCGCCCGAAATCGCGCCGGTCGGGCATTTGCGGCTGCACAGCGAGCAGCCGGTGCACTTATCTTTGATAATCGCGTATTTCACCAGATCCTTGCACGCCAGCGCCGGGCAGCGCTTTTCGTTCACGTGCGCATGGTATTCCTCGGGGAAGTAGCGCATCGTCGTCAGCACGGGATTGGGCGCGGAATTGCCCAGACCGCAAAGCGCGCTGTCCCGGATGCTCTCGCCCAGGCTCTTCAGCTGCGCGAGGTCCTCGGGCTTTCCGTTCCCCTCGCAGATCGCGTCCACCATTTCCTTCATGCGCGTGGTGCCCACACGGCACGGCGTGCACTTGCCGCAGCTCTCCTTGCTGGTAAACTCCATGAAGAAGCGCGCCATGTCCACCATGCACGCGGTGTCGTCCATCACGACCAAACCGCCCGATCCCATGATTGCGCCCGTCGCGCCGATGGACGCGTAATCGATCGGCGTATCCAGCAGGCTATCCGGCAAGCAGCCGCCAGAAGGGCCGCCGATCTGCACCGCCTTGATGGGCCGGTCGTCCCGGATGCCGCCGCAGATGTCGAATACGATCTTGCGCAACGTGATGCCCATCGGCACCTCCACCAGGCCGCCGCGCTTGACCTTGCCCGCCAGCGCGAACACCTTGGTGCCCTTGGAATCCGCCGTGCCCATCTTCGCGAACGCCTCGCCGCCCTCTTCCAGTATCCACGGGACATTGGCGAAAGTCTCGACGTTGTTGATGCTCGTGGGACACCCGCGATAGCCGGATTGCGCCGGGAACGGCGGCTTGGGCCGGGGCATGCCGCGCCCGCCCTCCAGCGACGCCAGCAGCGCCGTTTCTTCGCCGCAGACAAACGCGCCCGCGCCCTTGGTCATCCGCAGGTCAAAGGAAAACCCACTGCCCAGAATGTTTTCGCCCAGCATGCCCGCCGCGCATAGCGCGTCAATCGCCAGCTGCAGCCTGCGCACCGCCAGCGGATACTCCGCGCGCACGTAGATCAGTCCCTCATTCGCGCCCACGGCGAGGCCCGAGAGCATCATGCCCTCCAGCACCGCGTGCGGGTCGCCCTCCAGCACCGAACGGTCCATAAACGCGCCCGGGTCGCCCTCGTCGGCGTTGCAGACCACGTATTTCTTCTCGCCCTTGGCATCCCTGGCCGCTTGCCACTTGCGCCACGTCGGGAAGCCCGCGCCGCCGCGCCCGCGAAGGCCGGATACCTTCAACTGCTCGATGACCTCTTCCGGCCCGGACACAAGCGCCGCCCGCAGTGCGCTGTACCCGCCTACCGCCTCATAGGAGGCAAGGCTTTCCGGATCGATCAGGCCGCAATGCCTAAGCGCAATGCGCATCTGCCCAGTCAGGAACGAAAGCTCCTCTTCCGTCAACCGGTTCTCTTCCGGAAACTCTCCTGCAAGCAGCGCCCGCGTGATCGCCTCCGTACTGTCCGCAGTCAGGTAGCCGTAATAGTGGTTGTTCCCGGCGTCGTCAATGACCTGCATCATCGGCTCCGCAAAGCACATGCCGATGCAGCCGACCTTCTCCATCACCTTGCCACTGCCGGAAAGCGCCGCCTCCAGCGCCTGCGCCACCGCTTCCCCACCGGCCGCGATGCCGCAACTGCCATATCCTAGCAAGAACCGCATCAGCGCTCACCTCCCGCATCTGCCTTGCGCACATCAGCCAGTATCTTTTCCACGCTACCGCCCGTCAGCTTGCCATACGCGCGGCCATTGATCATCATCACCGGCGACAGCGAGCAGCAGCCCAGGCAGGCTACCTTCTCCCAGGAAAACAGGCCGTCCTCCGTCGTCGCTCCCTCCGGCACATTCAGCGCCTCTTCCACGGCCTCGGCGACCGTACCGCCGCCGTTGACGTGACACGCCGTGCCCATGCACACCATGATCTGATACTTGCCCGGCGGCGTCAGGCGGAACTGCGCGTAAAACGTCGCCACGCCGGAAAGGTTCGCGGCCGGAATGCCGGTCTTTTCCGAAACACGCAGCAGCACGTCCTCCGGCAGATAGCCGTATTCCTCCTGCAAATCCTGCAAAAGGGCAATCAGGCTCTCTGCGGGACTCGCGTATCGTGTTAGGATCGCGTCGACCCGGGACAGGTCCAAAACAGCCAATGAAGTCACCCCACTCATCCGATAGTATGTTCCTGTTATAGTATCGGAGCGAGGCGATTTTGTCAAACGCATTGCACAAAAAATTCCCCACTTTACGCGTTCGCGGCGGCCATGGTATACTACCGGTAGTATAATCCTATATACAGGAAGGAATGATCACATTGCTCATTACCCCCGCGCTGCATTTCAAAGGCTGCTGCGAGGAAGCCATCCGCTTGTACGAAGAGGCGCTAGGCCTTGTGATGCGCTTCGTGCTGCACTATGAGGACGCGGATAAGCGCGACTGGGATGTCGAACTTTCCGATGTGGAAAAGCGCTACGTGTACCACGCCGAAGGTGATATCGGCCCGCAGCGCATCATGATGGCCGACGACGTGAACCGCACCTTCGGCGGCACCGAGCCTCCCATTTTTCTGGCCATCACCTACGATACCGCGGAAGAAGTCCGGCGCGCATTTACCCTCATGGCGGAGGGCGGGACAATCATCTATCCGCTTCATAGCACCACCTACAGCTCCTGCGTGGGGTCGCTGGTTGACCGCTACGGCTTTCGCTGGGGAATGATGACAGAGCAGACTGAGCGCTAAAACACAATAGGATTGTGAGGACCGTACATGGAAAACACAAACGCCATCGCCCTTGCGCTTGAGTGGGACGACGCGCGCGGTGAGCTTATTCTGTTGGACCAACGCCTGCTTCCCGAAAAGACAGTCTACATGCGCTATCTGACGCTCGAAGGCGTTCATGGCGCTATCCAGACGATGGTGGTACGCGGTGCGCCCGCCATCGGTGTCGCGGCCGCATACGGCATGGTGTTAGGCGTGCAGGCACTGCCGGATAACGAGCCCGGCTTCTTTGCCGGGCTTTCCAAGCAGGCTGTGTACCTGGCCGCCGCACGCCCCACAGCCGTTAACCTGCCCTGGGCCGTCGCGCGCATGGTGCGCTGTGCCGAGGCGCACCGGGGTGCACCCACCCCTGAGATACGCGCCGCAATGCTCAGCGAAGCCAAGCGCATCCACGCAGAAGACGAATCCATCTGCCGCACAATCGGCGAGACGCTCCTGCCCCGCCTGCGCAACGGCATGGGCATTCTGACGCACTGCAATGCGGGCCAGCTCGCCACCTCCCGCTATGGCACCGCACTCTCCCCCATCTATCTGGCGCTGGAAAAGGGCATGCGCCTGCGCGTCTACGCGGATGAAACGCGCCCGCGCCTGCAAGGCTCCACCTTGACCGCCTATGAGCTGAACATTGCCGGTGCGGACGTAACGGTGCTGTGCGATAACATGGCCGCGATGGTAATGGCGCAGGGCAAGGTCGATTGCTGCATCGTCGGCTGTGACCGTGTCGCGGCCAATGGCGACACAGCCAACAAGATTGGCACGCTGAGCGTAGCGGTGCTGGCGAAGCATTTCGGCATTCCATTTTACGTCGCCGCCCCGACCCCCACCATTGACATGTCCTGCCCCACCGGCGCGGCCATCCCCATTGAGGAGCGCGACACGGACGAAGTCACGATGCGCTTTGGCCGCCGCACCGTGCCCGAAGGCGTCAAAGTCTACAACCCCTCCTTCGACGTAACCCCACACGACCTCATAACCGGCTTTGCCACCGAAAAAGGCCTCCTCCTGCCCCCATTCGACACAGCCTTCCGGTCAATCTTCGCAAAATAAAAAGAGGCCGAAGGCCTCTTGGGCAGCGTGGGAGAGGAACGCCAAGGGGCTTTGCCCCTTGGATCCCCACCAAATGGCCTTGCCCTTTGGAAACCCAACATTTCGCCTCACGGCGGGATGTTTTGCATGGATATCCCCCCAACCCGCCCACAGGCGAAACATTGGAGGTCCAGGAGGCAATGCCTCCTGGCAGGGGTCCAGGGACAGCGTCCCCTGGCGTTCCCCCGTCCCTTCCACAACCCCTA
>JAVBQK010000072.1:0-29646 GCA_031549105.1 Eubacteriales bacterium
ATGGGCCTTGCCCTTTGGACACCCCACCTTTCGCCTCCCGGCGGGTGGCCTTGGCATTTATCATAGGCACAACCCCAACCCGCCCGCAGGCGAAACATGGGAGGTCCAGGAGGCTAGCCTCCTGGCAGGGGTCCAGGGGACAGCGTCCCCTGGCGTTCTCCCGTCCCTAACGTTCTCCCGTCCCTACTCCGACCCCCCTATCTCCACGTAAGCGATCTGCCGCCTCATGTAGGTGTAGGAGACGTATAGCGTGCCTGCGCGGGCTGCGATGGCGGGATAGGAGTATTCCGCGCTGCGGCCCGTTTTGTCGTTGTAGGGGTAGTCCTCTAGCACGCGGTAGGGGGTGAAGGTTTTGCCGTTGTCCGAGGATTTCATCACGATCAGCGCGTTTCTGGCGGCCCAGTTGCCCGCGATGGGGTTCATTGCAAGGTACAGGGTGTCGCCGTCCTGCGCGATGTCGATGCCGCTGTTGTTGTTGGGCAGGCCCGTGTCGTAGGCCTCGCACCAGGTTTTGCCGCTGTCCATGGAATCGGAACGGAATATGCTGCCGCACGTCGTCCTCAGCAGCGCGTGAATGCGGCCCGGCCAGCTTTCCCACAGCGTGGGCTGGATGGCGCCTTCGCCGCTGATGTGGTTGGGCTGTTCGGGGAAGCGGTTGTTCAGCGGGATGTTCGCCAGCAGCGTGAATGTCTCGCCTTCATCGCTGGAGACATCGACGCAGACCGTCCAGCGCCCGTCGCCGGTGAACTTCTCCACAGAGTTGGGGGCGAGCAGGCGTCCGTCCTTAAGGCGGATGGGCTTTGAGCGCACTGGGCCGCGGGCGTCCACTTCCTGGTTGGCATAGCGTACAGGGCTGGACCAGCTGCGTCCGCCATCGCTGGAAACCATGGTATAGCTCTTCCAGTCGGGGATTTCCTTCCCCACCTTGAACACGATGCGCACGCCGTCTTTGGTTGCCATCAGCACCGGGTTCCAGTGCGCCTGTTCGCACACCTTGGCGATCCGCACAGGCGGCAGCCACAGGCCGCTCTCACGCCGTGAGAGCCAGATGCCCACGTTGTCCGCCTTTTCATGGTCACCGGCGAAATAGGCGATGAGCGCTTCTCCCCGGTCAAGGGGAAGCACCGTGGAGGCGTGGCAGGCGGGAAAGTGCGCCTGGTCATCGAACACAAGCTGCGCCCGGCAGTGCCTCTGGCAGCGCAGCGCCATCGCGATGGCCTGCCGCCGGTAGGCTTCCACCTCCAGCCTCTGCGCGGAGGTGAGGGGCGGCTTTCCGTTCCGGGTCGTTTCGCCGTGGAAAAGCCCTTCGAGCGTCAGATAGTACTTGGCGTTTGCGGGGTAGTTCTGCGTCTCCATTACGCTCGTGGCGCTGATGAAATCCGCGATGTCCCGCGCGCGGCACAGCTCGGGCGTCCCTGCGGAAAGGGCCGCCTTTAGCTGGCCGAATATCTCCGGGAAGTAGTTGAGCTGTATGCCCGAATAGCCCCTCGCGCCCGCGAGCAGGCTGTCCAGCAGGGTCGCGCCGTTTGCGTTGTAGAGCGCCATCGGGGTATCCTTAAGCAGCGAAAGCCGCTGCGCAATGATATCCATATCGCAGCAGGTGTCTTTGATGAACTGAAACCGCCCGTCGCGTGCCATGGCTCGCAGCACAGGTTCGGTGAGCAGGCGCTTGTAGGGGTAGGGGCACTCATAGATGCCCAGCCGGGTATTGGGCGAGAGGGCGGCGGTGACCTGCTCCATCCGCGCGATGAGCGTGTCGTCCGGCTCGGCCTCACTGGCAAACCGGTTGGAGACGAAGATGATCGCGTCCGGCGAAAGGGCCTCCAGCGCCCTCAGGTACTGAATCTGGTCCTCTATTTCATCCTGCGTATGGCCGGATACCACGCAGGAAATGCCCTGCTCCCGGCAGTGCTGGATGGAAAAGGCGGCCAGTTCGAGCTTCTCTTCATCGCTGAGGAAAAACATCTCGCTGGACTGGCACACCGCGAAGATGCCGTCCGCGCCGTGCCGCGCAAAGTGCGCGATCAGCCGCCCGAGACTTTCATAGTCAATGCTCCGGTCCTGGTGAAAAGGGGTGACGATCGTTGGATACAGCTCACAGGTTGGGTGAAAATCAGTCTTCACACTGTACTCCTTGCTTTGTGGCATTTTGTTTTACTGTAGGGCATTTACGCCCGCAAATCAAGGCCTTTGTGGGCCGCTGAGGATATTTCGCAGGGCATTCACGCCCGTGCCCGGCTCATCTATGTCCCTCGCGGTACTGGGATGGGGTGACACCCAGCACCTTTTTGAACACCCGCTTGAAATACGTGTACTGGCTGTAGCCGCACAGGGCGGCGATTTTCTCGTGCGACAGGGTGGTGGTCTCCAGCAGCTGGCACGCGCGCGCAAGCCGCACCTCCGTCAGGTACGCGGTGAAGGTCTTGCCAACCTTTGCGTGAAACAGGGTGCTCAAGTAGCTCATGTCGATGTGGTGCTGCTCCGCCATCTGCTTCAGGGTCAGCGGGAGCGCGAACTCACGCTCGATGGCCGCGCAGATTTTCTCGATAATCTGCTTGCTGGTGGATTCTCCAATAGACGGTGGGGGCAGCGGGCCTCCGGGGAGCGCCCCCTGCGCGCTTTGCGTATCCAGGCGCTCCTTGGCCATCAGCACCGTCTGGTGGAGCGCATCCGCGATCACGGGCTTGAGGAGGTAATCGACCGCCCCGTACTGCAGCGCGGCCTTTGCGTAGGCAAAGTCGGAGTAGCCGCTGATGACGATCACCAGCGGCTTTTCCGCCGCCGGAATCGCCTGCATGACCTCGATGCCGGTCATGCGCGGCATGCGGATGTCCATGATGAGCAGGTCCGGCTTATGCTCCCTGACCGCCTCCAGCAGGCGCGCGCCGTCTTCGCACTGCGCGCAGATGGAAAACCCCAGCTGCTCCCACTGTATTTTCTTGCAAAGGCCCGCCAGGATCAAAGGCTCGTCATCGGCGAGGATTACGCGGTACATAAACGCCTCCTTGTCACGCCGTAGTTCGGTTTTCCTCCGTGGCCACGGGGATGATCAGATCCACCTGGGTGCCCTTTAGCAGGGTGCTTTGAATGTGCAGGCCATACGCCTCCCCGTAGTACAGCGCGATGCGCCTGTTGATGTTCGTCAGGCCGATGCTGCCCGAGGAGGTGGACAGCTCCTCCCGCTGGGCCAGCGCGCTGTTCAGCGCAGCGAGGCGTTCCGGCGCCATGCCGCCCCCATCATCGGAGATGGTCAGGTGCAGCATGCCCCCCTCCTGGCGGATGTGCAGGCGGATGGTGCAGCGCTTGGTGCTGCTCTCCACCCCGTGGATGATGCAGTTCTCCAGGATGGGCTGGAGGACGAACTTGAGCATCCGCAGCGACAGGGTATCGTCGTCAATGTCAAACAGCATGGAGAAGCGGCCCGGGAAACGGATTTGCTGTATCTTCATGTAGCAGCGGATGGCGTCCACCTCATCGCCCACACACACCACATGGCTGCCCTTGATGGAGTAGCGGAAGATATACGCCAGCGCGGTGGACATCTGCTGCACATCGTCCGATCCGCAGACCGCGCCGGCGCTGTTGATGCATTCCAGCGTGTTGTACAGAAAGTGGGGATTGATCTGGCTTTGCAGCGCCAGCAGCTGGGACTTCTTGTTCTCGATCTCCTGGGTCAAAAGCTGGCGCTGGTAGGCCAGGTTGTGCTCGTTGAGCTGGCGCAGCTTCTCCATCATTGCGTTAAAGCCGCTGGAAAGCTCCTGAAACTCCGCGTTGGCGGTGAGGTAGAGGGGTTTTGAATCTCCCTCCAGCGACACGGACTGCATGTGCCGCACGAACCGCTTCACATCCCCGGTGATGGACTGGAAATACCGCATATACACCGCGATGAGCAGAACGCCCATCGTGCCCAGGATGAAGAGCGTCCGCCGCGTGACCTGGGTAAGCTCCTGGAACACGGCCTCCTGGGGGGTCATGCAGAGCACCGTCCAATGGGCCTCGGGCAGGTACTCGGTCACGATGATGTACGTGTCGTCAATCGCGGAGTACGGCTCGCCCTGGTTCTCCTGGAGATAGGACGTGTATGCGTCCGGCAGCGCGCTGAACACCCGGGAGGGGTTGTTGCTGGAGATGATGGTCGCGTTCTCGTCCAGGATGTAGAACTCGCTCCCGGTGCGCAGCTCCGCCTTTTCAATGAACCCTACCACGAAGGAGACATCCACCAGGAACAGGCAGTGCCCCAGCAGGTGCCGGGAAACGTTGGGGTCGTAAATCGGCCGCTGGAAGGCGACATACCGCTTGCTGCCCACCGTAACCGGGCAGGAGGGCGCGCCCGCGTCCAGCGCGGCAAAGGCCTTCGCCGCAAGGATGGAGTTAAAGGACGGCAGCGAGGCATCGGTGTAGATCGCGCCCGCGGAGGTCCTCAGCAGAATGGCGCTGAGGCTGCGGTTGATGTTTTTGTAGTTCAGCTCCAGGTTGCTGAGGAGCTGGCTGTTGCGCCATTTTTCGTAAGGGTCCGTCGCGCCGACAAACTGCTGCACAACGGAGTTGGTGGCGAAGGACTCCAGGGTGGTGAGCAGGGATTTGTAGTTGAGCGTGATGTTTTCGGATAGCTGTCGTATGGTATCGGCGTTGATCTCCAGCAGTTTTTCCTTGTACTGCGCCTCATAGCCGGAGTACATGAGCACGCTGAGGGAGACGGCGATGAGCAGCAGCGCCGTCAGCACGGTCAGCATATGAAAGCGAAGAGAGCGCGGCCGTTTCATACGCTACCCCCTTACAGTTATTGAGTTATTGAATAAAGATACCATACGCATTCGCACCCGTCAACGGAAAAACAAGCCACGCATATTCCCAAATAAAATGCCCGGAACACCCGAAATTTGTCACTGGCGCGCGGCGTTTTGTGTCTATATAATAAAAATGCAATCAAAATTTATGCGATACAGGGAAGTGAGCCTCATGCTAACGAAACGGCAAACCTTACCCGCACAGCCATTAAAGGCTTCCCGCTTCCAGCGCCTGCTCGCCAGGATCTACGCGCATAAGTATTTTTATGCCATGCTGTTTCTCGCGATGGGCACGCTGATCCTGTTCCGCTACGTGCCGATCTATGGCGTACAGCTCGCGTTCAAAAAGTTCACCTACCGCAAAGGCGTGTGGGGCAGCCCATGGGTGGGCCTGGATAACTTCCGCGCGCTGTTTGAATCCTCCGTTTTCCGCAGGGTCATCTTCAACACGATCTCCATCAGCATCGGGCGCATCGCGTCGACCTTCTTCGTGCCGGTTGTGATTGCGCTGCTGCTCAATGAGATCAAGGGCACCCGGTTCAAGCGCCTGGTGCAGACGACCATGTACCTGCCGCACTTCCTCTCGTGGGTCATCATTTCCGGCATGGTGTACAGCCTGCTCACCATCAACGGCGGCTTCTTTAACAAGATTATCGCAAGCCTCGGCGGGCGGCCGATCAACTTCCTGCTGGAGCCTGCCTGGTTCCGCCCGATTCTGTATATCAGCAGCGCGTGGAAGGAAACGGGCTGGGAGAGCATCATATACCTGGCGGCGCTGGCGGGCATCAACCCCGAACTGTACGAGGCGGCCATCGTGGACGGCGCGGGCCGGTCCAGGCAGATGCTGCACATCACCTGGCCGGGCATCAAGAGCACGGTGGTGATCATGCTGATCCTGACCGTCAGCCGCGTGATGTCCGCCGGGTTTGAGCAGGTCTTCACGCTCTATTCATCGCCCGTATACAGCGTGGGCGACATCATCGATACGTTCGTATACCGTGAGTATTACCTTAAAGGCAACTTCGGCGTGGGCACGGCCGCGGGCCTGTTCCAGTCCCTCATCAACCTGACCATGGTGGTGGTCGCCAACCGTGTCGCCAAATGGATAAATGACGGGGAGGGATTGTATTGACGCTTCAAGGCGCAAAACAAAACCGCAGCCGCAAGGGAAAGCGGATCACAGCCTTTACGGTGTTCAACTACGGCTTCTTCACGCTGGTCGCCGTCATCATGCTCTTTCCGCTATGGAACGTACTGGTGATTTCCTTTTCCAACTACGCGGAGTATGTGGCAAACCCGCTGATGCTGTTCCCCAAGAACATCTCCTTTGACGCGTACAAATACATCTTCTCCACCAATGAGCTGCTGGAGGCGATGGAGGTTACCGTCACGGTGACCCTGGTCGGCACGGTATACAGCATGCTGATCACCACCACCGCAGCCTATGCCCTCTCCAAGAAAACCCTGCCGGGGCGCAGCGTGTTCCTGACGATGGTGCTCTTCACCATGCTGTTCAACGGCGGCCTGGTGCCCACGTTCCTTTTGATCAAGCAACTGGGCCTGTACGATACCATCGCCGCGCTGATCCTCCCCAACGCGCTGAACACCTGGTACCTCATCATCATGAAGAACGCGTTCTCCGGCATCCCCGAGGCGATGGAGGAATCCGCGCGCATCGACGGCGCGAACGACGTGCAGATTCTGCTGCGCATTGTGCTGCCGGTCTCCATGCCGATCATCGCAACCTTCGTGCTCTTCTACGGCGTGGACCGGTGGAATGAGTGGTGGAGCGCGATGCTCTACATCAACAATACCCACAAGTACCCGCTTCAGCTGATGCTGCGAAACCTGATCGTGATGAACTTTTCCTCCGCCGCGATGGCCACTTCCTATGCCCAGGAGAGCGCCAATTTCGTCGCCAAGGAAAACATCAAGATGGCGACCGCGATTGTGGCCATTGTGCCCATCACCGTGCTGTATCCCTTCCTGCAAAAGTACTTCACCAAGGGCGTTCTGGTGGGGGCCATTAAAAGCTGAGAGCAAAAAGCAAGCTGTTAAACCGCCCCGGCGGTTTGCATGGTAGAGGTCAATAAAGAAAGAGGAGGCTGTTCTATGAACCGTGTCAGGATCTGTGTGCTGCTGGTGCTTGTGCTAAGCATGGTGCTCGGCGGCGTTACCCAGTCGCTCGCGGCATCGCAGTTTGCCGGCAGCGACCCGATCGAGGTATCCATCGCCATGTGGAATTTTAGCTCCCCCGATGGGGACTACGCCGCGGAAAAGTTCGTGCAGAAGGTCAAGGATGAATTCGGCATTGCGCTGAAGATTGTCGCGGTCACCTGGGCCGATGCCAATGAGCGCATCCGCATGCTGGCCGCGGCCGATGAACTGCCGGACGTGTTCGTGCACCTGGGCTGGGACATGAAGTTTGAGTTCAAGGACTTTGTGGACCAGGAACTGCTCCACGCGATCCCCCAGGAGCTGTATTCCAAGTACGAAAAGCTAAACGAAGTGATGACCACCTACGCCTATGAGGCCATGCCGGATGGCGAAATGTACAACCTGCCGCGCGAGGACCGCGCGTGGGAGAAGACCAACGGCAACCCCATCGGCCTGTACTACCGCAAGGACTATGCGGAAAAGCTCGGCTACACTGAAGAACAGCTGCAAACCCCGATGACCATCGCGGAGCTGACCAAGTTCCTGGAAGCCATGACGAACGGCGACCCGGACGGCAACGGAGAAAACGACACCTACGGCCTGGGCAACGCGCTGGATACCGGCACCGGGCTTGGGTTCCTCCGGGAGCTGATCTACCCGATGTTCGGCTATCGCCCCTGGATCTTCAATGCGGAGACGAACGCCTGGGAGTGCGGCTGGACGAGCGAGGCCGCCAAGGAAGCGACCGCCTGGCTGCATGACCTGTATGGCCGGGGTATTCTGGACCCGGAGTTTGCGATCCTGAAGGATTCGCAGATGCTGGAGAAGTTCTCCTCGGGCCGCCTGGGCGTCGCGCCGTACAACATGAACGCCAGCAACGCCACCTACCTGCGCGCCAATTTCTTTGAGCTGATCAACCCGGGTACCGACATTGCGGACCATGTCTCCGCGCTGCCGCTGCCCACGATGGAGGACGGAACCCGCAACAGCCGCCCGAAGGCCTACTGGTCCTCCACCCTCATTTCCTACGCGGTGGACGATGAGAAGCTGGACCGCATCCTGGCGCTGTTTGACTGGCTGTACTCAGTGGATGGCTACATGTTCGCCTACTGGGGCGAGGAAAATGTGGACTATGTGATCGAGAACGGGCAGGTTGCCTCCCTCCTCACCGATGCCGAGGGCAAGGCGAAGCGCTTCTCCTCCGGCACGCCCATCGCCCTGGCGTACGCGACGGCCGGATGGCACCTGGACGGCTCGCCGGACCTGATCAATACCACCGTGAGCGACTGGGACCTGAAGATGGACGGCGTGCTGCGCAACGACTACTGGCCCTTCAACTACCCGGTGGACTTCACCACGTACCTGTTCTCCCCGGCGCTGAACAAGTTCGACATCAACTCCTACGTGGAGACCCAGCTGGTCACGCTGATCATGCAGTCTAAGGACTTTGAGGCGGACTGGGCGGCCTTTGTCAAGGACCTGTTTGACAACTACAACCTTGCCGCCGTGACCGAGGAAGTCAACGCTGCCGCGACCGAAAAGGGCATCGAGTGGGTGCCTTACAAGAACTAAAACGTAAATAACCCTAAAGGAACGGGATGGGAGGAAGACAAACCGTGAAGAAAATGATGGGCACATCCTGCATGCACCCGAACCCTGACTACGCGCTGATGCGCGAAGCGGGGCTGGAATGGATCCGGGTGGGCATCGGGTTTCCCTTTGCAGACCCGGAGATGACGGTGCTGAGCGAGCAGTACCTCGCCTACCGCGAGACCACCAGGCGCTGGCGCAGCGAAGGGTTTTCGGCCGTGGGCATCTCCCCGCTGTACGGCATGATGTACGCCTCCAAGGGCACTTCCTCCCTGACCTTCCGGCGGTTCCTGCCGGATTGGCTTGGAACCGTGGATGACGAAGCCTTCTACGACTGCATGACCAAGGCGATGGCGTTCGCCGCCGCGGACCTGAAGGACGACATCACCTACTACCAGATATCCAACGAGATGGACATCACCCGCTTCCGCGGGGAGATGACCCAGGAGCAGGCGGCCCGCTACATGTACGCGTGCGCCAAGGGGATCAAGCAGGGCAACCCGGATGCCAAGGTAGGCATCAACACATCCTGCATGACCAACCCGGAATCCACCTACTTCTATGAGACCCTGTACTCAGACAAGAGCGATGTGTATTTCGACTATGCGGGTGTGGACTATTACTTCGGCTCCCACCACCCCGGCACACCCTACGACTGGAAGGCGACCATCGACCAGATTCACGGCATCACGAAGCGCCCGATCATGATCGCGGAGTGGGGGTATTCCTCCATTGGCGCGTACCTGACCGATGGATGGCCCGCCGAGCCCAACAAGGCCCCCAACGACGAAGGGGAGTTCTGGGTATGCGCGCGTGGCGCGTGGGCCTACGCCTGGAAGGAGCGCCACGACGAGCAGGTGCAGGCCGAGTACTTCACCGAGTGCCTGAAGATATTCGCCGAGGACGACCGGGTGATCGGCTGCTTTGAGTACGACTGGCAGGATGACCCCGTGTGCTTCTGCGGCCGCGCCAACTGCCCCCACGAATGCGGGTGGGGCATGGTGGACAGCGCGGGGAAACCCAAGCCGGCCTTCTACGCCTTCAAAGAGGCGATCGACCGCTACTACCGCTAATGTACAAGGGAGGGAGCCGTCCTATGGTCACCATGAACGCGCGGCGCGTGGAAATCCCGACATATGTTCCGTATCCACCGGATAAAAACCCCATCTTTTTTGAGAAGCGAAACGTGCAGGGCGCATCGGGCAAGGTGTTCCCCATGGCGTTCTCGGACCGCATGGAGCAGGCGTTCCGCCCGGTTTCGTATGAACAGGTAACCCTTGAGAATGAGTACATTGACATCTCGCTGCTCCCGGAGATAGGCGGCCGCATCTATACGGCGGTGGACAAGGGCAACGGCTATGATTTCATCTACCGCAACCGTAACATCAAGCCCCAGCAGATCGGCCTGTGCGGCCCATGGGTTTCCGGCGGCATTGAGTTTAACTGGCCCCAGCACCACCGGCCCACGACCTTCTCCCCGCTGCCGTATGTCGCGGAGCGCAACCAGGATGGGAGCACCACCGTGTGGATGGGCGAGGTCGAGCCGCAAAACCGCACCAAGGGCATGGTGGGCGTTACCGTCTACCCCGGCAAGTCCTACATTGAGGCGAAGATCAGGCTGTTCAACCGCACGCCGTACCCGCAGACATTCCTGTGGTGGGCCAACCTGGCGGTGGCGGTGAACGACAACTACCGCGCCGTGTTTCCCGAGGACATCCACTGGTCCAGCGACCATGCCTGGGCGCTCACCACGGAGTTCCCGGTCATCAAGGGCCTGTACAAGACCCTCGACTTCGGCAGCGGCGTAGACGTGCGCAATTTCAAGGACATGCCCCTGCCCACGTCGTTCTTCACCTACAATTCCAAATACGACTTCCTCTCCGGCTATGATTTCGGCGTGGATAGCGGCATTGTCCACATCGCCAACCGGCATGTGTCGCCCGGCAAGAAGATGTTCACCTGGGGCGTATCGGACTTCAGCCGCGCGTGGTTTGACAACCTTTCCGATGCGGACGGCCCGTACATCGAGCTGATGACCGGCGTGTACTCGTGCAACCAGCCGGACTTTGCCTGGATCATGCCGAATGAATACAAGACCGCCGAGCAGTACTGGTACCCCATCCGCGGCATCGGCGAGGTGAAGAGCGCGACGCTGGACGGCGCGATCGGCTTTGAGCGCAAGGACGGCGCGATCGACCTGGCGCTTAATGCCACCGCACGCTACCAGGGCGCACGGGCGGTGCTCACCTGCGGCGGGGATATTGTATGGGAGGCGGCGATGGACATCGCGCCGGATAAGCCGTTCCGGCAGGACGGCATCTCCGCGCCGGACGCTCCGTCGCACGCGTTCCAGGTGGCGCTGTACGCGCCGGACGGCAGCCTGCTCGTTTCCTATCGGCCCGAAAAGCCCGCGCCCGTGGAGGTCCCCGCACCGCTGACCCCGGCGCCGGAGCCTGCCAAGGTGGATACCGTGGAGAATCTCTACCTGCACGCGCTGCACCTGTGGCAATACCGGCACCCGTATTATTCGCCGGTGGACTACCTTGCGGAAGCGCTCCGCCGCGCACCGGATGACATTCGCGCAAACACGCTGCTGGGCAAAGTATACCTGGATCAGGGCCTGCTGGAGAAGGCGGAGGCGTGCTTTGAAACCGCGTGCCGCCACAGCACGATGCGCAACCCCAACCCCTACGATACCGAGCCTTTCTATCAGCTTGGCGTGACGCAGCGGCTGCTTGGCAAGGAAGAAGCGGCGTACGCGAACCTATACAAGGCGGTATGGGGCTACGCGTGGAAGTCGGCAGGCTACGCCATGCTGGCGGAAATGGACTGCAAGAAGGGCAACTGGCGCGAAGGGCTTGCCCACGCGGACGAAGCGCTATGGGCGAACGGCGCCAACTTCAAGGCCATGAGGATACGCGCGACCATCCTGCGCCGTATGGGGCGGTATGACGATGCGCTTGCGGCCATCAAAGAGCTGATCACAAAGGACCGCATGGACTACGCCGCCGCGTTTGAGAGGGTGCGGCTGCTGGAGGCCATCGGCCGGGAAGCGGAGGCAAGCGAGGCGCTGGCCCAGTGCAGCGCGCTGCTGCAGGGGCAGGTGGAAAACCACCTGGATATCGCGATAGAGTATGGCCAGATGGGGCTGTACGATGAGGCCCAGCATGCGCTGCAGCTGTATGCGGATGGCGCGGCCCCGGGGGATGTCTCGCCCATCGCTTACTATTACTTGGCGCATTTTGCGCAGGCTGCGGGCGATGCTGGCGGGGCGGAGGCGTATGCCGTGCAGGCCATGGCAGCATCCGTGGAAGGGTGTCTGCACAGCCGGCTGGAGTCCATCGCGGTGCTGAAAAGCGCGATGGAGCGAAACGAAGGCGACGCTAATGCGCCGTACCTGCTGGGTAACATGTACTACGGAAAGGACCTGTTTGAGGAAGCGATCGCCTGCTATGAGATATCCGTCGCCCGTGGCGCGGCATTCGCCACCGCCTACCGCAACCTCGCCATCGGCTACTTTGACAAGCAGGGCAAGAAACGGGAAGCGGGCGAACTGATCCAGAAAGCGTTTGACATGAACCCGCAGGATCACCGCGTGTTTTACGAGCTGATGCAGTACCATCGCAATACCGGCCTGCCGGTGAAGGAGCGTCTGGCGCTGCTCCGCCGCCATGCCGATCTGGCCGCGATGCGCGACGATCTGTATGTGAAGGCCATCGCGACGCGCATCGAGGATGGGGCGTATGAAGAGGCGCTGGAGATGCTGTCCGCCCATGCCTTCCACCCCTATGAGGGCGGCGAGGGCGTGCTGACCCGGGAACATATCGCGGCGAATCTGCTGCTGGGCATGCGGAGACTCGCGGAGGGAGTGCCCGGCGAAGCGCTGGCGCTGTTTGAAAAGGCGCGGGAGATCCCCAAACACTACAACGAAGGCAAGCGCCCGATGCGCTACGAGCATGCGCACCTGGATTACTGTATGGCGCTGGCATACAAAGCGCTGGGCGATGCGCAGAAGGCCGCGGAGTACTTTGCGCTGTCCGCCCAGGATGGCAGCGAAAACCCGGAGATGGATTACTACGCCGTGCAGAGCCTGAAGGCGCTGGGCAAGGATGCCGAGGCAAAGGCGCGCGCGGACAAGATGCTGCGGGATACGGACGCGCTGCTCGCCAATGAAGGCAAGTACCCTTACTTCACCAAGAGCCTGGTATGCACGCTGCCCTTTGAGCACGATACCAAGCTGAACAACGAGGCGCAGTGCAGCTACTTCTACGGCCTGGCGCACAAGGTGCTGGGGAACGCGGCCATGGCGGAGGCGCAGCTACAAAAGGCGCTCTCGATGAAGCCCACGCTGTACATGGCAGAGGTTATCCGCAGGGGCATTCTGTGAGGGGCTAGTAAGGTGTAGAAAGGCCGCACATCCCGGGGGGATGGGCGGCCTTTCGCTATGCGGCCTTACGAACGGTGATAATCCCCGTACCCCAGATCGCAAAGCATCTGCTTCATCCCATCCAGCGTAGGCGGCAGCGTGTCCGGGATAAACTCCAGCGCCATGATCAGGTTCAGGCACCACTGCGCGGCGAAGTTCGTCTTGATCCACGGAATTTCGGTCAGCGCCGCGCCATCCCTGGTTTCGGCATACGGCACCGGCATGAAGCCGTCGAGGTCCTTGCCATCGACCAGCGCATACAGAAGCTCATGCCAGACCTGCCGCGCCAGCGCCGCGTCCCCCCGCCTCTGCGCCGAATACGCGCCGATCACCGTCGCGAAATACTTGAGCGGGAAGCTGCGCTTGTGGATCAAGCCGCCGGATTCCGCCTTCCGCTCCTCCTCGGTGAGGTAGTAAAACCTGCCGTGTTTGGCCATCATGTCCTTGAGCGTCTCGTTCCCGAGCATGTCCGCCGTTTCCATCCAGATCTGCGGCCCGCCCATGCAGATTTGCAGGTGCATGTTGGGCGCGGTATCCGTGTCGCCTATGTAGACCATGTGCCCGGTTTCCGCATCGTAGAGGAACTCCGGCCCGGAGGTCAGCTGCACCGGCGCGGCGGCGATATCCGCGATGCCGGTTTCGATCTTCGCCCGGTACGCATCGTCCAGCGTGCGCTCGTAGTGCGTCATCCAGTTGGAGACAAACGACGACCAGTCCGGCCCGGAACGCACGCCGATTCCGCCCTCCCGCCCATACTGCCGGGGCAGGTTCGCCATCGACCGGTCGGCGTCCATCGCGTCGTCCATCGCGTCGCCAATGCGCCGCTCGCCCGTCAGGTAGTACAGGAAGCGGTGGTGCCCGGCCATTGACACGCGCGGCTCCTTGCACGAACAGCCCCAGTGCCGCACATTGTGCCGCGTGCCGATGCCCTTGATCGGCCCGAAATGATAGAAGTCCACATCCGCGCAGTGCCGCGTCATCGCCTCGATGACGGTGAACACATCCGCCCGCCCCGTGCGCAGGAAGTACAGCCACAGCCAGTAGGTAGGCACCAGTTCCGTGTTCTGCCATGCGAAGCCGCCCACGTCATACCGCCAGGTGTGGCGCACCGGGTCGTAGGTGTGCATCACATCGCCGTAGTCAAAAAGGCCGTACCAGTTGCGGGCGTCGATCTCGTTTTCGTAGAAATCAAACGCCTTGCCCAGCTGGTCTTCCAGGAAGCGGCCGGTTTCTGTCTCCGTCTCCGGCAGGCTCCAGTAGCCGAACGCGCGCTTTTGGTGATAATACTCAGGCATGCCGACGTACACGGCGGGCCTACTCACCCGCGCGGTGAAGCCTTCCAGTGCGCCGTTGCCGGGCAGGCCATCCGTCAGCACCACGGTCGCGCGGCTGGTCACCGCAATGCCGTAGGCCGAAGCGCCCAGGTAGTCAAACCCCTCGTAGGATGTCTGCGGGTAGGAGCGGGTTGCATAGTGGCGGAAGTCATACGCGTGCGCCTGCGGCGAGTAGAACCAGGCCGTCGCCTCCGTCGCATCGCTCCCCAGGCCGCT
The DNA here is from genome assembly GCA_031549105.1 of Eubacteriales bacterium. Lineage (GTDB taxonomy): Bacteria > Bacillota > Clostridia > Christensenellales > Aristaeellaceae > Avichristensenella. The sequence goes on from JAVBQK010000072.1 coordinate 14,511, forward strand.
GACCTCAAAGCCCGAAGGGTACTTCTGCCACGCATCGGCGATGGCGAGCATCAGCCCGCCGTCCGTCCCGGCGATGGCCATCGCGCCGCGCGCACGGCCCCCGTGCTGGCAGTCGATCATGCAGCATTCCGGCTGCGTCTGCTTGCGGATCACATAGTGCTGCGCGCTGTCCTGGCAGAGGGTGTACCGGTCCCATACGGGCAGGTTGGCGGTTGCGTTCTCCACATCGGCGTTGCCTGCATAATCATGCATTTCGCCGTCGATCTGCGCCCGCAGCATATCGACCGGCAGGCGCGGGTAGTTGCTGTTTAGCATCGTGGCGACTTCATGGAACACATTCCGGTCCGTGGCAAGCTTCACATGCCGCTGGTGCGTTTTGCCCGCCAGCACGGCATCAAAGCGGATGCCCATGCTCTTTAGAAAGTCGGTCTCTTCATCGCCGCCATAGAAGAAGGTGTGCTCAAAACGCATCTCCGCGCTGCCCGCGTTCACATACAGCCGGATCTGGAACGGCATCTTGTCAGCGCCGCCCGACTGGTGCACGCCGCTGAAGCGGAACACCGCCTCCAGCGGGCCGACCTCCTCCGCCTCCACGGACTGGATAACTGCGGGACAATCAACCACTGTGATCGCTGGGCCCTGCTCCGTTTGCACCGGCGTTTCCAGGCTCAAGACAGGATACGCCCGCCGCGCAAGCAGCTTCCCATTCAGCCGCAAATCCTCCGCAAGCAAACCGCCGCCCATCGGAATGCGCAGGCTCAGTACGCCCGTATCCACGCAAAATCCGCCGTCCGCCTCGGTGACGGTGATGCCTGAAACGCTATCCGCCCCCACCCCCGCCGCAAGCGAAACCACCCCGCCCATCCGCGACGAATCCGCCGTGTGTGCGGCCCATTTCACGCTGCCATCCGGCCACCGGGCGGTGACCCTGGACTGCACGGGAATGATGTCGCCCGCCCCGTTTTGCAGGCGGAACAACCGGTCCCTGACCTCGCCCGCTCCCCAGACGCTGGCGAACGTGGTATAGCCGCCCGGAATGCGGCCCTCCAGTTGATGAAGCTCCATGGGGTTCCTCCTTTTTCCCTAAAAAGGATTGCCACAGCGCAAACCGTGGCAATCCCTTTAATGTACCTACTTTTGATTACTCCGCTACCAGCTCATCGCGCAGCACCCGCGCGTTTTCGATGTCCGCAAGGCGCCAGGTGATTACGTCTTCCGCGCCGAGGCCCATGCAGTCCTTCACCATCGCGTCCCAAATCTTCTGGAACTCTTCATCGCTCTGGGCATAGACCATCTTCCAGCTGGCGGTAACCACCGTATCACGCAGCGCGTCCACTGTCAACTTCATGATGTCGTCCGGCTGGCTGCAGAAGCTGAAGATGCCATCCAGCGTGCTGACGGGGCAATAGGCGTCCTTGTCGGCAAGCCATTCGCTCCAGGTGGAATATCCGGTGGTCTCGCGCCACTTGAGGAAGGTGGGGCTGGTGGCGCTGATTTCGTTGGCTTCCTTCCACTGCTGCGCGGCGATGATCTTCTTTCCGCCCTCGCCGTCGCCATAGCTCGTCGGTTCGCCGGTGTTGACGATCCAGGGGGTGTTCCACAGCACCAGCTTTTCGCCGCTTTCCAGCGTGTACTGGTCCTGGGCCTGTTTGTTGCTGTTCAGGTACGCGAGCGCCTTCTCGGAGAGGGTGATGTTGCCCGCTTCATCCACGATCCAGTAATCGCCCTCGGGGCCGTAGGTGATGGCGACCATCGCGTCAGGATCGCAGAGCGTATCCAGGAACTTCAGGCACGCATCCAGCTTGTCCGTGTTGGCGTTGATGCCAATCAAAAGGCCGCCGTAGGTGCTGGTGTAGTTGTAGTGGATGTTGGAATCGTCCAGCAGGTACTGGTAGTAGGTGGTCGCCCAGCCCGGCAGATAGCCGCTGGGGATCATCGCGTAGCCAGCGTCAACCTTCGCCTTCTGCGTGGGGCGGTCGTTGTTGATGCTGTCGGGGTCCATCAGGCCGCGGCGGTACGCCTGGTTGTACCACTTCAGGCCCTCGTAGTACTTGCTGCCCTCGTCCAGGATGGAGGAATAGATGCCATTCACCATGTCCGTCTCCAGCATGTACGCCAGGTCGCGCTCCATGAAACCGAACCAGCGGTAGTACAGCGTCATGCACGCCCAGTACTGGCTGTCGGAACCGTTGTTCAGGATGGTGCCGTAGAACGGGTTGCCGTCCTTATCGGTGGGATGGGCGGCGAGCATCTGCTCCATGACATCCAGCAGGCTCCACACATCCGTGATTTCCGGCGCGCCGATCTCCTCGTAAATCTCCCAGTTGATCTTCACGGCGTTGCGCTCGGTGGAATCCGCATAGGCGGCCTTGGTGGAGTTGTCGCCCACGGTGGTGGGCAGGCCGTAGACGCTGCCGGTGCCCGCGCTCTTGTACGCCCGGACGTAGTTCAGCGCCGTGGCGAGCGGCTCGTAGGCCACCGCATTCGGCATTTGGTCAAGGTAGTCGTCCAGGTTGAGCAGCATGCCCGCCTCAATCATCACATCGCGGTTGACTTCCGGAATGTACATGATGTCCGGCAGGTCGCCGGAGGCCAGGATGGCGTTGGTCTTCTCATCCGAGAACGCCCAGATTTCCAGCTTGATGCCCTTGCTGGCAAAAAAGTCGCCCTTGTATCCGCTGACGACACCGCTGGATACGTTGGCCGCGGAAGGATAGAGGGTGATGGTTTCCACCGCCTGCTCGGCAGTAGCCATCGGCAGGATGGACAGAAGCATCGCGATGGCCAGCAGGGTTGTAGCAAGCCGTTTGAGACTCCTTGACATGTGGGTTGCCTCCTTTTGTTTCGTATCGTTGTTATCCCTTTACCGCGCCGATCATGATACCCTTGACATAATACTTCTGGATAAAGGGATATACAAACAGTATGGGGATAATTACCACGGCGGTAAGCGTCATGCGGATGCCCGCGGGGGTGATGGTGGCGTAGGGGTTCTCGTCCGTGATCTGTTCCGCCGCGGCGGTGATCTGGCTGAGCAGCTCGTACAGCAGAAACTGCAGCGTGTACAGGCCGGGCCTTGTGATATACAGCTTGGTGGTGAAGAAGTCGTTCCAGTGGCCCACCGCCGCGAACATCGCCACCGTGGCCAGGATGGGCTTTTGCAGCGGCAGCACGATCTTGTAGAGCCTGGTGAAGTAGCCTGCGCCGTCCAGGTACGCGGATTCCTCCAGGTCCGGGGGCAGGGCTTCGATGGAGGTCTTGATCAGGATCATGTTGTAGATGGATACGAGGCTTGGAATGATGTAGATCCAGAAGGTGTTGATCAGGCCCAGCGACCGGTTGTTCAGGTACGCGGGGATCAGCCCGGCGGAGAAGTACATCGTCACCACGCACAGCCGGTACCAGAACTTGTGCGCCCACATCTCTCGCTTGGTGAAAAAGTATGCCAGGTACGATGTCACCAGCAGCGCGCAGCCGGTGCCCAGGCCCGTGCGGGCGACGGAGATAAAGGCGGAGTTCGCCAGGTTCTGCACCCGGAATATCTCCACATAGTTCTCAAAGTTCACGCCGATCGGCCATAGCATGATCCGCCCCAGGTTCACCAGCTGCGGATCGCTGATGGTGCAGATCATCAGGTAGTAGAACGGGTACACGCAGATCAGCGCGAGCACGCCGAAGAGGAAGTAGGCGGCGACATGGAACGCGATGTCCCCCCGGTCCATCTTGATGTGCGCGGCCGGCGCGTCAATTTTATTTTTCATCAAACGCACCTCCTCAAAATACGCTGGTCCCGCGGATTTTCTTGGATGCCATGTTGGCGCCGCTGAACAGCACAATCGCCACCACTGACTTCATGATCCCCACCGCGACGCTGAAGGATATCTGCCCGCTGCCAATGCCCAGGTTGTATACGTACAGGTCCAGGACCTCGATGGATGCCTTGTTCAGCGCGTTGCCGAACGCCAGGTATTGGTCGACGCCCGTGTTCAGGAAATTGCCGATGCTCATGATCAGCAGCACGAAGTACGTGGGGATCAGCTGCGGCAGCGTGATGAACCATAGCTTCTGCCAGCGCCCCGCGCCGTCCACCATCGCGGCCTCGTAAATCTCCTGGTCCAGCCCCGCGATGGCCGCAAAGTAGATGATTGCGCTCCAGCCAAGCCCTTTCCATTGCTGGAGCAAAACCTGGATCAGCCAGACGTTCCTGTCCGTGTTGAGGATGTTGATGCGGTAGCTGGACCCCGCCTGCTTGAGCAGGTTGTTGATCATGCCGGTATTGCCAAAGATGCTCGTCGCCAGTGAAAACAGAATGATCCAGCTGATGAAGTGCGGCAGCGTGGTCATCGTCTGCACGGTTTTCTGAAACCGCTTGGAGCGCACCTCGCACAGCAGCGCCGCGAACAGCATCGGCAGCGGGGAGAACAAATACCCCAGCATGTGGATGCCAAACGTATTGGTCAGCACCCGTGTGAGGTTTCGGCGCATCACCGCATTGCCAAAGAGCTGCGTGAAGTTATCCAGCCCCACAAACGCGCAGTCCCATAGCGCCTTGCCCGGCTTGTAGCGGAAGAAAGCGAACGACCAGCCCCACAGCGGCATGTAGTGAAAAATGATCACGAGCAAGATGGCGGGAAATACAAATAAGAATAGCTTGAATGAGTTCCGTTTCTTGGACCGCGCCATCTGTCTACGCAAATCGTTCATTCGCGGTTGCTGTATCACATGCGCCCCCCTTTCTGAAATGTTCTCCGTTCCTTGCTTTGATTATAAAATAACAGGTGGGAAAGAATCCATATAAAAAACTCTAGGATTTGTCGATAATTCTAGTTGGTTTCTTATTCATCTTGACGGCACTTGCCCATCTTCGTAAAATAATGTCAGTACGGATGAAGTGAGGCCATCGCCATGTACACGGTATTGCTGGTGGATGATGAGCATATTGTCCTGGACTTTCTGGAGCAGAACATCGCCTGGCAGCAGCTGGGCGTGGGCACCATTCTGCGGGCATCCAACGGCAAGCAGGCGCTCGACCTCATCCGCGCAAACCCCATTGACCTCCTGATCACCGACATACAGATGCCCTACATGGACGGCCTGACGCTGCTGCGGTCGATCCGGCCGGAGTACGCCAACCTGCACTGCATTGTGCTGACGGCATATAGCGAGTTTGAGTATGCGCGCCAAGCGCTGACGCTGGGCGTGGAAAACTACCTGCTCAAGCCCATCCAGATTGGCGAACTGGAAGAGACCATCGAGAAGGCGCTGGACAACCTCTACACCAACCAAAACAACACGGAGCTGCTGTTCCGCAACAACATCCTGTTCCGCTGGGCGTCCGGCGCGATCAGCGAGGAGGAGCTTTCCGAGCGCGCGAACCTGCTGGGCATCAATGTTTACCTTCCGCAATACCTGACGCTCTGCATCAAGAAGCGGGACGCCGCGTGCTCGCTGACCCGCTTCCGCCAGGAGCTTGCCGAGTGGCTTTCCGGGCACGCGGAGGCGTATCCATTCTGGAGCAACAAGGGGCACTATGTGCTGCTGGTCGGCGGGCTGCAACTGGATGCCGAAGCGATACAGGCGCAGGCGGCGGCCACGGCGGCGCGCCTTGGCGTCGAGGGGGCCGTGTCCGTTGCGGTCGGCGCGATCGTCACCGGCAGTGACAAGCTGGGCATCAGCTACCAGAGCGCCTGCGCGCTGCTGGAAAAGGCCGACCTGCCGGACGAAGAACCGGCGGGCGACAGCTACAGCCCCATCATCCGCCTGGCGCTGGAGTACATCCACGCAAACTATGCCGCCAACATCTCCATCAAGGATTTCTGCGTGAAGACCAAGGCGAACATGTCGTACCTGGGCTACCTTTTCAAGAAGGAGACTGGCGTCTTTTTCAACGACTATCTGTCCCGCTACCGCATCCGCTGCTCCGCGCTGCTGCTGCGGAATACCGATCTCAAAATAGGCGACATCGCCGGGCGGGTGGGTTTTTCATCGGTCAGCTACTTCGTGCAGTGCTTCAAAAAGCACCTGAGCCTCTCGCCCGCGATGTACCGCACCAGCCGGATTAGCGAGGCGGACGAGCTGGGAGGCGATCCCAGATGAGCGCGAGGAAAGACACGCTTACGCGCAGCCACTCCTTTATCATGCTGGCCTGTGTGTACGGGGTGATCCTGCTGGTCGTCAGCGGCATCGCTTCGTACTTTTCGTACAGCCAGAAAAAAGAGGAGTTCATGGCGGATGTGGGCATCGTTATGGCGCAGCTGGACCGGGAAGGAAAGGACCTGCTGGAGAACTTCTGGCAGGTGTACATGCCCGTTTTTGAGGAGCGGACGAATTTCGATGTGTTCCTGAACTACTTTGCCCGGGAGGACGCGTCGCCGCTGCTGCCGCAGGAGCGCGCGTCGCTTTCCGCCACGCTGTCAAAGCTAGCCCTCCGGTCCAATCACATCCAGTGGATCGCCGTCATTTCCGATGCGCGCGCTGAAAACTATATCTACTATGTGGACGCGGGCAGCCTGAACACGCTGCCCAGGGACTTTCCCTACGCAGGAAAGCTGATGACCAAGTCCAAGCAAATGGAGGTCTACGAGGCCGAAACCTTCATGTCCCCGTACAATACCTGGTACCATTCGTTCGCGATATGCGGCGGCAGCCCGCTGGACATGGGCCCGGGCAAGCTGCTGGTGGGGTACGGCCTGGACAGCTTCGACCAGATATGCGACGCGATGCCCCTTTCCATTGAGGGGTCGTCATTCCATGTGCTCTATGATGGCAAGCCGCTGTACGATTCCGCCACCGGCGACACTACCCCTTCCGTGGCGCTTTCGGACATGCAGGATGGCGGCATCGTGAAGAGCGACACCGGCGAGGAGTTCTATGCGCTCATGCGGGGGGACATCAGCCACAGGGTTTCCATCTACGCGCTCGTCCCCTACCGCGATGCGTTCCTCCACTTCCACGCGTTCACGCCGTATATCTTCGCGGTCATCGTGCTGTTTACGATCATCTCCATCCTGATCTATACGCTGATGCTGCACATGATCCAGCGTGAGGTTAGGACGATTCAGGCGGGCCTTGCCATCATCGGCGAAAACCAGCTGTCGCACCGCATCCCCACCGCGCTGAAGCAGAGCGGGCTGCCGCAGATCGCCGGGTCCATCAACCAGATGACGGAACGCCTCCAGGAGAATATCGACAAGGCGTACCTCTACCAGCTCAAGCAGCGCGAGGCGGAGCTGTCCGAGCTGCAGGCCAAGTTCAACCCGCACTTCCTCTATAACACGCTGAACATGCTCAGCACCCGCTGCTACCAGAACAACGACGCGGAGACGGCGGAGCTGATCATCCAGCTGGCGACCATCTTCCGGGGCTTTCTGGGGTCGCGTACCTTTGTGCCCATCAGCGACGAGCTGGCCTTCAGCAAGAAGTACCTGGCGCTGTTCTGCGCCCGCTACGAGGACCGGGTGCAGGTGATCTTCGATATCGATACGCAGATCCTGCAATACGGCATCATCCGCAACATCTTCCAGCCGCTCATCGAAAACTACTTCGTCCATGGGTACGACGACCAGGCCGAGGAGAACCACCTGATCATCCGGGGAAGGTTGCACGATGAAAACAACATCCTGATCACCATCATCGATGACGGCATAGGGATGGACGCGGAACAGATGGAGAAGCTAAACGCCCAGCTGCGTGAGTTTGTCGCGATGCCCAAGGGCCACGCCGAGAGCTACGGGCTGCAAAACATCCACCAGCGCCTGCACCTGTTCTACGGCGGCGACTGTGGCCTGAGCCTGTCGCAGAACGGTGACAAGGGGCTGTGCGTGAACATCCTGATGCGGAAAATGACCTGCGACGAATATGAGCAGAGCAAGGCGCACGGTGCGCTGTCTCGCGGTTCAGAAGCGTAAAAAGGGCAGAGCGGAACAAGCGGGGATGCCTGTTCCGTGATATGCTATCCGCAAAGGGGGTGCATATCATGCACGCATGGGAAGCGATACAGAAAACGCTGGACCATATCGAGGCGAACATCGGCGATGAAATGGAGATAGAGCAGCTGGCAACCGAGGCCGCGCTGTCGCCGTTTTACTACCAGAGGCTCTTTTCCCGCCTGGTCAAAAAGCCTGTACGGGAGTATATCAAGCTGCGCCGGTTGGCCCGCGCCTGCCAGTCGCTGGATGACAAGCAAAGCCGCATCATGGATATCGCGCTGAACTGCGGATTTCGCAGCCACGAGACGTTTACTCGGGCATTCAAGGAAGCCTACGGCATGACGCCAGAAGCCTATCGGGATCATCCGGTAATGCTCAACCAGTTTGACAAGCCCGATCTGCTGCTGAACTACGTAATGATCGACGAGGGCGTTCCGCTGATTACCGACGGGCTTGTGCTGGAGCTGAACCGCAGAACGCTGGAGCAGCCCATTTCCTTCCTCGGCGTAACGGGATTCGTGCCCATTGAGGGCCAGATGCCGCTGGGCGAATCTACGGGTGTGGACATACCGGGCGAGGTCTGGGGCACATTCCATCGCATCAAACAGTCGCTGCCACGGCTGCAAGGCGGCCGCGAGCTTGGCGTCGCCTATATGGGCGATGCGCCGGCGGGCTGCTTTACCTATTTTGCCGGGGCGGAGGTAGACCCGGGGGCGGATGACCCAGGCTATACGAAATGGGCGCTGCCGGCGAGGGAGTATATTGTCTGCGGGTTTGAAGCGGAGAATTTCGAGCAGCTGGTGACGGTGGCCCTTAACAAGGCTGTAAAGTACAGCGGGCAATGGGTTGACAAGCATGGCTTGAAAACGGGCGCCTACGCCCCTGAAATGTACTATGACAGCTCCCCGGAGGGCTCCTACATGGAGCTGTGGATGCCTGTGGCCGAAAACGGCAAGAAGTAACACGGCGCATTTTCCGCCGCCCCTGTTGATGTGGGCGGCGGTTATGCATACTTTCTATTTCTGTATAACATAGCGGCTAAGTTCGTCGTCCACCAACGTAAAGCCACATGCTAACAATACCTTTTCGGAAGCCGTGTTATCTCTGTCAATGTCAGCGGTAACCCTCTGCGCATCCGGAAAAGAAAAGATTGTATCCACAAGCAAGGCTACTATCCCCTTGCCCAGACCTTTACCAAGATAAGATTCCTCTCCAATAAGGTAGTCAATTCCGTATGAGCCTGTCAGCGGCAGCGTCCCAAATTCTTCATCCTCGCTGTCCACGCATTTATAGTATTGACATAACCCAATCGGGCGACCCTTCCACAGTGCGATGAGGTGCGTTAACCATTTGAATTCGCCATTGCGCTCTTTAAGTTCGAACATCCAGTCATCAATTGTAACCCCAAGATGCGGTATATCGTACCATTTTTTCACATGTTCCTTGTTCAGCCAGGCTTCTACTAACGATATGTCGTTATCGCCAAGCAATCTAAATTCTAACATAGAGTACCCCCCTCTCGACACGCTAAGGTCGCCGTTTATCTACTCCGTCCGTTGTTCATTATAACACAGGCGGCCTGCATGCACAGCCCCCGGCGCTCAGACCACGTCATAGCCCCCCTCGCTCTTTCCCTCGCAGTGGAATGGCTGGTCGCTGATCAGTTCATCCACATCGTCCACGGTGCACAGGTTGTAGCAGCACTCCCGGCCAAACTTGGAGCTGTCGCACAGCAGGATCTGCCTGCGGCTGTGGCGCATCATCACGCGCCGGATCGACGTTTCCTCGCTCATGTTGTCAGACACCCGCCCATCCAGCGAGATGCCCCCGCAGGAGAAGAAAAACAGGTCCGCGTTAAAGTTGCGCACCATGGCCTCGGCATAGTTGCCCACAAAGCCCTGCGAATTGCGCATCATCAGCCCCCCGGTGATGATGACCTTCGCGTCCAGCTCCTGCAGGCCGGTCATCGTTGCGCCCGCGTTGGTGATGATCGTCAGCCGCTGGAAGCGCTTGAGGTGCCGGATCATCATGCTGACCGTGCTGGAGGCATCCAGCATCAGCACGTCTCCGTTGCGGATGCGCTCCGTCGCCTCCAGCACAATCCCTTCCTTGTGCTCATCCGCCTGCGACAGCCGCGCATAAAACGGAATCTCTTCCTGATCCCCCTCCAGCAGGATCACCCCGCCGAACACGCGCCGCACCACCCCCTGTTTCTCCAGCGCGGTCAGGTCGCGGCGGACGGTGGCTTCGCTGACATACAGCGCCTTGGCCAGCATCCGCACGGAGGCGGACTTGGCCTGGGTCAGGATTGTCATGATTTCGCGAAGACGGTCAAACTCGTACACGCTGTTCACCTTTGCTCATATATTTTCGTTTTTGATCGACTGGTCATAATTCTGTCATTCGCCCCGAAGGTGTTGCTTCTTGTCCATTCATCGAATATAATACCATCATACAGCACATTGCTCAATATAGAATTGAAAAAAGAGTGATTGTGTGGTAACCGGGTGTGAAGAAAGACCGAATGTGTTTGATCATGTTTGATCGAGAAACACAAATTTGTAATGCAGTTTGATTTTTTGGGGAGCCGCTAAACGCGGTCAAGCCTCCCTTCCTTCCGTGCTCCTCCTCTTACAAAAGCCCCATAGCTGGCGCGCTGTCCAGCGCCTGTTTCGGTGTATTTGCTTTGCCGTCACACCGCCGACTGAGTAAAGAAAGGTGTCGATTCGCATGAATGTATCCGGCCGCTCCCTTCAGCAAAAAAGGACCGGGCTGTTCCCATACCTGTTGCTGCTGCCCAGCCTGTTGCTTCTGACGGTCTTCGTCTTCTATCCGTTTCTGCGCACGTTCTACCTGACGTTCTTCGTCACCAACGTAAACGGCGTGCCGACGAAGTTTGTGGACTTCACCATCTGGAAGCGGGTCTTCACCAACGCACAGTACCTTAACAGCATCGGCATCAGCTTCAAGTTCGCGGCGATGATCGGCATCCCCACGTTCGTGATTGCCTTCGGGCTGGCGTCCGTCGCATCGGAAAAGAGCCGGTTCAGCAGGCTGTACGAGGTGCTGTTCTCGCTGTCCATGGCGGTCGCCAGCGCCCCGGCGGCGGCAATCTTCACGTCTGTGCTCAAGCTCAACGGCGTGCTGAATGCCCTTCTGGGCACGAACCACCAGTGGCTGCAGGACCCGCACTACGCCATCTACTGCGTGGCGGCGATCACGGTGTGGATGCGGCTTGGCAGCTCCTTTATCTTTCTACTGACAGGTTTTCGCAATGTGCCGCAGGAGCTGATCGAGAGCGCACGCGTCGACGGCGCGGGCTACTTCGGCCGATTGTTCCGGGTGGTCGTCCCGGTGGCATCACCCCAGATTTTCTTTGTCATCTTCCTCAACATCACCGGCTCGTTCCAGAGCTTTGGCCAGATCAAGCTGCTCACCGGCGGCGGCCCGGGCGGCACCACATCGGTGCTGATCTACAAGATATACGAGTCGGCGTTCAAAAACGCGCGGTTTGAGACGGCCTGCTGCCTGTCGATCATCCTGTTCGTCTGCATCTTTGCCATCACGCGGATTCAGTTCATCCTGGAGAAAAGGATGGTGGTCTATCAATGATTGCCCAGAGCCACATGGGCCGCCGCACTGCCAGGCTGTATACCGTCACCGGCATCCTCAAGACGCTGCTGGGCCTGCTGTTCATCTTCCCGGTCATCTACGCCATTTGGATCAGCGTGAACACCAACGGCAATGTCGCGGCGATGCGCTACTTCACCTTTGACCTGACACTGGACAACTACCGGCAGGTGTTCGGCCAGTTCAACGTGCTGCGCTACGTGATGAACAGCTTTATCTATGTCGGCATCAGCGTCACCTCGCAGATCATCACCTGTTCGCTGGCCGCGTACGCATTCGTCTTCTTTCAGTTCAGGGGCAGGAATCTGCTGTTTACCATCATCACGCTGTCGATGATGATCCCGGCGGATTCGGTCATCATTGCCAACTACATGACGGTGATGTCGCTGAACCTGACGAACACGTACCTGGGCATCTCGATCGTCAGCCTCACATCCGGCATGGGCATCTTCCTGATGCGTCAGGCGTTCAAGACCGTGCCGCTGGAGCTGAAGGACGCGTCCGAAATAGACGGCTGCGGCCGGATGCGCTTCCTGATCCAGATCCTGATTCCCGTCAGCGTGCCCAGCATTGCGGCGATGGCCATCTACCTGTTCATCGCCAACTACAACCACTTCTTCTGGCCACTGCTGGTCACCAGCAAGGACAGCATGCGCACGATTCAGGTGGGCGTCAGCCTGCTGATGGACGAAGAAACCGGCAAGTTTGGCGCGCAGTGCGCGGTCGCGATGGTCGCGCTCATCATCCCGATCCTGGTCTTCACCGTCGCCTACAAGTACCTGGTCAAGGGCATGACCGCAGGCGCGGTGAAAGGATAACGCCCGGTTATTACCCCGGCACCGAAAGGTAGGAATTCTGCACGGATCTTTTTCCGCCCGGCTGCGTCACTCTCCACTCAGCGTAGCGCTACTACGCTTCGTTCCGGCTCCTTGCCGGACGAAAAAATCTCTCGTGCAGTTCTTCCTACCTTTCGATGCCGGGGCAATAGATGTGGGACATTCCCGCATAAAAAATAGGTTAGGAGGCCTCTATCATGAAGAAAGTCCTAGGGATCGTCCTGTCGCTGGTCATCCTGCTGTGCCTGTGCGTCCCAGCGATGGCCGAACAGCCCGTCAAGGTAGACGTTTGGTACTGCCTGTCCGGCGTCAACGCCAGCACCCTCATGAGCATTGCGGACCAGTTCAATGCTTCGCAGAGCAAGTACGCGGTGGAGTTCATCTATGCGGGCTCCTACAACGATGCGCTGACCAAGTACCTGAGCACCCCGGTGGCGGACCGGCCCGACATCATCTGCGTCAACGCGCTGGGCATGCGCTCGGTCATTGACGACGGCGGCTTCTATCATATGCAGAAGCTGGTGGACGAGGGTAAGTTCGACACCTCCGAGTTCCCGGAGAGCCTGATTGCCAACTTCTCCAACCAGGACGGCCTCTACGCGATGGTGCTCAACCTGACCATCCCGGTGCTGTCCTACAACAAGACGTACCTGGAGAAGGTCGGCTGCACGGTGGATGACCTGAAGACCTGGGACGGCGTGGCGGAAGTTGCGGACAAGATGGTCGAAGCGGGCCTGTGCTCCTATGGCTTCGGCTTCTGCAACGATACCTGGATCATCGAGCAGATGATCGGCATGCTGGGATACGGCATCCTGGACAACGACAACGGCCGCGACGGCTATGCGGAGAAGCTCTCCTGCATCGAGGACGGCACGCTGCTGCAGGCGCTGACCACGGTGGATACCCTGCTGGAGAAGGATTCCTGCTTCCTGGCGGCTTCGGCCTCCTCGGCCCGCGACGACTGCTCCGCCGGTGTGATCGGCATGTACTGCACCACGGCCGGTACCTGGGGCGATATGCTCGTCAACAGCGTGGACGGCTACGAGTACGGCCAGACCCTGCTGCCCGCCTGGGATACAGAGAACGAGTACTACAGCCCCTATCCCTCGGGCGCGGGCATGTTCATCGTGGACAAGGGCGACATGGACAAGATCGACGGCGCGTGCGAGTTCATCAACTGGTTCTGCTCGGACGAGATGCAGCTGGAATGGTGCCAGGCCACAGGCTATCTGCCCATTAAGGACAGCGTGCTCAGCAGCGAGGCCTACCAGGCGTATGTCACCACCGTCAACCCGGGCATCCAGGCCTGCATCGAGGCGATGTTTGACAAGTCGTGCAGCACCGACCCGCACTTTGGCTCGCTGTCCGAATGGCGCGTTGCGGTGCAGACGGCGATGAGTTCCCTGGATACCGACGCCGCCTACACCCCGGAGAAGGCCGTATCGGACATCGGCGCGCAGATCAACGACGCGATCGACATCTACAACCTGTCCAACTACTAAGCGGCAATATGGGGGGCTTCGGCCCCCCGACACGCGATGGAGGTTACGCTATGCAAGGGCAAAACGACCAAGAGATGGGGTACCCCCGCCTGTGCGCCCATCGTGGGTTCAACAGCGTCGCGCCGGAAGGCTCGCTGCCCGCCTATGCGGCGGCTGTGGCGCTGGGCGCGGATGAGATCGAGGTGGACATCTGGCCGACCAAGGACGGCGACATCATGGTCTTCCACGACCGCGTGCTGGACCGCACCACCGACGGGCACGGCCGCATCATGGACCTGACGACCAAGGAGGTCCGCGCGCTGGACGCCGGTTCCTGGTTCTCCCCAAAGTTTGCGGGCTGCCGCATTCCGTTCTTTGAAGAGGTGATTGAGCGCTTCGCCGACCGCGTGCTCATCAACATCCACATCAAGCCCTTTTACTTTCAGGGGGACATCAGCGAGCGTATGCGCAAGCGCCTTTCCTACCAGCACGAGGTGTACGTCTCCGGAAAGCCGATGATGCCGCCGCTGCCGGTGGGCATTGAAGAAACGTTCCCTGAGGTGGAGGCGTATGACCCCGCTGACTACGACGAGAAGACCTTCGCCGCGCTGCTGGACGTGATCGACCGGCACCACGCCCGGGACCGCGTCTACATCGCGGGCACCAAGGATGTGCTCCGCACCGCCATCAGGATGGCGCCCGATATCACCCGCGACTGCATCGAGGGGGATTCCAACTACACCATTGTGGAAAACGCGCTGCGCTACGGATGCAAGAAGCTGCAATTCATCAAGCCTTTCCTGACCCAGCAGATGATTGACGAAGCGCATAAGCATGGGATTGTATGCAATATGTTTTGGGCCGACGACCCCGATGAGGCGCTGGCCTACCATAAATTGGGTATTGATACCATTCTCACCAATAACTTTCTGAATGTAAAGCGTGCCTTTTCCGCGGAATAGCGCTAGGAGGTGTCTTTATGAAAATTAGCGTATCCAGCCTGGGTTTTTGCGGCCATCCGGTCTATGCGATGGGGAAATTGGCCCCCGATATCGGCATCGAAATCTTCTATGAATGGGGCGGCGAGACGTACTGGGAGCTTGCGCTTGACAAGATCATGCAGGGTCGCACGGGCGGGTTCAGCATCCACGCGCCCTATCAGGGTTCTATCACCGAAATGTCCCTCGTGGAGGAAGAGGATAAGCTGTTTGAGTACCTCCGGCAGCCGTTTGGGCTGTACCACCGCTACGGCGGCGAGGGC
>JAVBQK010000158.1:0-3972 GCA_031549105.1 Eubacteriales bacterium
GGTTGAGCCGGTCGCGCTGCCCAGGTCGTTCTGCGAATAGACGCTCTGCTCATCCAGCCCCGCCGGTGGCAAAAGCCATCCCCCGCTCACCAGCGTCACGCCAAATGTTACCAAAAGCACCGCAGCTGCCGCCGTCGCCCAAGTCTGCCAGCGGGCGAGCCAATGGGTACGCTCAGGCGGCGGTTCGAGCCTGACGGCCTCACGCCAACCTATGCTATACGCCTCAGGCAGCTGCAGGCCGTCGTCCAGCGACTGGAGCGCACCCAGCATCTGCTCCTGCTCCGCCAAGCGGGCAGCGCAGTCAGGGCACTCAGCCGCGTGTTTTCGCATATCGGAAAGCAACTTTGCGCTATCGATCCCGTCCGGATACGAAGGAAGAAGCAATACAAATTCCTCGCATTTCATGCGTCTTGCCTCCTCTCAGTTCCATAGACGCGCGACGCACCGAATAGTTCCGCATTCTGGAAAAGTATGGAGCGCAGTTTCTCCCGCGCACGGTTGATACGTGACTTGACCGTGCCCAGCGGAGTATCCAAAATGGCAGAAACCTCCTCGTACGAAAAGCCCTGTACATCGCGCAGCACCAGCGCGGCGCGCATCTCGGGCTGAAGTGCGGAGATACCTTCCTGCAGTGCGCGGCGGCGCGCGGATGCCTCCGCGTACAGCTGCGGATCACCCGTCATATCCGAGGGCATGAACCCGTCGTCCGCCAGCGAGTCCAGCGAAACGGTGGGGCGTGTTCTTTTTTTACGGAGCAAATCCAGGCAGGTGTTGGTAGCGATGCGGTATATCCACGTGGAAAAAGAAGCCTGCTTGCGGTAAGCGCCGAGCGAGCGCCATATCCGAAGCATTACTTCCTGCGCGCAGTCCAGTGCGTCTTCCCGATCCCCCGACATTCGCAGGCAAAGCGCATATATACGCTTCTCATGCGGAGCCATCAGGTCGTCAAACGCACCCGCGTCTCCATTCTGCGCCCGGCGCAGCAGCAACGCGTCCTCTTGCATGGGTTCACCCCCCGAAGACATAACGGATCGAATGGCAAAATTGTTGCAAGCCCTTACCAGGAAAACAACGGTTTTCGCCATTTTCCGAAGGTGATGCGCAAAAAAAGAAGAGGCCGGTGTGGAGGGAACGCCAAGGGGCTCTGCCCCTTGGATCCCCGCCAGGAGGCCTCTGCCCGGGTTTTCCTATTGTCACGCTGCTACGCATCGCTCTGTAGGAAAACCACCCTTCGCCGCATTTGAGTCCGCCACTGGCGGAATGCGGCTCAGGTTCCCCTGACCCTCCGACACTTCGCCTCACGGCGGGATGATTTTCACTGCTAAAAAGTATCCCGCCCGCAGGCGAAACGTTGGGTTTCCAAAGGGCAATGCCCTTTGGTAGGGGGCCTGGGGGACAAAGTCCCCCAGCGTTCCTTCTCCACGACGGCCCCGTTCTCCTCGCCCTTACCGCTTGACCCGCGCATTTCCTTCCCAGATGCTCCAGATCTGCTCTTCGTCCGCGGGCATCGCGTAGTCGGTCTTCAGCGTGGTTACCAGCG
Organism: Eubacteriales bacterium; assembly: GCA_031549105.1. GTDB lineage: Bacteria > Bacillota > Clostridia > Christensenellales > Aristaeellaceae > Avichristensenella. The sequence continues at coordinate 1,541 of JAVBQK010000158.1, forward strand.
CGCCGCTCGCCCATGCGAACTGGGCCCACTTGTCGCCCGGCCATTCCTTGAGCATCGCGTACATCAGGCCGCTGACGAAACCGTCGCCGCCACCAATGCGGTCGTATACCGGAATGGGCCGCGGCTCAACGACCTGCCAGTTCTCGCCATCCCAGACGATCGCGCCCCAGAGGTGTTCGTTGGCGCTGATCACCTGGCGCAGCGTGTTGGCGAATACGGTGACGCCCGGGAACGCCGCGCGCGCGGCCAGGATCATGCCCTTGAAGCTCTCTATCTTCGCGCCGATGTCCTTGCCGCCGGATTCTGGCCCCTTGATGCCGAGCGCCAGCTGGAAGTCCTCTTCGTTGCCGATCAGGATATCTGCGATGGAGGCAATGCGCGTGAAGAGCGCGTGCAGCTCCGCTTCGCGGTTCTTCCAGAACGATGCGCGATGGTTGAGGTCAAAGCCAATGCGCGTGCCGGCTTTCTTGGCCGCCTCGGCCAGCTGCAAGCAGAACTCCCCAGTCTCCGGCGACAGCGCCGCGATCAGGCCCGAGATGTGCAGAATCTTCACGCCTTCCTTGTTGAAAAGGCGGTCCAGATCAAAGTCCTTGACGTTCAGCGTGCGGCCGACTTCGCCCGCCCGGTCGTTCTGCACGCGCGGGCCACGCATGCCATAGCCGCAGTCGGCGATATTGAACTGATGCCGGTACCCCCACGGGCCGCCCTGTTCCACTTCCACACCTTCATAGGCAACGTGGCGGCGGGCCAGCTCGTCCTTGATAAACATTGCGATCGGGCTATCCTTGACGAAGGTGGTCAGTACCTTTGTGGGCATGCCAAGGCTGGCGGCAACGGCCAACACGTTGGACTCCGCGCTGGTGGCCTGCATCTCAAAGTTGGTGGAAACGTGTACCGGCTGACGGCCAACCGGCGTGATCCTGACGCCCATACTGGTCGGAACAACAAGCGCCCACGCGCAATTCTCGCGGAAATTCATGGTGATGCTCCCTTCAAAGCCATATTTTGCTGTTTATAGTCACCACACCTCAAAACCGGAGCATAGGAACGAGAGATTTTTCACAGAGCAAGGAGCCGGAAGGAGGCGTAGCCAGCAGCTACGTCGACTGGAGAGCGACGCGGCTATGCGGAAAAAGATCCGTTCCTGTGTTCTGGTTTTGGGGTGCGATGACTATAACATTATAGCAGAGGCTTCCCCATCGAGGAAGCCCCTGCGTGCTTTTTTCCCGTAGAATTGACGTTTTTTACCCGTTCTCCCCGCCTATGATGCGTAGCAATGGCGTAAAAATGCGCCAGATGACATCCCGCAGTGTTGGCGGCGCCTCCGCGGACGGGCCTACAGGGTACAACCCGGTGCGATCGTCCAGCACCACATCCCCCTGCGAGTCGGCAACGGCCAGCATCAAGGGCTGCGGATTCTTGGCATCCCCCGCCAGTGGGGTCTCAGTTAGCGCCCCATTTTGCACCATGAGCCCCTGCGAGCGGTATACCCGCCCGGTTTTCATATCACGCATGGCGACGTACAGAATATCCCTGCCGCCTTGCTCCAGCAGCAACACCTGCATCTCCGTCGAGGGCTGCAGAACCGGTGCGGTCGAAAGCGCTGAAACAGCCTCAACCCGCCCGCCCCGCAGCGCATAAAGCGTGATGGACAGCTGGTATGACATGCTCTTGGTCGTCTGAACATCCACCAGCAGCAGTTCCATCCGGCCGTCTCCGTCGAAGTCGCGCACCGCGTAGGAAATAGCGTTCGAATCCCGTGCGAAAAGCGTATAGCGCGCCGTTTCCAGTGCCGTGCGCAGGCGCTGGAATGGGCGCTGCGGGGCGGCTGTCGGGACAGGCAGGGATTCGGGACTTGGCGTGGGAACCGCGCTGGTAAACTCGACAAGGCTCACCAACTCCCCGCTCAGGTAGCCATCCACACCGTCAATCCTAACACAATACCAGGCATGCCCGTCCACGTACACCGGTTCCGCCGTAATCATCCGGCCAATCGCGCCCCGGTTCACCACGCCCATGATAAAGCCATTTGGCTCTCTTCGGAAGTTGACCCTGTTCTCGTTGACGACGAGGTAGCGCTCGCCAGGGTTGAGCGTCGGCGCAACAACCGGCGTGGGTGTCGAAACAGGTGTTCTAAAGTAAGCCTCCACCTCCGCGGCGGACATCATCCTTACCATGTCTGCCGGAACATAGCCTTCGATCTCCCGGATGCGCACAGACAGCCACAGCGCGCCATAGGCGTCAACCGCCTGCCCTGTCACAAACAGCACCGTATCCGCAGCAAGCTGGCCCAGGCTCGACGTGTACTGCCCTGCTTGTGACCAGACAGTGACGCCAGGCCACGCGACCTTCGCGTATCCGCTGATGGGCGCGGGCATCGGAACAGGGGTAGGCGCTGGAATTGGCCGCAGGGTCGGTATCGGTAGCAATCC
>JAVBQK010000045.1:0-24631 GCA_031549105.1 Eubacteriales bacterium
AGCGTGGTGTCAAAGCCGTTGGCGTAGCCGGCTTCCGCCAGCAGCGCTTTGGCCTTTTCCGGGTCGAACTGGCCGATTTCCACGTCGCTATGCGCGGGCAGGGACTTGGAGATCATCGTGTTGGCCGGCTCGTCGATGCCGTTGATCAGGCTGATGATCGACGCGCGGTCGATGGTGTACTGCATCGCTTCGCGCACCAGCGGGTTGTTAAACGGCTCCACGCTGGCGTTAACCGCCATGAAGCGCATGCCCAGCGTCTGCACGATTTCGGTGTGCAGCTTGTCGTTCTTCATCGCACGGGCGATGTCGCCGACGCCGGTCACCTGGTCGATGAAGCCGAACTCGCCGTTCTCAATGCCGATGTAGCGGCTGGTCGGGTCGGTCACAGCGCGGAAGGTGATCTTGCGAATCGCGGGCTTGAGCGAAGGATGCTCGTCCCAGCGCTCGATCACGACTTCGTTGGAGGGGATGAAGCTGATGAGCTTGTAGGGGCCGGTGCCGACGGCGGTCTGTCCCCAGTTGTCGCCCGCCTCTTCAATGGCGCGCTTGCTGACGATGATCATGCTGGTCATGTCATGGATCAGCTTGTTGTTGGGCACTTCAGTCTTCAGCGTGAGCACGTTGCCCTCGGCGCTGACTTCAACGATTCCGGCCACATAGTCCAGGCCCTGCGGGATATCAAAGCAGCGGTTGATGGAGAACATCACGTCTTCCATCGTCAGCGGATCGCCGTTGTGGAACTTGTAGCTATCCAGATCGATGGTGAACTCCCAGGTCAGATCGTCCGGACGGCTCCACTCGGTAGCCACCTCGGGCACGACGCGGTTGTCCAGGTCGTAATTGACCAGGGTATTGAAGATGTGCTTGCCAATGGAGCTAACGGTGTTGTAGTTAGCCAGGATCGGGTCGATGGTCGTGCGAAGCATGCTGACGCCCGCGACCAGTTCGTCCTTCGGCGCGGCGACAGCCGTCAGCGCCAGGGAGAGAGACAGCACCAGGGTGAGGATGATTGCCAGGGTCCTTTTCATTTTCTCTCCATCCTTTCATGATGTATGGAAGATATCAAGGGGTACGGTTTGCCGTACCCCGGGTCCCCTGTCTGGTAGCGCGAGTTCGAAGACGGAGGAACGCAAGGGGACGCTGATCCGTGTCTTCCTATTGTCGCGGCGCAAGCGCCGCTCTGTTAGGAAAACCGACCTTCGCCGCATTTGATTCCGCCACTGGCGGAATGCAGCTCAGATCCCCCTTGACCCCTGCCAGGAGGCTTGCCTCCTGGACCTCCAACTTTTCGCCTCACGGCGGATGCACTCTAATGATGAAATGAATCCCGCCCGCAGGCGAAATGTTGGGATTCTTAAGGGCAAAGCCCTTGAGCGGGGATCCAAGGGGCAGCGCCCCTTGGCGTTCCTACTGCGACAGTCCCTCTCACCCGCACACCTCGCGGAATACTCGCAGCCAGTTGCCGCCTACGATCTTGGAGATTGCTGCGTCATCATACCCGCGTGCAACCAGGCCGCGCGTGATGTTGATGAACTGACGGTACTCGGTAAAGCCCTGGATGGTCTCCTCCGCCGGGCCGTCGCCGGGCAGGAAGCCGAGGGTCGGCGCAATCACATCGCGCAGGTAGATCAGCGATTCGAGCACCTCGCTCATCGGCCAGTCAGTGCCAATGCCCACATGGTCGACACCGCAGAGGTTCACCGCGTAGTCCACCTGGTTGAGGAAGTGCTCCATCGTTACGTTGTAGCTATCGGAATGGATGAAGTTGGGCATCGTCACCAGGCCCACCACGCCGCCGCTCTCGGCGATGGCGCGCATTGCCTCGTCGCCCTTGGCGCGGTTGTGCGGGTAGACGCTGCGCACACAGCAGTGCGATGCGATTACCGGCGCGGTGGAGAGCTTGCACGCGTCCAGCACGGTCTGATCGGCACAGTGGCCGGTATCGACGATCATGCCCAGTTCGTTCATGCGCGCGATGAACTTGGCGCCGAAGTTGGTAACGCCCGCGCCCTTGTTGCGCTCATAGCACCCGGCGGCGACGTGCGTCTGCGTGTTGTAGGAAAGCTGCATCACCCGCAGGCCAAAGTCGTACAGCGCACCAATCATGTCCAGGTCCTTGCCCAGCGCGAAGGTATCCTGGCAGAGGATAAACCCGGCTTTCTTATTCTCGCGTTTTGCGCGCAGGATATCGTCAGCCTTGGTGGCCTTGATCAGCCAATCGGAAAAGGTATCGAACTGCACCTGGCAGGCGGCCATGCTCTTGACCACATCGTCAAGGCCGCCGGAGGTTTCTAGTTGCCGGCAGCCGGCAGTGATGCCACTGTCATACCAACAATCCTTGAACGCGGGCAACTCGCCCCGCAGCGCGTACTCCATCACCGCGTTCTGCACCTTATCGCGGTACTTGTCGGGTGCGGAGGTTTTTAGCGGCGCGTATTTCTCCTCAATCATCCCGCTGAAATCGTCGTCCAGCGAATAGGGAGACAGCGGCCCCTGGAACAGCATGTCGATGATAATGCTCTCCGCGTGAACGCGCTCGGCGCGCTCCTCCGCAGCGGCTGAAAGTCCATAATTGTACAACCCGTATTTTCCGTAATTTGCCACCACAGGTACACCCCTTTACCTGTATTTTCCGAATATGCGGACACTATATCACGCTTCTGCATAAAACGCAATATTATTCCGGTAATTGGAATTTGTTTTTGATTTTTTGTCGAAAAGTACTTGACATGCCGTGCATTCCAACCTACGATATATATAAGATTGCACAGACAAGGAGACGCGTATATGGACAAGGCCCGATACTATGACGACATGAACCTATATTGCGCGGGAGTTTTTGATGGAGTTGCACATTTTTTCAAGGATGGGCTGATGATCAGCTACGTCGATCAAAAAAGCCGCTTTCTGGGAACAGCGATGAAGCCGGTGAAGGGTGATTTTCTCGCGCTTCCGCTGGATGATCTATACCAAAAGTCTGCTGAGTATGTGGCTGCGGCGTGGCAGGGCGAGGAAGTAACACTGCCTTGCAGCGACGTGTACAGCAGGCACGTGACCTTCTCCGCTGAAATTGACGGCGAAACAAAGACCGCACAGCTCTGGGCGCAGCGCAAGGCCGATCCGGCGGTGGACATCATTACGCTGGACGGCGCGGTGATCGCCTTCGTGCAGCCGCACCGCTACGGCATGGATATCGCGGTGGTCCGTGGCTATGAGGCGCTGACGCCGCTTGCGCAGTATACTGACCCTGCCCTTGCGCTGTCGCAGCCGGAGTACGGCGTCGACTGCCTGGGTGTTTATACCGCCACGATGCGCGACGGCGTGAAGCTGGCGCACCGCGTGTTTGTCCCCTACCCCGCCGCTCCGGGGACTAAGTGGCCTACGCTGCTGGTGCGCAGCTGCTATACCAAGGAGCGCATGCAGTACAAACTCTCCAAGTATGTTAACAAGGGCTACGCGCTCGTCATGCAGGACGTGCGCGGCCGCGGCGATTCCGAGGGGGACCTTGATCCCTTCGCCTACGAGCGTGACGACACCGCCGATACGATCGACTGGATCATCGCCCAGCCTTGGAGCGACGGGAACGTCGGCACCTGGGGTGCGTCGTACCTGGGCCACGTCGTGGTACAGGGCGCAACCAGCGGCCACCCCAGCCTCAAGTGTGTCATCGATGAGGTCAATGTCGGTTCCCCATTCGTCGATACCGTCCGGCGCGGCGGCGCGCTCTGCTCCGAACCGCTGCTCTGCTGGGCGCTCGCGCAGGCCAGCGGCCAGCGGCCGAACATGTACTATATGTCGGGCGAAGTCAAATGGGAACCCATCACCTCCTACCGGCCCATTTGCGATATTGCCAAGAACGCGCTGGGCACACCCGCCAACGACCTGTGGGAAAAATGGACACTCCATGACGAGGAAAACGAATGGTGGCAGCGCAGCAACTTCTCCCGCAACTTTGACAAGGTGCGCGCGCCGATGCTGGTCATCAGCGGCTGGTACGATGGCGACGGCCTGGGCATCAGCGAAACGTGGCGCGGCCTGACGAAGTACGACGTGGCGGATCGCCGCATCATCCTCGGCCCGTGGGAGCACGGCCCCAACACCACGCGAGATGTGGAGGGCGTTGCGTTCGGCAACAACGCAATCATCTATCACTTTGACATCACCAATCTGCGCTGGTACGATCACTACCTCAAGGGCGTAGAAAACGGCGTCAACCGGGAGCCGCGCGCCACGTATTACGTTGTGGGCGAGAACGAATGGCACACCTCTGCCGACTGGAACCCGGCCGAGGCGACAGTCACCAACTGCTATTTTACCAGCGACGGCCACGCCAACTCCGTAAACGGCGACGGCCTGCTCCAGTGGCAGCCGCCCGAGGCGACTGGTTTTGATGCCTATGTCTACGACCCCGAGCTACCCATTTCCGACCTAGTATCCGAGCAGGTGGGCCACCGCTCCCCCATCAACTATAAGGGGCATGAGCTGCGCGCCGACATGCTGGTCTATACGTCCACGCCGCTGGATGAACCCATCACCATTGCGGGCGAGATTTCGGCGGAATTCTATGCCTCGTCTTCCGCGAAGGACACCGACTGGATGCTGCGCCTGCTGGATGTGGATGAGCACGGCAATGCCCGTCAGCTTTCCGAGAACCTGATCCGCGCCAAGTTCCGGGATGGCTTTGAAACCATCAAGCTGCTGGAAGCGGACAAGGTGGAAAAGTACACGCTGCAGATGGAGAGCAACGGCTGGCGTGTGGCGGCGGGCCATCGGCTGCGCGTGCACGTGCAGTCCTCGGCGAAGAATCTGGTCTTCCCCAACCCGAACACCGGCGAATCGCCGTTTGTGGAAACAAAGAGCGTCATCGCCGTCAACCGTATTCACCACGGGCCGGAATGCCCCAGCCACATCAAGATTCCTATCGTAAAAATCCATCCCAAGGAGTGAGTTCAATGCGCGGCGAGCTGCAATTTGATCTGGATGACATTAAGGCAATCATGAAATCGTTGGCCAATCACTTTGGCGAGGACTGTGAAATCGTACTGCACGACTTTTCCCGGGGAATGGACTCAAGCGTGGTCGCGATCGAAAACGCGCACGTCACGGGGCGCGCAATCGGGTCGTCCATCACCACCAGTGGGTTGGAGTCGCTTAGCAGCGATGCATCGGAAATTGGGGAAGGTATCTATAACTATTTCTCCACCACGCCCGATGGCAAGCTGATCCGCTCCTCCACCGCCGTGCTCCGCGACGGTGACGGCTCCATTCGCGGCTCGGTCTGCATCAACCAGGATATCACCAAGTATCGCATGGCGGAGGAGTTGCTTCGGAAGGTTACCCATTCCAGCACCTACTACGACAGCCACGAGGTATTCTTCCAGAACGTCGACCAGTTGCTTGACCATTACATATTCGAGTGTTCGGACCTGATCGGCCGGCCGCCGATGTCCATGAACAAGGAAGAGCTGCACCGAGCGATTGAGTTTCTGGAGGAGAAAGGCGTGTTCCGCATCACCAAGGCGGGCGAGCGGATTTGCTCCGTCTTCGGCATTACCAAGTATCAGCTGTACCGCCAGCTGGATTCAATCCGCAGTGGGAATGACGCAAAGGAAGACCCGGCCCTGGAGGCTTAAACGGTATTATTCGCTTTTTTATGATCCGGCTTCTGATACCAGGGGCCGGGCCTTTTTGTTTCGGATTCACTAAACAGTGCTAAACAAAACTAAACGCCCCATGAAGAGCACATGGCGCTCACGCCGTTTCTCTTGCCCCGTTTTCCACAAAACCACCTTCATAAACGTTGCGTTTTTATCCTGTCCATGGTAAACTACACTAAACAAAGAACGTATTTCCACCCGCTTGTTTATACCCGTCGAGGACAAGGAGGCACCATGAGCGATCTTAGGGTTCCCCTGGCTGACGTTGGCAGCATTGCAGCGCTGGCCAATCTCAGGCGCGCTGACGCGCTAACAATGATTCACCGGGCCGGCACCGGTCACCTGGGCGGTACGATGTCTTCACTGGACATTCTCAGCGTGCTGTTCTATGGCGTGCTGCGCCTGGACCCTGCCAGCCCCGCATACCCCGACCGCGACCGTTTTCTTCTCAGCAAGGGCCACAGCGTGGAGGGCCTGCTTGCGCTGCTGGCCGACCGTGATTTCTTTCCCAAGGAAGAACTGGCCGGATACTGCACCGCGGGCAGCCGCCTGATCGGCCATCCGAGCGTCAAGGTGCCGGGTGTCGAAATGAACACCGGCGCGCTGGGGCATGCGCTGTCCATCGGCGTGGGCGTGTCCATTGGTGCCAAGCGCACCGGGCGTGACATCCAGACCTACGTGCTGATGGGCGACGGCGAACAGGCGGAAGGTTCCGTCTGGGAGGCAGCGATGGCCGGGGCGCATTACGGCCTGTCGAACCTCACCGCGATCATCGATCGCAACGGCCTGCAGATCAGCGGCCCGACGGAGAGCGTGATGGGGCTGGAGGATTTTGCGGCCAAGTGGCGCGCCTTCGGCTGGGAAGTCACGGAGTTGGACGGCCATGATCACGCGGCGTTGCTTGACTATTTCACCGCGAAACGCACGGCGGAAAAACCGCGCTGCCTGATCGCCCGCACGGTCAAGGGCAAGGGCATGCCGTTTGCGGAGGGCAAAAAGGAATGGCACCACAAGATACCGGATGCCGCGCAGGTGGCGCAGGCCTATGAAGCGCTGGGCGTGAAGGGAGTGAAATGGGCATGAAGCACGCGGTACGCATGGCGTTTACGGAATCACTTCTCAAGCTCGCCCGGAATAACCGGGATATCATCGCTGTGGCGACCGACTCACGCGGATCAGTGACGCTGACCGACTTTGCTGATGAACTGCCCGAGCAGTTTGTCGAGTGCGGTATTGCCGAGCAGAACGCGATCGGCGTCTCAGCAGGCCTTGCGAACGCCGGGCTCCGTCCCTTCGTCTGCGGTCCGGCATGCTTTTACTCGCTGCGGTCTGCGGAGCAGGTCAAGGTAGACATCGCCTATTCCGGCATGAATGTGAAGGTCATCGGCGTATCGGGCGGCGCCAGCTACGGCCCCCTCGGCGCAACACACCATGCCACACAGGATATCGCGCTCATGCGCGCCATTCCGGGTTTGGAGGTCTTTCTGCCCGCCGACGCCGCGCAGATGGAGGACATGACCGCCTATCTCGCCACGTCGGAGAGGCCCGCGTATGTGCGCATGGGCCGCGGCGCGGTGGAGGATGTATACAGCGAGTTCGCCTCGTCGTTCACCGCCGGTCAGGCGAACGTGTTGCGCCCTGGACAGGATGTGGCGATCATTGCCTGCGGCGAGATGGTTTCGCCATCGCTGAAGGCCGCGCGCCTGCTCGCCGCGGACGGGCTGTCCGTGCGTGTACTGGACATGCACACCATCAAGCCGCTGGATGAAGATGCCGTGCTGCGCGCCGCTGAAACCGGCCTGGTCATAACCGTAGAGGAGCACAGCGTACACGGCGGCCTTGGCGCGGCGGTGGCGGAGGTGCTCTGCCAGAAGCGCCCCACCCCCATGATGATCCTGGGCCTGCCGGATGAGACGCTCTTCACCGGTGACAGCGCAGCGATATTCGAGCATTATGGCCTGACGGCACAGGGAATCGCCCAGCGCATCCGCGAAAGAAGGCGGATGCAACAATGAAGAAATATGTCGCGGTCATAGACCAGAGCACATCGGCCAGCAAGGCGTACCTGGTGGACGCGCGCGGCGAGGTCGCGCGGGAGGCGTCGCTTCCCCATGCCCAGTATTATCCGCTGCCCGGCTATGTGGAGCATGACGCCGAGGAAATCTTTCAGAATGTGAGGAGCGTCCTTTCTACCGTGTTGAACGGTGTGGATACGGCGGAAGTGGCGGCGCTGTCGATCACCAACCAGCGTGAAACCACCGTGCTGTGGGATGCACGGACGGGTGCGCCACTGTGTCACGCCATCGTCTGGCAGGATGTGCGCGGCGAGGGGCTGTGCGAGCAAATGTCCGAACATGCGCAGGCTGTTTGGGAGAAGACCGGCCTGCCGCTAGGCCCCTACTTCAGCGCGGCGAAGGCCGCATGCGCGCTGCGGGATGACGCGAATGTGCAGCAGGCTGCGCGCGAAGGCGTTCTGCGCATCGGGACGATCGACAGTTATCTGCTTTATCGACTGACAGGCGGCGCGGTACATGCCACAGACGTATCCAACGCCGCGCGCACGCAGCTTTTTTCGTTGCGCGACCTTGCCTGGGATGACGAACTGTGCGCATGGTTCGGTATCGACCGTGCGTGGTTGCCCGAAGTGCTGCCGTCCGATGCGGTCTTTGGCGAAACCCGCTGCGAGGGACTGCCCCGTGGACTGACCATCGCGGGTGTGATGGGCGACAGCCACGCGGCACTGTTCGGCCATGGCTGCCTCACGCGCGGCTCCGCCAAAGCGACGTTCGGCACGGGCTCATCAGTAATGTTGAACACTGGCGACACGCCGTTTTTCTCGCGTCATGGGCTGCAGACCACGGTCGGTTTTCAGTTTAGGGGCAAGGTTTGCTATGCGATGGAGGGCAATGTCCTCAGCGCCGGGGATACGCTCCGCTGGCTACAGGACGGCCTGCGCCTGTTTGCCGATATGGACGAGATGCAGCAGTTGCTAACCTCTGTGCCGGATGCGGGCGGCGTTTACCTAGTGCCGGCATTCACTGGTCTCGGTTCCCCGCACAATGACAGCGCCGCGCGTGCGCTCCTTTGCGGCATCGGCCGGGATGCGACGCGCGCACATATCGTGCGTGCGGCGATCGACTCGCTGGCGTTCCAGGATGCGGACATCCTCGCCGCGATGGCGCTGGATACCGGCGACGCGGCCGGAAGCCTGCATGTGGATGGTGGCGCGGCGAAGAACGACATCCTGTTGCAGCGCCTGTCCGATCTGGCGGGCTGCCCGGTGCTCCGCGCCGCAGACGGCAACCTCTCCGCGCTGGGCGCGGCAATGATGGGTGGCCTTGCGACCGGCCTATACCAGGACGCCGAAACGCTGCTGGGCGGCAGGCAGAGCGGCAGTTTTGCGCCGAAGATGCCCCTTCCCCAGCGCGATCAATTGATGCAAGAATGGCGGGCGGCTGTGCGCCGCGCACGCAACTTAGATTGTTAGGAGGACCACCATGGCGACATTTGGACTGCTGATCAGCAACCGTTCCTTTTTCCCGGCCCACTTGGTGCTCACCGCGCGTGAGACGATGCTGCGCAAGCTTGCCGAGTGGGGACACGAGGTTATCACCCTTTCCACCGACGATACGCCGATGGGCCAGACGATGACGCATGAGGAAGCACGCAAGTGCGCCCGCCTCTTCCGCGAAAACGCGGAGAAGATGGACGGCATCATTATCTGCCTGCCGAACTTTGGCGAGGAGACGGGCATCGCCGATGCAATCCGCCTCAGCGGCGTGACGCTGCCGATCCTCATTCAGGCCTGTGATGACGATTTCGACAAGCTGCAGCTGGAAAACCGACGCGACGCGTTCTGCGGCAAGCTGTCGGTTTGCAACAACCTGCGGCAGTACGGCATCCGGTATACGCTGACCGCGCGCCACACCTGCCCCATCAATAGCGAGGAGTTTGCCCGCGATGTCGCACATTTCGCTTCCGTATGCGCGGTGGTGAAGGCGATGCGTACAGCGCGCATTGCGCAGATCGGCGCGCGCGTGATGCCGTTCCGCACCGTGCGCTATAGCGAAAAGCTGCTGCAGCAAAGCGGCATCACCGTGGAAACCGAGGATTTCTCCGAGATTCTGGCCGATATCGCGGCGCTTGACGATCAGGTGCAGATTGAAGCGAAGGTAGCCGAGATCCGTGCATACGCGAACGTGCTGCCCGGCATCGGCGAAGATAAGCTCATCCGTCAGGCAAAGCTGTGCATCGCTATCGAACAATGGATGGAGGAGCACCGCTGCGACGCCAGCGCTATCCAGTGCTGGGACAGCGTGGAGGCCAATTACGGCTGCGCGATGTGCCTGTGCATGAGCATGATGGGCACAAAGGGCATGCCATCCGCATGTGAGACGGATGTGATGGGCGCGGTGTCGATGCTCGCGCTGCTGCGCGCCAGCGGAAAAGCGCCGATCTACCAGGACTGGAACAATAACTACAAGCAGGAGCCTGACAAGTGCGTCAACGTGCACTGCAGCAACTACCCTGCGGCTGCGTTTGCGGAGAAGCCGGAGCTGGGCAATCTCGATATTCTCGCGACGACGCTCGGTGCGGACGTGTCTTTCGGCGCGCTCAAGGGCCGCGTGGCCCCTGGCGGCATGACGTACCTGAAGGTCTCCACCGACGACACGCAGGGCAAAATCCGCTGCTATTTGGGCGAAGGCACCTTCACCGACGATCCGCTGCCCACCTTTGGCGGTGTGGCGGTGTGCGAAGTGCCGCGGCTGAACGAGCTGATGCGCTACCTCACGCGCAACGGATACGAGCACCACGTCGCACTGGTGCAGGCAAACGTCGCGGATGTGCTGGAAGAGGCGCTCGGCAACTACATGGGCTGGGATGTGTACCGGCACGCATAATCCGGTGGAGGCAGAAGGCATGTTTCATGTGGCGCTGCTGCAGTTGCTCTCCGGGGAAACCCAGGAGGAAAATCTGCAAAAGGGAATCGAATACTGCAAACGCGCAAAGCAGATGGGCGCGGACATCGCGCTCTTCCCGGAGATGTGGAACAACGGGTATACTTTTTCTGATGACATCGATGCATGGAAAGCAACCGCCATTGACCAGGAAAGTGAGTTTTTCCGCACATTCCAGGCGCTGGCGAAGGACCTTGGCATGGCGATCAGCATCACCTACCTGGAGAAATACCAGCCACTCCCGAGGAATACCATGACCATCATCGACCGGTTTGGGGATCTTGTTCTGACATACGCGAAGGTGCACGCCTGCGACTTTGATGTAGAGAAGAACCTGACGCCCGGCGATGACTTCTATGTGGCCGAATTGAGCACAGAGTGCGGCAATGTCAAGGTCGGCGCGATGATCTGTTATGACCGCGAGTTTCCGGAAAGTGCAAGAATTCTGATGCTTAAAGGCGCGGAAATAATCCTCGTGCCCAATGCTTGCCCGATGGAGATAAATCGCCTGTCGCAGCTGAGGGCGCGCGCGTACGAAAACATGCTGGGCATCGCGACAGTGAACTACGCGTCCGGCCAGCCCGACTGTAACGGCCATTCCTCCGGTTATGACGGCATCGCCTACGACGCCTCCGGCTGGCGCGACACCATGGTGATAGAAGCCGGTGGAGCAGAAGGCATCTACCTCGCATCATTCCCCATGGAGAAGATACGCGAGTACCGCCATCGGGAAATCCATGGCAACGCCTACCGGCATCCAGCCAAGTATCAGCTGCTGGTTTCGGAGCAAATAGCCGATCCGTTTGTGCGTGAAGATTACAGGCAATAATGAAGAAGCACCCACCGGGCAAAAGCGCGGTGGGTGCTTCTTCATTAAACCGACCGTCGGTCTACCGATTACCCCTTCCGTACCTTCTGTCCCTGCGCGGTGTCCTCCACCGTATACCCCAGTGACTTGATCTCGTCACGCAGCCGGTCGCTTTCCGCCCAGTTGCGCTCCTTGCGTGCTGTTGCGCGCGCGGCGACCAGTGCCTCCACCTGTGCGTCGTCTTCCTGCTGCTTAGGTTTCACCAGCCCCAGCACATCGCCCATCGCGGCAAAGGCATCCAGAACCGCTTGCACCGCCGCCTTCGCGCTGTCCGTACCAAGGCCGATGTTCGCCTGTTTGACCAGATCGAACAGCACGCCCATTGCGTCGGCGGTATTCAGGTCATCGTCCATCGCCTCATCAAACCGAACGACAGCCGCCTTTGCGGTGTCCATCAGCACCGTATCCGCATCGGACGACGTCTTGTCCTCCGCCTTTTCCAGTATAAAGAGATAGTTGTCGCGCGCCGTATAGAGCCTATCCAGCGCCGCTTTGGCCTGTTCGATCTGTTCGGCGGAGAAGTTCAGCGGGCTGCGGTAATGGGCGGATAGCAAGAAGAAACGCACGGCCTCCGGGTCGTACTGCTGGCGGATATCGCGTACCGTCAGGAAATTGTCCAGCGACTTGGACATCTTTTCGTTATCGATGTTCAGGAAGCCGTTGTGCATCCAGTAGCGGACGAACGGTTTGCCCGTCGCGCCTTCGCTCTGCGCGATTTCATTTTCGTGGTGCGGGAAGATCAGGTCCTGCCCGCCGCCGTGGATATCCACTGTCTCGCCAAGGTATTTCATGCTCATCGCAGAGCACTCGATATGCCAGCCCGGACGCCCCATGCCCCACGGGCTTTCCCACGCGGGCTCGCCCGGCTTCTGCGTCTTCCACAGCGCGAAGTCCATCGGGTGCTGCTTCACTTCGTCCACATCCACGCGCGCGCCGCTCTCCAGGTCCTCCATGTTCTGCCCGGACAGCTTGCCATAGTGGTTCTTGTATGCCTGCGTATCAAAGTACACGTCGCCGCGCACAGCATACGCAAGCCCCTTGGCCATCAGCTTCTCAATGATATCGATGATTTCCGGCATATGTTCGGTGGCCTTTGGGTGCACCGTTGCCGGACGGATGCCCAGTGCCGCCGCATCCTCATAATACGCCGCGATGAACCGGTCGGCCAGTTCCTTGACGGTGATACCCTCTTCGTTTGCGCGGCGGATCATCTTGTCGTCGATGTCGGTAAAGTTCTGCACGAACGCTACCTCCATGCCCCGATGCTCCAGATAGCGGCGCAGCGTATCAAAGATCACGAACGGGCGCGCATTGCCGATATGAAAATAGTTATACACTGTCGGCCCGCAGGCGTACAGCTTCACCTTTCCCGGCTCCACGGGGACAAACTCTTCTTTGCGGCGGGTCTGCGTGTTAAAAACCTTCATTCCGTCTTCCTCCTTTATAGAATAGCATAAATAAACGGGCCTACCATCCCTTGACAGAGACGGGAGACCCGCTATCCACTCTGGTGAGCAGCGCGCCATAACGCGGCGCAAACGGCGCACCCTACGCAGTTTCCCTTCGGGTGCACGGCTGGCGGGGGCACTTCCCGGAAGGCGGCCCGCACACGCTCTCAGCCGATGGCGCGTACTTTCTGTGGGGCGCTGGTTCCGCTACTCTTCCCGCTTCAAAGCCTTTTTTTTCTGCGGCGCGAATTCGAAGATATCGCGCCATACAGGGATTTCGTCAGAAATCCCTCCCTCTATTATTTCACAGTCAGCCTGGATGTATAGGTCTTGATGTTGTACGCCGTCATCCACGCTTCCATCTGCGCCTGGAACACTTCGTTCTGCTTCGCCTCCAGCGCGTGGGCGGACACTTCTTCCAGCACCTCATCCAGCGGAACGGCGCCCGGCTCCACATCGCCTGCATACTTCAGGATATGATAGCCATATGTCGAAATCACCAGATCCGACACATCGCCGACATTCTCCAGCGCCATCGCGCCTTCGGTGAACGCGGCCACAAAGGATGTGCTCACGGCGCTGACCGGGTAGCCATTCTTGATGATGGACTCGCTGGTGGCCGTGTCTTCGCCGTATTCAGCCAACAACGCGTCGAAATCAGCGCCCTCGGCCTTGCACAGCGCCAAGACTTCTTCGGCCTTGGGCAGCACCGCGTCCTGGCCTTCCTTGGTCAGCGCGTCGATTTCCTCCTGAAGGCGCGTATAGTCAGCCGAAGCCGTATCAATCTGCGCCTGCAGGTCGGCCTTGCCGGCCTCATCCAGCGTGGTATCGGAGGCAAGCTGGCTGTTGAGCATATAGTTGTTGTACCATGCCTCAAACTGCGCATCCTGCTTCTCGCTGATCTGCGTGGTAATCTCCTCCGGCAGGCCGATCACCAGGTTCTTGATGTAGCGGTAGCCTTCCGGCCGCGCATAGACCACTGTGCCGCCGAGCAGGTCGGTGCCAAACTGCGCGGGCGTGGCCGCATAGGCCTCCGTCGCGTCGGCGACGAGATGATCATACTCGGCCTGGATGTTCTCGTCGGTCACTGTCACATCGGCGACTGCGGCATCAAACAACCGGTTACCGTTTGCATTTGCAACCATGATATATTTGTGCGCTTCCAGCGAATAACCTTCCGCATCTGCCTCCGTGCGGGCCTCCGCGTCGGTCATTCCGTAGTAGCTGACCATTTCCTGGATCATCGCCTCATACTCGGTTTCTGCCTCGGCAGTCACCTCGTTGCGCTCTTCTTCCGTCAGCGCCAGGCCCATTTCCGCCAGTTTCTTTTCAATCGCAACGTTCTGGGTTATATAGTTGAGCGTCTCACTCTTCAGCGATGCGATGATTTCTTTGTTCGTTAAATCAAGCGAATACCCGTTCTGCGCGTAATATGTAACCTGCTGCTTGGCGATAAATTCATATATTACCGCCGCCTCCGCCGAAGTGATCTTGGTATCGCCAACCGTCGCAACCACCCTGGCGGCAGCATCGCCGCACGCGGTCATCCCCAAACATAGCGCCAGCGCAAGCAGCAGCGCGCCCCATTTTCTCATTCCGTCAGCCTCTTTTCGTCAATTGTTTGCATGTCCCAAAGAAAATGCCAATGGGAGATTATACCCCAAAACGCTGCAAAAAGTCAATGACACGGCCATTTACATATTCCCGGTCCGGACCGATGGTGCATACATGCGGGGAGCGGTCCACCCAGCAGATTTCTTTCACCTGGGAGTGCACGCCGTGCATGATCATTTCGGGCACCGTCCGGTGTACGCTTTCATCTTTATGCGACTGGATGACCAGCGCCGGACAGGTGATGTGTTCCAGGCCGATGCGCGCCATACGCTGCAGGCGCGTCATGTCCTCCACCTTTGCTACCGGCGCGCCGGTATAGCCGTAGTCATGGTCGTAAAGGAA
The DNA here is from genome assembly GCA_031549105.1 of Eubacteriales bacterium. Taxonomy (GTDB): domain Bacteria; phylum Bacillota; class Clostridia; order Christensenellales; family Aristaeellaceae; genus Avichristensenella. Next base: position 14,888 of record JAVBQK010000045.1, read on the forward strand.
CTCGTCCGGGTTATATTTGTGTTCGCCCCATTCCTGCATGCGCATGAAATGCTTGGCAATGGGCGAAAGGTGGTTGATCGGGGTCCTGTACCGCAGTGCCGGCGCAAAGAGGATCACGGCTGAAGGGTCCATTTCCGCCGCCAGAATCAGCGAGAGGATGCCACCCATCGACAAGCCGCCTACAGCGATGCGCCTGTACTTTCCCTTCATTTCATAGAAAGCGCTACGGCAAGCATTGAGCCACTCCTTGTCATTGCTCTTCTCCATCGCCTCCACAGACACCCCGTGTCCCGGCAGCAGGATACCACGCGCGGAAAATCCTACCTCATGCACCGCCCTGCCAATGGTGCGCATGTGGCTGGGCGTGCCGGTGAACCCATGGATGAGCAAGATGGCGCTGTCGCCCGCGACGAACTCAAAGGGCTTCGCATTTTCTTGGGTAAAATCAATGGACATAAAGCGGCCACCGTCCCCTTCTCTTATCATTAAAATAGTATATCACAGGAAGCGGCGCTGTGGAAGGCACTAGCTCCAGAAAACCTCCTTGCTTTTTCCAGCTCTGTTCTGTAGTATATACATACATATTCTATGTATATTCGCCCTATGGCGACGGAGGCTTCTTTGCGTCAAGATATGACACGCGGCCCAATCACGCGCACGCTCGTTTTGTTTTCGCTGCCCCTGGCGCTCAGCGGACTTCTGCAGCAGCTGTACAGTTGGGTAGATGCGCTGATCGTCGGCAATGTGATGGGCGAAGGGGCCTTGGCCGCGATTGGCGCGACCGGCACAGTCTCGGGCCTTTTCATCTCGCTGGTGCTAGGTTTCTCAGTCGGTGTTTCCATCCTAATTTCCCAGGCATATGGCGCGGGCGAACGCGAGATCATCGGCCAGGTAACCGGCGCGTTCACAGTGCTGCTGGGTGGGCTGGCCATTCTGTTGGCGGTGGCCGGCATTGCGCTCACCCATCCGCTGCTCACGTTGCTTGGCACGCCGCCGGATATTATCGACGCGGCGGGAACCTACCTGCGCATTGCCTTCTTAGGCATCCCTGCGCTGGCCATATATAACATTTATAATGCCGCGCTGCGCGGTATCGGCGACAGCCGCACCCCACTGCTGTCCATCGCCGTTTCCGCCGTAGCAAATCTTGTGCTGGATATTCTCCTGGTGAAGGTTATCCCGCTGGGCGTTATGGGCGCGGCCATTGCGACCATCATCTCGCAGTGGCTGATGGCACTGTTTCTAATGGTCTATGCGCCGCGCAAACATCCCCTGCTCGGCTATCGCTTCGGCCGTGGGATGATGGACCTGCCCACTCTGCGCAGAGGTATGTCGCTGAGCGTGCCCACGTCGGTGCAGTCAGCGATCCGCTCTGTCGGCGGACTGCTCCTTCAGAACGTGATGAACAGCTTCGGCTCCACCACCGTCGCGGCAATCTCCACCGCGTACCGGATTGACACACTGATCCTGCTTCCGGTGATGAACATCGGCTCAGGTGTCTCCACCTTCGTGGCGCAAAACAAAGGTGCGGGCGACATGAACCGGGCGAACAAAGGCCTGCGGGCAGGCCTGGTCATTGCGCTGGTTACGTCGCTCATCACCACCAGCGTGGTGGTTATCCTTGGCGGTACGCTGATGCGCCTCTTTGGTATCACAGAAGAAGCTGTAACGATCGGGAGGGACTTTCTGTTCTTCTGCGCGGTCTTCTATCCCGTATTCGGCGTGCAGCATGCGATCATCGGTTACCTGCAGGGCATTGGCGATGTGCGGTTCACAGCGTTTGCTTCTATCTCTTCGCTGGCGCTGCGCATCATTCTTTCGTATGCCTTCGCCAAGATCGCGGGCAACCGTATCATTGCCTACAGCGAAATGGTGTCCTGGGTGTACTGCCTGATTATCTGTACGATGCGGTACCGCTGGGTCCGTGGAAAAAATGTCAGATTAGCCCAAGAAAAATAATATATGTCACATTCCTGTAAAAAGTTCCCTGAGTGGGAACTAAATGGGGCTTTCGATCATCTAATAAGTGGAATACATTGGAACGGACGGAAAAAGTCCCCACTTCTCAATAGATGATAGGAGGTTTGCCCGATGAAGCGCGCGCTCCCGCGGACCCGCTCACCCAGCGGCCCGCTCCAGATAAATCCACTGCACAGTACGATGGGAGGGAATCCTGTGAAGAAAATCTTGACTGTTTTGCTTCTGGCCGCGATGCTGGTAACGACTGTGTTCCCGGCCATGGCGGAAAACACCGACCCGCATGTGATTATCAACCAGAATTCGGTTGATGAAAACGGCAGAACCGAGTCGACGGACCCGGTTATTACAGACAACACCGTAAAGACTGATGATAATGGGCGGGATCCGAATCCCCCCGCTCCCAGGACACAGACGGTGAACCTGACCCTGACCGTCGGCGAGCCGCCGCGCACGCTCGCATCCACCGACGGCCACACCATGGTGGAATATGGGACCAGCAATGCCGCCGTTGTGAGCATCAACGGTAGCAAGCAGGTAGCCGGTGTTGCCGCCGGAGAGGCAACCATTACCATCAAGGAAAAAGCGAACTCGAATGGCGATATCCTGATCACCAAGTATAATGTCACCGTAAGTGCCGCCGCAGCCAAATCCGCCAAGTTTGACAAGACAAACGTGACGCTTGGCGTTGGCGAGAGCGTGACGCTCAAGATCACGCACGATGGCCCGGCAAATGAAGCCGTTACATATTCGGCAGACAACCCCGCCATTGCCAAGTATATGGGTGGCAATAACATTGTTTTCGAGGCAACGGCCACTGGCAACACAATTCTATTCGGTAAGCTGGCGGGTGGTGCCGTAGCCCAGTGTAAACTGACTGTTAACCCTGCTCCCACGAAGCTGGAGTTTGCCGCCACGCAGCAAACGCTGGCCATCGGGCAGACGTTTGACCTGAAGCCCGACCTGGGCGGCGGGTACACCAACCAGGGCATTATCTGGGAAGTGAAGGACCAAAACGTCGCCACCGTCTCTGATAAGGGCGTTATCACTGCTGTCGCGGGGGGTATCACGACCATTACCGGCCGTACATACAACGGAAAGAACACAACATGCTCCGTCACCGTGCAGGGAACCGCCAGCGACTATACCGTCCGCATCGACAAAAACCCGCTGGCTATCGGCGAGAGCACGCGGATGACGATTACGGACCGGAGTGGCTCGTATATCACCGCTTCCTCCTATGCCAGCTCCAACGCGACCGTTGCCTCAATTGATAAAAACGGCAACATCAAGGCCAATGCGGCCGGCCAGACGATCATCGGCTGTGTGCTCCCCAACGGCAGCATTCAGCAGATTACGCTGACCGTCCAGAGCAATACCGGCAATTATAACGTCTGGCTTGAGAAGAGCACGGTGAATTCCGGCGAAACCACGCGGGTTCTCATTACGGACCGCAATGGTGCGTATATCACCGCGAACGCCTACACCAGCTCCTTCAATTCCATTGCCACCGTAGACCGGTACGGCAACATCCAGGCGTACAATCCAGGCCAGACCCTGATCACCTGCACGCTGCCCGATGGCACCACCAAGCAGGTCACGCTGACCGTGCAAGGCACCATTGGCAGTTACACCGTCTGGCTTGAGAAGAGCACGCTGAACTCCGGCGAGACCACGCGGGTGCTCATTACGGACCGCAATGGTCAGTATGTCACTGCAAACTCCTATGTCAGCAGCTCCAACTCCGTGGCCACGGTGAACCAGTATGGCAACATTCTGGCCTATAACGCCGGCCAGACCGTTATCACCTGCACGCTGCCCGACAAAACCACGCGGCAGCTCACGCTGACCGTTCAGGGAACCACTGGCAATTACACCGTTTGGATTGAGGACAACCCGGTGGGTGTCGGCCAGAGCACGCGGGTGATTATCACCGACCGCAACGGTCTGTATGTCACTGCGAACGCATACTCCAGCTCTTCCAACTCGGTCGCCACGGTGGATCGCCTTGGCCAAATCTACGCCTATTCCGCCGGCCAGACGGTCATCACCTGCTCGCTGCCTGATGGCACCTCCAAGCAGGTTACGCTGACGGTGCAGGGCTCCGTGATGCAGTTCCAGGCTGTTCCGCGCTCCAACACCATTGCGGTTGGCGAACAGACGATCATCGACGTCGTTTCCGATGTGGCGACGCCGTACAACAACATAACCGTGACCTCCTCGAATTCCGGTATCGTCCGCGTGGACACGAGTGATCCGCTGATTCTGCACGGCGTCTCGGTTGGCAACGCGCAGATTACCGTCCGGTCGCAGAGCGGCAAGACCGTCACCTTCTGGATGTACATCACCTCCAGCACGCGCAACCTGGTGCTCAACACCGGCGACCGCGACATGGGCGTGGGCGAAACATTCCAGCTGGTACCGACCGATGCCAACGGCAACAAGAACATCTACTGCACCTTCTCCTCGAGCGCGCCGCAGTATGTCAGCGTCAGCTCCTACGGTGTGGTGACGGCCGTCGCCTACCAGGGCAGCGGGTCCAGCTACCTCGCGGGCCATGCGGTCATCACCGTCCGGACGCAGAGCGGCGCGGAAGCGTCCTTCAGCGTGACGACATACCCCGCGCCGTATCAGGTCATCCTGGGCTTTGGCAACAACAACGCGACGCAGCGCGGCTACATCGTCGGTAACGGCGTGGTAATGCCTGCCGGTGCGAGCATCAATCTGACGGCCTCGGTCAACTCCGGTAGCAAGAGTTCCTCCATTACCTACTCGACGGCGAACAGCAACGTTGCCACCGTCAACCAGTACGGCGTATTGGTCGGCCACCGCGCAGGCACCACCACCGTCACGGCGAAGGCCTACAATGGCGTGAGCGCTTCCATGTCGGTGACCATCACCGGCAGCGGCGGCGGAGGTGGCGGCCAGGGTACTGCCCGGGTTGTCACAGCCTCTGGTTCACTGAACCTACGTGAGGCACCCATCTCCGGCGCGCGCATTGTGACCACCATCCCACGCCTGGCCACCGTTACAGTGCTGAGCTGGGGCACGGTGTGGAGTGAGATTCAGTATGCGGGCTTCACCGGCTACGCGATGAGCCAGTACCTGGATTATTCCCCGAACCCGATCTACCCCACCCCCACGCCCACCTATTGGCCCGGCCCCACCGGCGGCAGTGGCTCGGACGCTCAGGTAACGACCATTTCCGGTTCGCTGAACCTGCGCGAGACCCCGACCATCGGCGGACGCATTATGGCCAGGATTCCGCAGTATGCGTGGATCACCGTCTACGAAAAGGGCGCTACCTGGTGCTACGTGAGCTACCGTGGGATCACCGGTTATGTCATGACATCGTACCTGACGTTCTCCGGCCAGCCCTACACACCCACCCCCACGCCCCGGCCTTCCACCGGGATGACCGCCCAGGTGACAACGGCCTCCGGCTCGCTGAACCTGCGCGAGCGCGCTGTGGTGGGCGCGACGATCCTGACACGCATTCCGCAGTACGCGCTGGTCACCGTCTATGAGAAGGGTGCGCAGTGGTCCTACGTGACGTATGGCGGGTATGTCGGGTATGTCATGACCGGGTATCTGACCTTCCTGACCAAGTAACCAGGCAGTGGGTTTCTAATTATCGGGTACCAACCTCCTTTCCCGTCTCGCATCCAGTGGATGCGGGGCGGGTTTTTTTATGTTATGGAAGGAAATGGTAGAAAATGGAACATTTACTGTCATGAATCGTCTATTGCTTATATGCTCGCATGGACCGCCCATTTCTTTGGAAGAAAATTTGCACAATATTTTTTCCCGCAAACCGTGGCGATCTTTACTCCGTCTATATAGCGAGCACAAAGGATGTGAACCCGAATGACCCGGGAGGCGTTCGAGGACGCAGTTGTGTCTCTCCTTGGCGTACTGCATAGCGTATCATACAGCCTGCTTCCCAATCCGGAAGATCAGGCCGATGCGGTGCAGGAATGCGTGCGCAAAGCGCTGCAGAAGCGGGAAACCCTGCGGGAAGACCGTTTTCTGAAGACCTGGCTCATCCGCATCCTGGTGAACGAATGCTATACCATTCTGCGTGGAAAGAAGCGCATTTTCTCCACGGACAGCGTAGAGATCGTCGCTCCCCCGCAGGCGGATGGTACGGTATTTGAGGCGTTGATGCAGCTGGAGGAGAAATACCGCCTACCCATTGTGCTACACCATATTGAGGGGTATAAGACACAGGAAATCGCGCGCATCCTGCGCATACCGGAGGGCACCGTCAAGGGCCGTCTGGCGCGTGGGCGTACGCGGCTTCAGGCCATCTTGGTAGAACAGGAGGCGTGGCCGTGAACAGATTAACCCGCGAGGCCGCTTTCGGCCCCGAGACGGATACCTTCAAACAGCTTGTCCTGAACACGCTGGAGCATGGTGAGAAGCCGGTGCGCAGGCCGCGTTTCAGGACCGCACTAACCGCCGCCGCGCTAACGGTGGGCTTTGCCGTACTCGCATTTGCAGGTGCGGTCCTCACCATTGAGCCTGTCCGCGCGCAGGTTTTGAAGTTTTTGGTAGAGCGCTTCCCCGAGTACAGTCGCTATGTCACGGTTCCCGGTCCCGAGGCGCCGGAGCATCCCGTCACCGCGTATTCTCCCTCCTACATCCCCGAAGGATTTGTGCTGGTGGACGACAACCAGTCGGATTCGTTCTTTCGCGTCCGCAGCTGGCAAAAAAGCGAAGAAGAGTTCATTACCCTCATCCAGATGAACGAGGACGGCGCGATCGCGCTGGATACGGAAGACGCAAACGTCTATAATATAGAATTGTTCGGCGAGATGGCAGAGGTTATTGAAAAAAAAGGTCGCATCATGATATACTTCATTAAGGATCAGGGGGCCTTCACGTTAACAACCCACCTATCCTATGAGGAGACCCTGCGTATTGCCCAAAGCGTTACGACGGAGGAATGATGCCCATGCCCTTTTCCAGGAAACGAAACCAAGGCCGGCAGATTCAGGAGAACAAAGCCGCCAGCGAAGACCGGCTCCGTGCCTTTTCCACCATGCCTGCCGCGTCGCTGTACGCGGCGCTTTCATCTTCCGCAGACGGTCTGACCACCGAGCAGGTGGAGGCCATCCAGGAAGAACACGGGAAGAACGTCATCACCGCCGGGCGGAAAAACACACCGCTGCACCGGCTGCGTGAAGCGGTTGTCAACCCCTTCAACATCGTGCTGTTTGTCATCGCGATCATCACAGCCCTGAGCGACGTTGTGTTCGCCTCCTCGCCGGACTTTCTGACGGTGGGGATTATCCTGGCGCTGATTCTGCTCTCCAGCCTCGTTGCGTTTTTGCAGGGCGAGCGTTCCAACGCGGCGGCGGAAAAACTCTCCAAGATGATTTCCAACAAGGCGGATGTCTGGCGTGATGGGAATCTGGTCGAGATCACCATAGACGAGGTCGTCCCGGGCGATGTGGTCAAACTCTCCGCCGGAGACATGCTGCCTGCCGATGTGCGCTTCCTGACCGCGAAGGACGCATTCCTCGCACAGGCTGCACTGACGGGCGAATCCGCGCCGGTAGAGAAATACGCCGACCATCGTGGCACTTCCAAGGATGCTCTGACGGACCTGACCAACATCGGCTTCATGGGTTCCAACATGGTCAGCGGAAGCGCCACAGTGCTGGTGCTTGCGACCGGCAACGACACCTACCTTGGCTCCATGGCCAAATCCCTCTCCGGTGACCGGGCGAAAAACAGCTTTGAGCGCGGGGTGGATTCTGTCAGCAAGCTCCTTATCCGCCTGATGCTGCTGATTGTGCCCATTGTGTTCCTTATCAACGGTCTCACCAAAGGCGACTGGGTGGATTCGCTACTCTTTGCCATCACCATTGCTGTGGGCCTCACGCCTGAGATGCTGCCGATGATCATGACCTCCACGCTGGCGCGCGGTGCGGTCTCCATGTCGCGGCACGATGTCATCGTCAAGACGCTCGGCGCCATCCAGACCTTTGGCGAAATGGATATTCTCTGCACCGACAAGACTGGCACGCTCACTGAGGATAAGATCGTGCTGGAAAAATACATGGATGTGCTCGGCGCGGATGACCCGCGCATCCTTCGGCACGCCTATCTCAACAGCTATTTCCAGACGGGCCTGAAGAATCTGATCGACCTTGCGATTATCAACCGCGCGGTGCAGAACAAGCTGGAGCCCGTGCTTGCCGCGTATACGCGCGTAGACGAAATTCCCTTTGACTTTGTGCGCCGTCGCATGAGCGTCGTGCTGCAGGACGGCACGGGCAAGCGCCAGCTGATCACCAAGGGCGCCGTGGAGGAACTGCTATCCATATGCTCATACGTGGATATGGGCGGGCAGGTATCGCCGCTCACCGAGGAGAGCAGGCGCACGGTGATGGAGACCTATTCCAAATATAACCAGGACGGTCTGCGCATGCTTGCTGTCGCGCAGAAGAACGAAGTGCCGGATGTGAACGTATTCAGCGTCGCAGACGAGCAGGACATGGTGCTTATCGGCTTCGTCGGTTTCCTGGATCCACCCAAGGAGAGCGCAAAGACCGCCATTGCAGCGCTTAGCGACCATGGCGTGCGCACCGTGGTACTCACCGGCGACAGCGAGGGCGTTGCCGCGAAGGTGTGCGGCAAAGTTGGCGTGGATACCTCGCACATGCTGACCGGCAAGGATGTCGAAGCGATGGATGACGCTGCGCTCCTTACCGCGGTGGAAACATGCAACCTTTTTGCCAAACTCTCCCCTTCGCAGAAGCAGCGTGTGGTGCGGGCATTTCAGACGAACGGCCACACCGTGGGCTATATGGGCGACGGCATCAACGACGCGCCGCCGCTGCACCAAGCGGATGTCGGCATCTCCGTGGACAGTGCAGTGGACATCGCGAAGGAGACCGCCGATATCATTCTGCTAAAAAAGGACCTGATGGTGCTGGAAGAGGGTGTCGTCGAGGGACGGCGCACGTTTGGCAACATCGTCAAGTACATCAAGATGGCCGCCAGCGGCAACTTTGGCAACATGATCTCGATTATCGTTGCCAGCATTTTCCTGCCGTTCCTGCCGATGCTGCCGGTACAAATTCTCACGCAGAATCTGCTGTGCGATTTCTCGCAGATGGGCATGCCGTTTGATAGCGTGGACCATGAGTATCTGGCCAAGCCCCGCAAGTGGGAGACCAAGTCGATCAAATCCTTCATGGCGGTCATGGGGCCGATCAGCTCGCTGTTTGACATTCTGTGCTTCGCCGTGATGTGGTACATAATCGGCGCGAACACAGTAGAGCTTTCACCGCTATTCCAGTGCGGCTGGTTCGTCTTCGGCACCGTATCGCAGGTACTGGTCATCTACATGATCCGCACAGCCAAGATTCCCTTCCTGCAGAGCAACCCTTCCGCACCGCTGTACCTATCCACACTCCTGGTGACCGCTGTCGTGCTGATAACAGGCTTCACCGGTATTGCCGTCGGTATCGATATGCAGACACTGCCTCTGGTCTTTGCGCCGTGGCTGGCCCTGCTGCTGGCCGGGTACGCGCTCGCCACGCAGCTTATCAAAAAGGTGTACGTCAAGCGCTTTGGGGCATGGTTCTGACGAAGAAGAAGGGACTGGGGTTACGCTGGGGGACGCTGTCCCCCAGCCCCCCGGGGGGGGGGGGGGGGGGGAGGGGCGGCGCGGCGAGGGGGGCAGGCGCGGGGGCGGGGGTTAGAGACAGTAAAACAAGGAACCTCGAGCAGGAAGGCAGGGGGGGGGAGGGG
>JAVBQK010000128.1:0-28638 GCA_031549105.1 Eubacteriales bacterium
CTCCTGGACCTCCAATGTTTCGCCTGTGGGCGGGTTGGGATTAGCATGAGAAAAATCCCCTCCCGCCCAGAGGCGAAATGTTGGGTTTCCAAAGGGCAAGGCCCTTTGGCAGGGGTCTGGGGACAGCGTCCCCAGCGTTCCTTCCTCTCCCAAACGTAGCAATCCTTCAACAGAAAGGCGGTCTTACCCAATGGCACAGATACTGACAAGCGCGGTTGCCCTGGGGCTTTTATGGGCCATCATGACCATCGGCGTCTACATCAGCTACCGTATCCTGGACATCGCCGATTTGACGGTTGAAGGGAGCATCACGCTGGGCGCGGCGGTTTGCGTAACGCTGATTAAGGGCGGTGCGGATCCGCTGCTTGCTACATGTGCGGCGTTTGTGATTGGGCTGGGCGCGGGCGCGGTTACTGGATTGCTGCACACCAAGCTGCATATCCCTGCGCTGCTCTCCGGCATCCTGACCATGATCGCGCTCTGGTCGGTCAATCTGCGCGTGATGGGTTCGGCAAACGTGTCGATCCTTCGGATAACGACTGTCTTTACTTGGGTGCAGAACCTGGGGCTCTCCAAGTACGGATCGTGGATTGCAGTTGGCGCGGGGCTTGCGCTCGCGATTATTTCGGCGCTATATTGGTTTTTCGGTACCGAGCTTGGCAGCTCCATTCGCGCGACCGGCAACAACCCGAACATGGTGCGCGCGCAGGGCATCAACACCGACACGATGGTCATCATTGGCCTGATGCTTAGCAACGGGCTGGTGGCGCTGTCTGGCGCGCTGATCGCGCAGAGCCAATCCTTCGCGGATATTCAGATGGGCACAGGATCAATTGTCATCGGTCTCGCATCGCTGATCGTCGGCGAGGTGCTCTTTGGACGGCGCAATTTTTACGTCCGGCTGCTCTCGCTTGTCTTTGGCGCGATTGCGTATCGCATCATCATCGCGCTGGTAATGGAACTGGGCATGGCGCCCAACGACCTGAAGCTATTCACTGCGATTACGGTGGCGCTGGCGCTATGGATGCCGCAGTTGCAGGAGAAGGCTGGCGCATGGCGGAAGACACGGAAGGGGGTTGCGTAAGATGCTGCGTATGACGGGTGTGACCAAGGTATTCGGCCGGGGCACTGTGAATGAAAAGGTGGCTCTTAACAATGTTACCCTCACCATTCAAGAGGGCGATTTCGTCACGATGATCGGCGGAAATGGCGCGGGCAAGTCCACGCTGCTCAACTGCGTCGCCGGGGTGTTCCTGCCCGATCAGGGCGAGCTGCATATCGACCAAGCGAACGTCACCAAATTGAGCGAGGCGAAGCGCGCGCAGTACCTGGGTCGGGTGTTCCAGGACCCAATGATGGGTACCGCGGCCGATATGGCGCTGGAGGAAAACCTTGCGCTGGCGCTGCGGCGCGGCAAACGGCGCACGCTCCGTTGGGGTGTCACCGCCAAGGAGCGCGAACGCTACCAGACACTGCTGGCGCAGTTGGAGTTGGGCCTGGAATCCCGCATGACGGCCAAGGCAGGCCTGCTCTCCGGCGGCCAGCGTCAGGCGCTCACGCTGCTGATGGCGACGGTGCAAAAGCCGCGACTGCTGCTTCTGGATGAACACACGGCGGCCCTGGACCCCAAGACCGCCGAAAAGGTGTTGCATTTGAGCAACACGTTCATCAAAGAGGACCGCCTGACCGCGCTGATGGTGACGCACAACATGAAGAACGCACTGCAATACGGCAACAGGCTGCTAATGATGCACGAGGGGCGCGTCGTCGTCGACGTGCGGGATGAGGAGAAGGCCAAGCTCCGCGTGGAGGACCTGATGGCGATGTTCGAGCGCGCCAGCGGTCAGGCGCTGGATAGCGACCGGGTGCTGCTGGCGTAGCACCCGGTTCCACTATACGGCTTTTCCGCCCATCGCTTCCCGTATTGCGTCCAGCGTTTCCATGATTTCAAGCGTGTAAGCGTGCGTAATCCATTCGTTCTCCAGCTTACCCGCGCGTATGTCGTCCATGACGGCGTCGAACTCGTAATGAAGCCCTTCGCCCACCTTGTTCGCCGAGAAGACCGTCTTTTCCCTGCCGACGGTCAGTTCCGCCGCATCAGGGGCCCAGAACCTAGATAGGCGGATCGAACCCGTCTCGCCATAGATGCAGGCGTCATGCGGCGCGGCCACCTCCACCGCCGAGAACAGGCGGGCCGTCGCGCCGCCTGGGTAGCCGAATGTAGCCGCGCATTGGCTGTCGATGCCCGTACTCGCATAGCTTGCCACCGCGCGGATCGTCTCGGGCCGCTGGCCAAACATAAACCGTGCGAAGGCAACCGTGTATACGCCGACATCCAGCAACGCACCGCCACCCATTGCAGGGTCATAGATACGATCCCTGGACGGGTCCACCCGGCTGGCAAAATCCGCCGTCATCGTAAGGATACGGCCAATCCGCCCTTCGTTCACCCAATCGATCGTCTGCCGGATTGCAGGGTTGAAGCGCGTCCACATGCCCTCCATCAGGTACACGCCCGCTTTCTGCGCGGCGTCAATCATCTCCCGGGCATCCGCGGCACACAGCGCAAACGGCTTTTCGCACAGAACAGGCTTTCCGCGCGCGATCGCGGCAAGCGTCTGATCCTTGTGCAGGTGGTTGGGTGTGGCGATGTACACCGCGCGCACGTCCGGCGAATCGATTGCCTCCTCCAGCGAGGTGTACGCTTTGGCACCGTACTGGTCCGCCAACGCTTTCGCACGCTCGCCGCTTTGCGAGCATACAGCCGCCATGTATCCGCCATTTGTCTGCCCCAGGTCTTTCAGTACACGCGAGGCAATCGCCCCCGCGCCGACAAAACACCAGCCAAAATCCCGCATTGTGTCTCCTCCACATTCATTATGGCATCGCTTCCCGCAGCTCGACCAGCCGCACATATCCGGTTAGCGGGCGCTCTTTTATGTCCGTTCCCATCACCAGGCGTGATACTTCATTGGGAACCTCCAGCACAAGCAGCAGCGCACCATCCTCAAAGTAACCGATGCTCGGCTGCACCTTGCCCGCCTCAAACGGCACGGCGGAGACGGTGATCCGCTCCGCATTGTCGCTATTGACCACCGCAAGCGTGCCTTCCGGCAAAAAGGGTTCAGTCACCGCCGGGCGCTCATCCATCGGGGTATCGTAGACAAGCCAGGAAAGCCGCGCCCAGTGCGTGAACGTCACAGGCAGCTTTTCACGTATGACGCCCCAGCGCGTGCCGCGCGCATGCACTGCCACCCCATCGCCCACATAGACGCCGATATGCTTGACCTGCATCCTAGACCCCTCCACACGGAAGAGCGCCATGCCGGGCTGCAGGACCGCACCTTCCAGCAGGCCCCATTCCTGTGTCCACTCACTCCACGCGACGGTGGTATTCACCTCGTTGGTGGATACAGGCACGCCTGTCTGCAACATAAACGCCTTGAACAGACCGATGCAGTCATAGACCGGCATCCCATCCCACGCGTCCGCCCAGCGGAAAATCAGCTTCGCGGCATCTGGGTACAGCTCTGCTCGCCCATGCCGAAAGTTGGCTGTGGAAATCTGCCCGTATGCCCCAAAAATATAGCCAGAGCCCACCTGCGCCTGCGCGAACGCGACCAGCGCCGATGCCGATGGCAGTGCGTCCGCCGATGCAAGCGGCCATGCGCACAGCACCAAGCAGACCGCCAAGACGCCGGCCCATCCCCTCTTCCCCATGCAAGCCCCTCCAATTGGGCCTATTTTACCATAAAAAACCTCCGCGCGGCATACCACGCGGAGGAAAATATGTATTAAGAAACTACCCTCTCAACGCCTGATGAATCGCGCCGAGCAGCGCATGGGTATCGTCACATGAGTGCTCCCAGTACATGATGCCGCGAAGGCCTTCCCTTTGCAGGTACTCACACTTATGGCGGAGGGACTCGGGGTCGTCATAGCTCATCAGCTCACTGCCATTGAACAGGAACGGTGCCTTGGCAACATCATCCCAGTGGCGAACCCAGCCGTTTTTATCAATATAGTTGCGCGATAGCTCCGCATACCCGGGCCCGAAGAGCGCTTCAGTCTCTGCCATCTGCAGCAGGCCGTTGTTCACCGCGGGCACGCCGCCCCACCGTCTGCTGTAGAATGCCGAGCCGATCACCAGCTTCTCTGCCGGCACGCCTGCCTCGATGAACCTGCGCACCGCCACGTCCGTGCCAAGCCCGCTGGCATCGCCGGCCGCCGGATGCAGCGCGGTATGGTGCCCCGCCTCCCGGCAGGAACCGCTGCGCATGTCGTAGGTCATCAGCTGCACATAGTCGCACAGCGCGCCGACCTGCTCCATCTCGGTATCGCGCACAAAGTATGCCCCTACGCCCGCGGCGATGGAGACAATCCGGCCCTCGGCCCGCTCGCGAAGCGCGGCCAACAGCAGCGTGAAGTTCTCCTTGTCCAGCGGGCTGTGGTCGATCCCGGCCGAGTTGCTGCACGGGTACTCCCAGTCGATGTCCACGCCGTCCAGGCCGTTAAGGCGCATCGCCGCGTCGACGCTGTCGGCAAACGCCTCGCGCCCGTCCCGCGTCATCGCCATCGTGGAAAAGCCGCCCGCGCCCCATCCGCCGACCGACAGCACGAACTGAATGTCACGATTCCATTCCCGGATGGTGTGGATGCGGCCGATATCGGGCAGGCCGCGCATATCCAGCATGCCATCCTTTATCACCCCGAAAGCAAGGTTGACGTGCGTGAGTTTACGCGCGTCCCCTTCGGTGATCATCCCCAGTCCCTGGTTGGTCGCATACGCCAGAATCATCGGTTCCATCTGTCCGCCCTCCGTCATTATCCAACAATACCCGAGCGCTCCGCGCCCTGAATGAACCTCCGCTGAATGAGCAGGAACAGCAGAATCAGCGGGATGAGCACATCCAGCGCCGCCGTCTTGGCGATGGCCGCCTCATACAGCGGATTCTTCTGCAGGAAGAAATAGTCCGCCGGGATCCTGGTGGAGATCGCGGTTAGCGCCTCGTCCGTGGAGGCAGTGGCCTTGATGAACGCCAGCATCAGATTCTTGCGGTTCAGCGAGTCGAACAGGTTCAGGTAATACCAATCGTTCCAGTTCCATACGTAGCTGAGCACGCCGACGGTCAGAATGCCCGACCCGGCCGATGGCAACACGATGCTGGAGAATGTGCGGATGAACCCCGCGCCGTCGATGTACGCGGCCTCCTCCAGCTCCTTGGGCAGGCCCCTAAACGTCTGCCGGAGGATGTAAATATATAGCCCGCTCTTGATGCCCATGCCGGTAATCGACATGATGTACAGCGACGCCGGCTTGTTCAGCAGGTTCAGCGGCTTGCCGGTGATCAGCTTGATGATGCCAAGGATGTCAAACTCGCGGAAGAACAGGTACTGCGGCAGCATGAAGATGCGCGTGGGCACGATGATCGTAAAGACGACCATCATGAACAGCACGTTTTGGAATCGGAAATGCAGCCTCGCGAACGAATACCCCGCCAGGATCGCGCAGATCGTCTGCAACAGCGCCAGCACCAGCGTGTTCACCAGCGTATACGGCAGCGCGTTCCAGTAGTCCAGCATCAGCATGCTGACATGCCAGTTCTCCAGCGATGTGCGAAATGGCAGCCAGATGGACGTGGCGATGCCCAGATCGCGCGGGTCGGTGAACGCGAGCGATATGTTCTGGAAGATGGGCGCGAGAATCAGGTAGCTCAGGCAGATGATCAGCACATAACGCATGATCGCGATCACCACCGACTTGGCCCTCTTCTGCGCGCGCGCCACCGTCATGGGTCTGCGCCTTCGCCGGACATCGCCCATCGCCTTTTCCCGCTGCCTTACCAGATCAGTCATAGTAAAACACCACCTTTGACACCAGCTTGGTGGCAATGCCAATGACGGCAAGGTTCACCACCAGATAGACGCAGCTCATCGCGGCGCTGAGGCCATAGCTGCCGGTGCGGAACGCAACGTCGTAGATGCGTTCCATCACATCCGATCGCATGAAGAGGTCCGCCAGCGTGTAGACCATGCACGTGAGGATCATCGGCGACACCATCACCACCGTCACGCGCCAGAATGTCTCATACCCCGTCGCGCCCTCAATCTTCGCCACCTCATACAGCGACGGCGAGATGCCCTGCAGCGCGCCCAGGAAGATCAGAATCTGGATGCCGCTGAGCGACACGATCTCGAAGATGTTGTTGACCGCGTCGTGAATGTAGGTGACCAGCTGTCTGCCGAAGCCGAGCGAGAAGAGCAACTCGTAGACGATTTGTGCGCCGTAGACGCTGTCGTTCTGCGCCTCGGACATCATCACGCTGGAGACGCTCGTCACCCGGTCAAGCATCAGCCCGGTGCCCAGCACAATCGGAATGAAGAATATCGCGCGCGCGACCGTGCGGCCGAAGAACTTGCCATTGAGCAGAATCGCGCACAGCAGCGAGAAGATCAGGATCAGCGGGGTGTAAAGCAGCGCCTCGCCCAGCGTATCGGCCAGCATGCGGTTGAAGTTCGCATCCACCATCAGCGCCTGACGGAAGTTGCTCAGTCCCACATACGTGTAGCTCAGCCCGCCGGATGGCTTTATCTCGATCTTGTTGAAGCTGTAGATGACGACCTGGATCATCGGCGAGAGGAAGAACAGGAAGAACCCCAGTATCCACGGCATCAGGAAGATCACGCCCCATAGCCCCATCTTGCGCGAAAAGGGCAGCCGGTAGTACCAGGAGCCGCGTCCGGTTTTTTTCGCCTTGGCCAGCATGTTAATTCCCTCCCCTCACCAAGTAGCTAAGCGCCGGCACCGTCTCGCTGCCGACGCGCGCCTCCGCGCCGGTATAGTTGAGCAGCACGGTCATGCCATTGTCGTAGGTAACGCGTCTGAGGCCCTGCCCCAGCACCTCGTGCAGCGTGATGCGGGCATCCCGCACCTGATGGTAGAACGCGTTGTACGCCGCGTAGGCAGTCGCGGCCTCCCCCATCCACACTTCGTACTGGGTGGCAAAATGCCGCTGCATCTCCGGGTCCCAGGTGTTCTGGAAGATCGTCTCCGGCTGGTAGGTGAAGGTGAAGTGCGGCGCACTCTTCGTCTCGATCGCGGCCAGCAGTGCTTCCTCCATGCCCAGGTACGCCTGGTTGTTCCAGGAGTCGCCGCTGTAATGCACCGCGCCCTCCAGCACCAGCTGTATGAACGGGATGGGGATATCCGCCACCTGATGGCCGTTGTCGTCCATCGGCAGACCCGTGATGTAGCTGGCGGAAGACAGGGCGTAGTCGTTTGGGCGGGTGAGCATCAGCGGCATTTCCGCGGCGATGGCGGCGAGCGCCTCCTCATACACCGGTGTCGCGTGGATGCGCGAGAGGTGCATGCGCCTGCGGTAGTCAGGCACCAGCGCGTTCCCAAGGTCGTTCACCAAAATCCCCTGCGGCGACCATGCGCGCAGGCTCGTCAGCACCTTGCTGATGTACGTCGGCAGGTAATGCGGCGAAATGTAGTGGCTCTCGTACGGCATCCATCCTTGCATCATCACCGGCTCGGCGAAGAACACCACCCATGCCGGTTCGCCGTCCAGCTTGCGGGCCGCCTGCTGTGTCTTCTTGAAGTTGCGGGTGTAGAACACCTTGCCCAGGCTGACATCCGGGAACAGCATGTCGCCGTTTACGGCCATTGCATCCTGCAGGGCAATCAGCGACTTTTTGTCGCCCATGCCGCCATCCAGCTGCACCTTGGCGAGCGATGCGTTGCGGATGCCGCCCCAGTAGAGGCCGGAGAAGATCATCTTGATGTTGCGGATGCCCGCATCCCTGGCTGCCGCGTAAACCTCGCCCGCCTGCACGATCGTCGTCGCCTGCACGGTGGACGCGTATGGGATGCCCAGAAAGAACTTGTTCTTCCTCACCGCGCCGAGAATTTCCATATAGAACGGCGCGTCCTCCTCCTGGGGGCGCAGGATCAGGTCGCCCTTCCCGATCAAATACTCGCGGTAGGCGTGCGCCATGCCGGTGTAGTTGGCGTTTTCATCAAAGAGCAGCTTGTATCGCAGCACGATGTCACCCTGGTAGGTGTCATCCGCGTAGCGCGGCGTGGTCACGTTTTCGTTGCCAATCAGCGAGATGGCCTCAATATCGCGCAGGATGAAGCGCGAGCTGATGCGATTGAACTCGTCCGAGCGGTCGGAGATATCCGCGTACAGCTCCGCGATCTCCGCGCCCTTCTCGATGATCGTGAGCACCGCTACGTCGTCCGTCTTGATACCGTACACCGGCAGCGCAATGTTGACGCTGGGCGTCACGTACTTGAGCGCGTTGCGCAGGATGTCCTGCCCATAAACGCGGCTGATGTAGGAGAGCGCCATCGTCTTGCCGTTGTTCAGCGTGATCAGGCTGCCCGAGCCGTCCGGCACGAAGATGTACCCGCGCTCCTCCGTGTTCCCGGTGAGGAAGTACGGCAGCACCTCCACCATCTGCACGTTGTGGCGCGAGATCGCCTCAATCTCCCCGGCGGGCATCGTCACCGTGAGGTCGTCCCCGTCCAGCCGGTAGATCAGCGTGACGCCGACCGTCGGGTTCATGCTGGTGACCTCGTGGCCGTAGGCGGTGTTGTCAGCCACTAGATCATCGTAGGTGTATTCGCCCGTCTCAAACAGCAGCGCGTACAGCTGCTTGATCACCATGCCGCCCAGGCCGACCCCGTCATCCCGCGCGCGCACGAACATCGTGTTGCCGACGATGCGGTAGTGCTCGCGGAACAGCTTGTCATTGGCGCTGGTCCAGTGCGGCAGCAGCAGCTCGTTGTACTTGTCGATGGGGATCATTTTCGGCAAGCTGTCCAGCGTCAGCTTGGTATCGCCAATGGTATACCGCACGGAGAACCCGTCGCCCAGCGGCGTCACTTCATAGCTACCCAATGCCACGCACAGCGAATAGTTGTCGATGGAACCTGTCGTACCCGCCTTTTCATTGGCGATGTAGGTGATAAATAGGTCAGACTTCTGAATGTTCTTGACGGTCTTGTTGCCCTGCTTGCCATCCACTTCCTTGGTGTGCAGCTCGTATCCGGTGGCCGCATCCCGCAGGATCACGTCCATCGTCTTTTCGTTCAGCCATAGCTCCCGCGTTTCCGTCGCAGCCATCAGGGTATAGCCGCTCGGCCCGCCATCGGCGAGCGCGGCAGCCGCACTCAGCGCGCACACTATGCAAATGATCCCCGCGAGCAAGCGCCGCATAGGACGACCCCCTTCAGCCTCTAGAAATACTTGAGCATGAACTCTTTGCTGAACACATAGCCAAACTCGCCCACGTCCGCGATCAGCGACAGCGCCAGCATCAGGATGAACGAGATGATCATCATCGCGACAATCGTCAGCAAGATCGATCCAACGCTCTTGGAGAACGTATACTCGTGAATCACCGTAAGCCCCACGAATAGGTACAACCCGAACGCGACCATGCCGATGATCTGGATCGCGGTGACGAACGCCATCTCGTCCAGCGTCAGCACGTTGCTGAGCAAAAGCGCGACGACGCGCAGCAGGCACATCGGGTAGATCGCGTACATCATCGTCATGAAGATGATGCTGTACCTGCCCTTGCCATCCAGCAGCGTGGTGATGCTCCAGTTGCCGGTGATGAACAGCGCCACCGGGAACAGCGTTACGAACGCGAGGAACACGCTGCTGATCATGTAGGGGTTGTTGTAGTTGATCAGAAACCCAGCGTACACATACTCGATGATGTTCAGCAGCGCGGAGAAAACCAGCGTCACCCACGCGAAGGCGAAACTGCCGCGCCCCTCGTTCTTCATTTCGTCAAAGCCCTTGAACGGGCTGCCCAGGATGCGCATCGGGAAGCGCCAAAACACCTCCACGAAACGATCCAGCGCGGTGCGCACGCCGCGCACCGCCGTCCGTGCCATGCTCATGCGCCCACCCCCTTGTCCTTGGGCCTACCCCGGCGGCGTATTCGCTTCACGCCGCCCACCAGCACAATCAACCCCGCCGCCCCGGCCACGCCCGGCACGAACCATTCGCGCAGCCGCTCGTTGCGCACTTTCTCGAACGCCTTGGAGTAGTACTTGCGATCCTCGCCCATGCGCAGGTAGGTCAGCGCCTCGTCGTAGCGCTTGGCGCGGAGCAGCGAGCGGCCGATGCCCGAATACGCCAGCGTCAGGTTCGGGTTGTAGGCGAGCGCCTCGCGCCAGTAGCCTTCGGCGTTTTCATAGTCAAACCGGTGCTGCGCGTCGACAGCCTTCAGCAGCGCCCTGCCGTACGCGGTGGGCGTGAACACCTCCAGGCTCTGCGCCAGCTGGTCCAGCACCAGGATGGAGTCGCCGACAAAGTCCACATCGATGGGGTTGCGGAAGTACCCCTCCCGGTCGCCTAGGCCACCGAGAATGAACAGCAGCTTCGCGTCCTCGTTGTAGGCGAATACGCGCGCCCGCTTGGAATCCAGCGTCATGAACATGCCGTAACGGTTGGTCGTGACGGCGATCAGGTCGGAGTATCCTGTCGGGATGCCCACGCCATACATGTTGGTCCATAGGTCGCCGTATGGGTACACCTCGTTCTTGGGCAGCTTGAGGATGTTTTCGCCTTTGGCGTTCAGGCGCACGACCGTCTTGCCCTCCTGCCCCATGACGGTGGCGAAGATGAAGCCATCCGGGTCAATCGTCAGGTTGGAAAAGTCCGTCGGCAGCCACAGCGCCATGCGGTTTCGCTGCGCTTCGGTGGCAATCGCACGCCAGACGAGGTCCACGATGTTGAGCGGTACCTTGTTCACCCCGTAAAACCGAGAGAACGATCCGCTCGCGTTCAGCTCCACAATGCCCTCGTACATGCCCTTGGCGATGACAAAGATGCGGCCCGCGCTGTCCACGACGAGCTTGGTGGGCCGGTAGTTGACATTTTCAAAGCCGGTGATGTCGGGCCTTTCCAGCACACGGCGCAGCGTCCCGTCCGCCTCGAAGTGCAGAATGCGCCCCTTGTCCGACTGGGTGATGTAGTAATCGCCTTCTGCCGTGACGAAGATGCCGGCGTTGCCCTCGAACGCCACTTCCTGCCCGTCCTGCATGTACGATGTGACGACGCGCTTCACCCGGAACGCGTGATCCAGCACGATCAGCTGCTTCTGGCAGAGGACGTAAACGGCGTCATCGGTCACATACGCGTCGGCAAGGCCCTCCAGCGTCGATACGCCTTGCAGTTCATTAGCGGTCAGCGAGTTTTGCAGCGTATAGGCGGGCGGCACCGGGATCTGCTCGCCCCAGTAGGAGTAGATGTAGTTGCCGGTGCCGGTGTTCCCCGCGGCAAACGCCCCGCCCGTGGGCAGCAGCATCAGCAGAAGCAAGAGCAGCGCGACTCTTTTGCGCATATCCATCCCCTCCTTAATCCTTCAAGCCCGAGGTCGCCATCGTCTCCAGCACGTTCGACTGGGAGATGATGAAGATGATGACCGGGATCAGGAACATGAGCAGCGACGTGGCCGCCACCACGCCCGCGCGCGCGACGCCCGAGCCTGCCGTTACGGTGGATGCCGGCACGGCAATCTGCGCCAGCATCGCCGACAGCGGCTTGATGTTCTCCGAGTAGATGAAGTTGCCGCCAGTGGCGATCCATAGGTTCTGGAACGAGATGATGAACAGCGTGATCCACGCGGGCTTTACCACCGGCATGATCACGCTAAAGAGCATGCGGAGGTGGCTGGCGCCGTCGATCGACGCTGCGTCAATCAGAGAATCGGGCACCTGTTCCATGAAGTTCTTCATCAGGAAGAGGCCCAACGACAGTGCGAACGCCGGGAAAATCACGGCCCAGTAGCTATCCACCAGCCCCAGGCGCGACATGATCAGGTAGTTGGGCACGGCGGTGACCGCCGGGGAGAACATCAGCGAGAGCACGACCACGCGGCTGATGAACTCGCCGCCCGGGAGCCGCAGCTTCGCCAGCGGGAACGCCGCCATCGACGCCAGCAGGATGTGCCCCACCGACCCGACCACGACGATCAGCAGCGTGTTAAACGCGTAGCGTGCAAACGGCACCAGCGAGTTGGCCATCATCTCGAACAGGTCGGAGAAGTTGTCAAATGTCGGCTGCATCACGAACAGCTTCGGCGGGAAAATAAACAGCTCGTTGAGCGGCTTAAACGCATTGTTGGCCATGTAGATGACCGGGAACAGCGAGACAAGCGCGAAGATCAGCAGTGCTGATAGCATCGCAATGCTGCCTCCGATGCTGCGGTTGGAACGCTTGTTGGTGAAGAACTTGCCAATGGCCGTGCGGGCCATCCGCTTTTCCTTGGGTTTTCGCTCCCTGGCCATTTACGTTCCCACCTTTCTGAGCAGCTTCTGCACCGATGTGTTGATCAGCAGCATCATGAAGAACAGCAACACCGCGATGGCGCTGGCGTAGCCCATCTCCAGTCGGATGATGCCGTAGTCGTTCAGGTGGTTGATGATGGTGTGCGTGGCGTAGTTGGTGCTGGGGAAGCCGTTGAGCGCGACGGTCACGTCCGCAATCGCAAGCGAGTTGGTCACCGACATTACCGCGCCGAAGAGCAACTGCGGCCGCATGTTCGGCAGCGTGATGTACCACAGCTCCTGCCAGCGGTTCCGGACGCCGTCCACCTCGGCAGCCTCGTATTGCGCGCGGTCCACGCCCTGCAGACCCGCGATGAACGACAGGAACCCCACGCCCAGGCTCATCCACAGCGACACGAGGATCACGACCGGCATCATATACTTGGCGTCGGTCAGCCATAGAATCGGCGCGCCGACCAATCCCCAGTTGAGCAGCCAGGAGTTGATGTAGCCGTATGCGTCGCCGGAGAAGATCAGCGTGAAGACCAGGTACGCGTTGCCCGAGATCGACGGCGCGAAGAAGATCACCGTCAGCACCGCGCGCAGCTTCGACGGCAGCTCGTTGATCATCCACGCCATCAGGTAGGAAAAGATGTAGCCAAACGGGCCGATGATCAGCGCCAGGAGGAACGTATTCTTGATTGCCGTCAGGAACACCGGGTCGTCCAGGAACAGGCCCATATAGTTCGAAAGCCCGACGAACACCGGCGGCTGGAGGACGCTGAACCGTGTGAAGCTATAATAGATGGACATGCCCACCGGGATGACCGTGAACGCCACGAAGAACAGCAGGTAGGGCACCATCATCAGGTACGCCTGCTTGTTCCGCCTAGCGATGTGCCACTGGTACTGCGCCTTCGACATGCTGCGGACGGCGCGCCGTTGCTCCTTCTGGATCATGTCCGGTCACTCCCTTTCGTCCGGCGCGGTCAGGCCGAATTCTTGGCGCTTCTTGGCGATTTCCTCGTTGATCAGTTCAGTGTATTCGTAGAGGGTATCCGCCGGGTTGTCATAGTCGGTGACTACCTTCATGAACGCGTTATCCAGGTAGCGGCCGGTGATGTACCCGCCCGGCACCTGCTCCACGCCATGCAGCGTCGGCAGGATGTCCGTCAGCACCGCCTTGACATCGCGCGGCCAACTGATGGTTTCAAACGCCGTCAGGCTCGCGACCGGATAGCGGCCAGCCGAGCCGAGAATCGCTTCCATCTCGCGCGCGTACTTGATCTGCGTCTCGCCGCTGGTCCACCACTTGAGGAACTGCCAGGATTCGTCCATCGTGTCGTTTTTCTCCGCCATGTTGCGGATGATCATCGCGGCGCCCGTGACGCATGGCGCGCCGTAGATGATTTCGCCGTCCGCACCAATCGTCCCCGGCACGGGCGCAATGCCCCAGTCACCGCGGATCTCCGGCGCGGACACCGCAAGGCGCGTGTAGATGGACAGGTCGACGACGCCCAGCGGCACCTCGCCGATGCGGAAGCGTGTCACAAAGTCCACCGTCAGTGGGAAGCCGTGCTGCGTGTAAAACTCGGTCCACCGGCGGAACGCTGTGTTGCCCGCCTCCGACCCGAACGTGCAGATCGCGCCGTCCTCGCCGTAGAGGTCACCGCCACGCTGGTAGAGCATCGAGAGGAAGACAGGGTTGATGGCCTTGCTGTTGCCAATGGATATGGCCGCGCCAAGTGTCGCGATGGGCGCGGTATCCAGGTAAATCTCCATGTTGCTGCGCTGCAGGTACGGCACCAGCGAGAGCAGTTCATCCCAGGTGCGCGGCACATCAAGGCCCATGCTGCTCAAGATGTCCTTGCGGTAGAACAGCACAGGGAAGCTCATCTGGTCCGGCAGCGCGTAGCAGCCACCATTGTAATAGAACGATGCGAGGGCGGCAGGGAGGAAGTCCTGCACGACCTCCTCAAAGTCATCAAACTGCATGAGGTCCACCGCAGCGTCGCGGAACGCGAAGTTGACCGGTGCGCTGTTGCCGATCTGAATCGCCACATCCGGCCCGATGCCGGTGAATGTGGATGGCAGCAGCACGTCTGCGTTGATCAGCTTCAGGTTTACTTTGATGCCTGTCTCCGTCTCGAAGCTCTCATTGATCAGGCGGCGGATCACATCGAACTGGTCGCGGCCGGTGGACAGCCACACGCTGATTTCCCGGCCCGCGTCCTCCAGGCTGGAATCAATGACATTATAGTCGTTGTAGAACGAACCGATGAACGAGGCAATTGTGTGCCCAGCCTTCTGGAAGAAGCTGCCCTCGGCCTGCACGGCAGGCATCTCCTCGCCGACGACCATCAGGTAGTCGATGCGCAGCGGCTGGTCCTTGAGGTCGAGCGTGGATTTGCCAATCGCCGTCACGCACTCTTTGAAGGAGGCAAGCCGCCGCACCACCGTCGCGCTGTCGCCGCGCAGCAGCTCGTCGATGATCGTCAAGAGGCGCGTGATACCGGATGTGCGCTCACTGCCGGTGCCGGTGAGCAGTGTCAGCCGGTCATAGATGTCCTGCAGGTGCTCGCGCTCCTCGCCCAGCACCCGGCGCAGGTGCGGCACGCGCTTGAAAATCTGATAGTCGCGGTATTGATCGGGCGCGGAGCCTGTGATGGCAGCGATATCGCGGTACAGCGCGTTGAGCGATGTGAGGATTTCTTCCATGTCCAGCAGGATATCACCCAACTCGCCCAGCGACACGCACAGTTCAATCTGGTTCGTGCCCTCGTGCAGGTAAATCCAGTATTCGGTGCGCACCGCGTCGGCACGGCTGGGGTTCTCGCGGCTCTTGCCCAGCGCCTCGAACTGGAAATCAGTGCTGAAATAGAAGCGCAGGTCGTCCGCTTCCAGGAACGGCACCTCGCCGTTGACAGTGAGGCGGCGCGTGGCGTACATGCCGCGTATCTCGCTCTGTTTGTAGCGGAACGCAATGCGATACAGGCCGTCTTCGGGCACGTCGACATCCCAGGCGATCCACTCGCCGGGCTCGCGCCACGCGGACGCGCCGATGGAGTTCAGCGTGATGTAGGTGGGGTTGTACGGCTCGGAGAGCGGAGATGTGCGGTCGTTCATCGGGTAGAACGACGGGCTGGATTTGAGCGCGGCGTCCTCCGCCTGCACGATGATGGGTTCCGTCTTCGCGGGCGCAATGCCCCGCGCCGTGAGGTCTTCGATATACGCATCATAGGTTGGCAGCACCAGCGGTGGGCCGACGGTGATCATATCCAGGATCATGTCCTCCTGGACGCCCGTGATGCGGATGCTGTTCACGCCTGCCTTCAGCGCGAAGGTGAAGGGCGACACGGCGTATCCCATTGGGTCGCGCAGGTATTCCTCGCGCCATTCGGGCGTCTCCACCTGCGATGGAATCGGCTGGTTGCCGGTGGCAGTCTTGTAGCTGCGGTCCTTATCGTTCCACATCCGGGAAAAGGCAAGCTCCTCCGCTTCGTCAAACGGCTGCACGCCATTGATGTACACGGCGCGCAGAATATCGCCGCCATGGCCCGCGCCCGGGAAATAGCGCAGCCGGATCGAATAGAGCGCATCCTCCGGCACCGCCACGTCGTACTCGACATAGCCATATTCGCTCGTATACAGTGTGCCGTCCGGCAGGATATCCAGCGCCTCCGCGCGCGCGTAGTCGGCGGCCTGTAGCACGATCGCATCGGTCGCCGCGGGAAGCGATGCCCACTGCGCAGCCTGTTCCCGGTAAGGCAATATTTCCGCGCCCTGCGCCGCAAGCGGCAGCACGAGCAATAACAGAAACAGGATCAGTGAGCATCGCTTCACGCGTCAACACCCCTTTAAAGTCGTTCAACCTCAAAACTGGCCGAGGTGAGCGAGAGATTTTTTCGTCCGGCAAGGAGCCGGAGCGAGACGTAGCCGACAGCTACGTTGAGCGGAGAGCAACGCAGCCGGGCGGAAAAAGATCCGTTCACCTTGGTCGGTTTTGGGGTTGAACGACTATGAATCATAAGGAATGAAACAAGGGCAGGGGGACGCCCGTGAAAGCGTCCCGATGCCCTTTTCTGTTTTGTCAGCAGCTTATTGCGCCAGACCCGCGTCCTTCAGGCCCGCCTCGATCTCGGCGGCGAAGGCTTCCATCGTGGCGCGCGGCGGCAGGTTGTTGTTGATGACGATGCGCACGAGGCTGGACAGTGTCCGCATCTCGCCCTCATAGCTGAAGTCGCCGATGTGCGCGTTGTACAGCGCGGCCAGCGGGTTGAAGCCCGTGCGGGTGATCAGCCAGTTGTACAGCTCCACGGACAGCTCGTCACCGAAGCTCTCCATGCGCAGCTCGGTTTCGTTGGTGCCGGCGATTTCTCCAGCCAGCCATTCCTGGCGGTCCGCATCCACGAATAGGTCATAGGTCAGGTGAACGAGCGCCTCGGTCAGCTCGGCCTTTTCGATGCCCGGGAAATCGTTCTCCGCACCGGCCAGCTGCACGCCGCAGAGCGCGGTGTCATAGTACGCCGCACGATAGCTGTCGCTCAGCGTGGTGTAGTCGCCTTCGGTGCCGAGCGTGACATTGCTGCCCCACGGATACGGCACAAAGCCCCAATCCAGGCCGTTGGTGTTGAGCGTGCCCATCTGCCAGGTGGCGCGGTGGGTCATCGCAACTTCCACGCCCACGTCAAACGTCGCGCCCGGGGTTCCCCAGTAATCCGGCTGCCCTTCCGGTGTTACGTTGGCCGGGCGAACGAGGCCCGCGTTGACCAGCTTCTGCAGGAACTCCACGGACTCGATGAACGCGTCGCCCGTGATTTCCGGCACATAGTCGGTGTTGATCGTCATGGTGCCGTTGGCCGGCATCGCGAAGATCTGCCAGTAGTTGGGGTCGATGAAGAACGAGTAGGTGCCTTCCGGCAGCTTGGACTGCAGCTCCGTCATGTAGGCGAAGAAGTCGTCGTAGCTCCACTTGCCCATCGCGAACATCTCGCCCGGGTCATATTCCATGCCCGCCTCAGCGATCATCGCGCGGTTGAATACCAGGCCTTCCGTGCCCGGATACTCAAGGATGAAGCCGTTGGGGAACTCCGTGAACGACGCGGGCATCGGCAGATCCTTCGTCGCCTCGGCCGTTCCGTTCAGCGCGTGGTTAAGATCCAGCAGCGGCACCCACATCGCCGACAGGTTGTTGGTGATGTGCCATACCGGCTGGCCGGCGGCCACGGACATGCTGAACTCATTGGGCATTTCGTCCCATTCAACGGTGGAGGTAAAGAACTCGAAATCGCAGTTGTACTTCGCCTTAGCGGCCTCATACACGGGCAGCCAGCGCGCTACGTCAACCTCAGTGGTTTCAGAGTCATAGGGGTTGGGGCTGTCCCATAGGCGTACCTTCACCGTCGCACCGCCAAGGTCATAGGCCTTCTCTTCCGCGTGCGCCAGGGAAAGCATCCCCATAAGCATGAAAACCGCCAGGGCCAGGGAAAGGAGTTTTTTCATTGTTCCAATTCCTCCTCACGATATATTGCTCAAGCCGGATGGCTCCGGCGTAGGCACATGCGCACAAGAAAGAATACTATTATTGTCCACATAGTAGCAAACAGTTGATATCTTGTCAATGTGTTTCCTTGTCTATGTTTACCCAAAATGAAAAAGAACGCCAGGTTTTACCCTGGCGTATGTTTATTCATTCACCAATCAATCCAGAATCCCTTTGACGATTGCCTTCTTCATCGGTGCGCGGCGCTCAAACCGGCTGTTCAGCTGCACCCACTGGCCGGTGCGGCCGCTCTCCGCGAAGCCCTCAATCGCCTCAAGCACGTGGAACGTCTGCGCGCAGTCCGCACGGGCGGGACGGCCCTCATGGATCGCTTTCGCCATGTCCGCAAGGCCCAGGCCACGGGAATTGTTCTTGTAGTCGAAGCACAGCGGCAGTTCGCGCATCTCCTTCTCCTCGGGGCGGTAGAGCTTGATCGGCCCGCCAAAGGTGTTGGGATCGGGCACAATCAGCGTGCCTTCCGAGCCGTAGACCTCAAAGCGCGCCTGGCCCGGGTAATACACGTCGAACGTCGCGAAGAACGTGCCGACCGCACCGGAATCGTATTCGACCGTCGCGGCGACGTAGGTAGGGGCCTTGACGTCGATCACCGTGCCCGCCAGCGGCTGGCTGGTGATCATCCGCTGCTTAAATGTGGTGCGGCTGGCGCTCATCACCCGGCGAATGCCGCCCAGCAGGTTCGTCATCGCGGTGACATAATACGGGCCCATGTCCATCATCGGGCCGCCGCCGTATTGGTAGTAGAAATCAGGGTCGGGATGCCAGCTCTCATGCCCACGGCAAATCATGAACGCGGCGCTGCCCACCGGTGTGCCGATGTAGCCATCGTCGATCAGCTTGCGGCAGGTCTGGATGCCCGCGCCCAGGAACGTATCCGGCGCGCCGCCCATCATCAGGCCCTTTTCATCCGCCAGCGCCTTGAGCGCAAGCCCTTCGGCCAGCGACGCGCCCAGCGGCTTTTCGCTGTAGACATGCTTGCCCGCCTCCAGCGCGCCTTTCGACACCGCGAAGTGCTCCGAGGGCCGCGTCAGGTTCAGGATGATCTCGACCTCCGGGTCGGCGAAAGCATCCCACATGGTATCGTACACCTTGGCGATGCCATACTTCTGCTGCGCCGTCTCCGCCCGTTCGCGGATCAAGTCGCATACACCGACAAGCTCCACCTCCGTAAAGAGGCCCGTGATGTTCTCCAGGTAGATGCCACTGATGCAGCCCACGCCGATCATCGCGATCTTTGTCCGTTTCATCGCCTTATCTCCCATTCATGTATGTAGTGTATTTTAATACATTTTCGCGGTACTTTCGAACCTGGCAGTGGTCAGGCCGTGCTCCACGGCGTACGCTTTCCCCTCGGCCGCCCAGAGCATGCCCCGCTCCATCATCACTTGTGCGCTAGGCGAGTTATCGAATACATCGTCGTGATGGCCCAGCGAGCAATAAAACACGCGGCCATTCCCCCACATTTTCGTCCAGGCAACCGGCACATCCACCGCGCGGTTGGAGATGTGGTAATACGGCACGATCGGGAAGCGCGTAGTCGCCAGCACCTCGATCGCCGGGTCGATGTGCACATAGTACTGTTCGGAGCAAACCGCGAAATCTTCAATCCCTTCGGTGATGGAGCTGGAGCCCTTGCAGACGTTGACCATGTACTCCACGCCATCCCCGCCGGGATGGCTAACCCACTGCCCGCCGGTCATGAACTGCCACTCCGTGTTCGTGCGGAACGAATCGCACATGCCGCCATGGCATCCGGCAAGGCCCACGCCCGCGCCGACTGCCTTGGCCACGTTCTTGGCACGTTGATTGTCAATCTCGCCCATCGTCCAGCAAGGGATGATCAGGTCCAGCGAAAGAAGCGCATCCACATCGTCCAGGCAATCATGCGTGCTGTGGATCTCCACAGCGAAATTATTTTTCTCTAGCAGCGCGCCAAAGCGCTTCGATACAAGTTTCGGCTCATGCCCGTCCCAGCCGCCCTCAAAGATGAGTGCTTTCCTCATAGGTTCCTCCTGCATCGCTGATGAAATAATGCGTACGGCATGCAATATTTCCCACGCGTGTTCCGTTCATTTCCATGAAGGGCCGCACGTGCCGTATGGCCCCATGATACGGTGACCACCATAAAAAGTCAATAAAATGAAAGACAAAGAGGAAAGAGAAAATGAAGAAGATGTTTACCTGCATCCTGGCGATGCTCTTGATCGCGCTGGCCATGCTGCCCATTGTCGCGGGGGCAGAGGAATCGCTCGCGGATGTGGAGTTCGTAGACGGCCAGTCCCTGCGCTTTTCCGCGCAGATCGGCGGTGAACTGCCGCAGATGACATTCACCATCAAGAAAACAGGCGAATCGGGCGCGGAATACGACCGCGTGTATATCTACGAAGCGACCATTGCCGAGAAAGCGAACCCGGACAAAGTTTTCCAGACGTTCACCATCAAATCTGAACAGCTGCTGGACCCCGATTACTTCCTGCATCTGGTCGACCTGAACTTTGATGGATACCTGGATATCGACATCTCCTACTATCGCGCCGCATCCAACGAGGTGCACCGCTTCTATTTGTGGGATATGCAGTTGAACCAGTACGTGGAGGCGGAACTGGGCAACCTGGAAGTCTCCTGGTACACGCTCTTCCCCGAGGACAAGATGATCTACCGGTACTACCACGACTCCGCAATGACCGGCATCAGCGAGGTGTATCAGTACACAGGCAGTCAGCTGAAGCTACTGCGCACCGTGGATACGACGGGAAGCTCCGCCAACCTGGAATCACACCAGTTGGTCGTCACCGACTATAGCACGGGCGCAGCCGTCGTCACGCGCGATGAGCAGCTGACCGCCGATGCGCTGCTGAATCTGTTGCAGTCCGGTGAGCTGGACGACCTGCTGTGGGATGGCATTTCCCATGCGGCGCTAGATACGGTGGGGTGATTTTGCATTGGGTATACAAAGACGCCGGTTTTCTCCGGCGTCTTTGTATATTCGTCTATGATGGGCTATGGATGGTTTATATTGCCGGGTGAAACGCCCCGCCATTTCCCAGGTCCCACTTGCCCCCACCCGCGCCAAGCTCGAAGTGTAGCTTAGCGATGCCAAAGTCCAGCACGTCCGGCAGATAGGAGATGTCCGGCACGGAGGCGGTCACAACGCCATCCGCCAGCGTAAAGTGGACCGGCTGGTGCATCACGGCGGAAGGCGCCTTCTGCACGGCGCGGATGCCGCTTGTAAACCACGCGGGCGGATTGTCTGCGGTGGACATGGCCTCAATCGACTTGGTCTTGCGGTGCGTCGCAGTGTGAATCAGCTTTTCGCGGAGGCCAAGCGCCTCCGGCACATGCCCCACAGTGATGACGGCCGCAACGCTTTCCCCTTCTGACAGCGTAAACGGGCACAGGGCTTTATCAAACGTGCCGCCTACCCAACAGGTGCCCAGGCCCAGCGCAGTGGCGTGCAGCGTAAGCATCTCGCCCCAATAGCCGAGTTTCTCCAGGCAGTTGAGGTCCGCCTTGTTATCGATCAGGCCGATGTAGTTGCGCACGCCGGTGAACATGCCATAGCTCCTGCGGATGCCTGCAAAGGCCGTGCCGTTATCCAACACAAGCTCCAGCCGCAGGTTCTCGCTGCGCGCATACGCCGCGATGCGCTCTGAAAGCGCCCTGGCCGCGCCGGGCTCCATGGGGCGATCCAAATACTTGCGGCGCGAACAGCGCACATCTATTGCTTCCAGGAGCGTCAAGCTACCGCCTCCCAATACTTTTTAGCATGATTATATCACGAAAACAAAAAGACGCATAGTCCCTGGCAAACGCGCTCTATCGCCCACCGTTTCATGAAGAAATGGAAATTTCTATTGCAAATCCCTACCAATCATTTTATAATGGTTGCGGTTTTCACCTGTGCCGAAGTGGCGGAATGGCAGACGCCGGGGACTTAAAATCCCCTGCCCGAGAGGGTGTACGGGTTCGAGTCCCGTCTTCGGCACCAGCCTGTTTTCGTTGATATATAAGATGAAATCAGTCTTTCTTGTGCCCGTAAAATGGCGTTTGACCACAATTTTGACCACAACCAGCTTCAAAGCCATTCTACTATTGCGGTTATTGTCGCGCTTTCCACTCGTTTATGTACCGCTGCATGCTCTCCGCGCTCGCCTTGAGCATCTCTTCCGAAACATGGCCGTAGATGTCTAGGGTAAAGGCAGCGGTATGGTGACCTAGCTCCTGTTGCAGCGTCTTAATGTCCACACCCATCTGCAAGGACAGCATAGCGAACGTGTGCCGTAGATCGTGCATGCGGATGGAATCCATGCCGATACGCTTAACAATAGCTTTGAAATTGTTATATACCGTGACATGAGCCAGATAACGACCCACTTCATTTGTGAACACAAGCCCCATATTGTTATTCCAACTGGCACCAGCACGCAGCTTCCATTCCTTCTGCTTGTACTGCACTTCTTTAAGCACATCCATAACGAACGTTGCCGGTCTGATATGCCGCACCTTGTCATTCTTGAGCGCTACACGCTTATACTCTTTCCCCCGCTGCAACTGCTTCCGAACGTGGATGATTCCCTTGACAAAGTCCACATCAGCCCAGGTCAGACCAAGTATTTCGCCTTGACGCATGCCTGTGAACACATCCACCAAGTAGACAGATTCATACTTATGCCCCTTTATGGCGGCTAGGAATTCATCAAGTTTAGCATCCTGCATGGCCTGCATTTCCCGCCGCTCCACGCGCGGCAGCGTGCAGCCTTCCGCTGGATTGGTCTTTATGTATCCCAGTTTTTGCGCCTGTGAGAGCATAGAATGCACCACGCCATGGAGATTCCTAATGCTCTTGGCAGACAACGGCTTTTCGCGGCGCTGCAACTTGTTATACATTGCCTGAATACTGTGCGGGCTAAGTGCCTGGAGCTTGATAGAACCAATGTTGGGCTTGATGTTCAGGCGCAGGTGCATATCATATTGATCTGCGGTACGCTCTTTGAGACTGCCTCAATATTCCGATTTCCATATGTCTGCCCACTTGTTGATGGTAAGTCTGCTTGGTTCCTGGTAGGTACCATCGTCTATATCCGCCGTAGCCCTGCGCAGCTTCTTTACGCATTCTTCCTCCGTGCTGCCATAGACGGACTTGGGCCGAGGCGCCCCGGAATGCTGTAGCGAGCCTCCCACCTGCCATCCGGGCGCTGCCTGGGTTGCATCCCTGAACCTTTGGGAGCCTTCTTCCGCGGCATCGTTTCTCACCTCCGAAAAAAATAAAAAGGGGTGTGTGCATCTTCTGTTAGATCTGTTATTTCTGTTAGGAACCGTCCGTTTTTGTTGATATCCCTAGCTTTTCTGTCTAACAGAATCACCTAACAAAAGTGGATTCTAACAAAACCGGGACTCGACTCAGTCAGGCATCTCATAAGGGTTCATCTCAACAGGAGCGTGCGTATTTACATAATAGAAGTTCTTTAGTTTTTCATTCCCTATCGTTGCGAAATATCTGAATCTTTCGCTTTCTCGCTCTTGCTGTTTCGTTGATTCCGCGTCCTCTGTGAATGTGATGGCCTCGCGCAATTGGCTGTCTAACAGTTTGCCCTCAATCAACAAGTCGTTACGAATTTCGTTTCTGCGCCGCCTATTTGATGCAAAGTATTCTCTATCCACTTCACTGGATTTCGAGTATTCATCAAGCAAGCGCGCGAGCTTTTTAGTTGCAATATACTGGGTGTATTCACGTCCCGTGTCATGAAACTCCGGGTCTTTATATAGATCCGATTTTGCATACAGATCAAATATTTCTACAATTTTCAAAAAAGCGTCGTTTGAAAGCAGGAAGTTAATGACACTCTTACTCATATGATCTAGATTGTTAAGTGACTTATCTGTAAGACCAGTCCGTTTTGCGACATCTGCAAACTCATCGCTCATGCTTTCGGAAAACCCTAGAAGATACGCCATAGAACAACTCGTTCTTTCATGAATGCGCGCCAAAACATCGATATCTGGGGTTCTGCTACCATTTTCATAGTACGATAGCGTCGGCCTCGTGATTCCGATAATTTCCGCAAAATCATGTTGAGAAATCCCAATGGCAGAACGTAATGCCCGAAGCCTTTCGGGGAACACGTCCTTCATTTCCATAACATAGCCTCCTTTTGTGGCGGATGGGGACGGTTTATGATTTGAGGTGGCATAGGTTGACACGCGAGTTCGTTGGTGGTATTATATAGCCACACCAACGACATTGATTGTAACATATGAAGACTTCGATGTCAACAACAAGAAAGGGGCACCAATGAAAAACATGCAAATTCGCCAGAATGCAGAAACCTCTCGCGTGAAACTATGGGAAATCGCAGAGGTCTTGGGGATCACTGATTCGACACTTTCCCGGAAGCTACGCAAGGAACTGCCCGACGATGAACAGGAGCGTATCCTCGCCATCATTGAGCGTCTCAAGGACGGTGATGAGTCGTGACGGGCAATCTCACCGTAGAAAGGGGCGAGAATGCGAAGTCGCCATACTTGACGCTAACCGTTAAGCAACTGGCGAGCCGGATGCAAGTCTCCATGCCGACCGCCTATGCGATGACCGAGTGGACCGGATTTCCGGTCCTTCGCGTGGGCAAAAAGAAGCTCGTCCGGCTGGCGGCGCTGGAACGCTGGCTCGTCGAGCAAGTATATGATGAAGAACCCCAGCAGAAGGCGAGGGCGCAATGCAAGAACTACAAGACCGGCAGGATGTGAGCCACGAAAAGGCGGAAGCGTTGCTTCATCTGCTATATGATAAGTACGATTCCGGGTTCTTCACGATCTGGGCGAAAAACAACGTCGGTAAAAAGCCGGTCCGGTGGTACGACCTGTCAAAGCCGAACCAGATCAAGATAGCGGCGGCATGGGCGCTGGAGCTGAATAGGCAGGGCTATGACGTGTACGTCTCGACCTGCCCCGCGCGGGTTTGCGGCAAAGGAGGCACACGGATCAACCAGAAAGATGTTTGCGGAATGCCTGCACTTTTCATGGATTGCGACGTGGGTAAGCCCAATTGTCCGGCAACCAAGGATGAGCTGCGCGACAAGCTGCTTGCCCTCCCGGTGCCTCCGTCCTTCATCGTTGACAGCGGGAGCGGCTACCATGCGTATTGGCCGCTGGAGGAGTTGTTCCCCATCACTGATTCGAATGCGCTTGACGAGGGGAAAAGGCTTCTGAAAGGCTTTGCGCTAGGCATGGCGGATGCGCTTGGCTACTCGGGTTTTGACGTGTCGGCCAGCGAACCGGCACGCGTTCTGCGCGTTCCGGGGACACACAACCGCAAGCGCGCTGAGCCTGAGCCTGTGGATGTCGTTCACACGGACCTGCGCCGCTACGCCCTGGACGAGCTGACACCCTATGTCAAGAACGACGTTGCGCCACCTCAACCTACCAAACCCGCCAACAGCCTTAAGCCTAAGCCCCTCGAGCAAACGGATGGGCACGTGCCGAAGGGCGTGACAGATGAAGCCCTCCTCCGTATCGCCCGGCGTGGCAAGGACGGTGACCGGTTCGCACGCCTCTGGAGCGGGGACACCTCGGATTACCCGTCCCACTCCGAAGCGGACCTTGCGCTGTGCAACCTGCTTTGCTTCTACACCGGTGGCGATCCCGCACGCCTGGATGGTCTGTTTCGCAAATCCGGCTTGTATCGTGCGGATAAATGGGACGAGCGGCACGGCGTACAGACCTATGGGGAGATGACCATCACCCGTGCGCTGGATACGGCAAACACCTACTTTGACCCGGACTATCACAAAAATAACGCCTCTAGCGGCACCGTTTCGAACGATTCCCCGTTCGCCCGGTACGCGAGGGCCTACGAACTCGTGAGTGGCTATGTTGCCAACAAGGGCATGTTGCTCGCGGAAAGCATCACCCCGCAAGGCGAGGTTGTGACAAAGCCCCTCGCCAACTTCGTTGCGCTTATCACAGATGAGACCACCAAGGATGATGGTGTGGAAACGCGCAAAGAGTTTGTGCTGGAGGGGATCACCGCTACAGGGAAGCAGCTTCCTCCTGCACCAGTGCCAACAGGGAAGTTCGCGGGCATGGCGTGGGTTATCGAGTGCTGGGGCGCTGATGCAAACCTCTATCCCGGAACGACAATCAAGGAAAAGATTCGCTATGCAATCCAGGCGGCCAGCGCGCCGCTGCTCAGGCGGAGCACGGTATACACCCACAGCGGGTGGCGGCGCATCAATGGAAAAACCGCCTATCTCTATCACGGCGGAGCGATAGGCATAGACGGCGTTTCGGTGGAACTAAGCGGTTCTCTTTCGATGTATAGTTTACCAGATACGACCGGCGATGTAAAGGAGGCCGCCAGAATTAGCATGGAAGTGCTGGAGGTTTTACCCCTGCGCGTGTCAATTCCACTCCTGGCACATACGTACCTTGCCCCGCTGAACGAGCTGCTGGCAAAGGCCGGATGCGAACCTGCCCATATTTTGTATTTGGCCGGGAAAAGTGGCACGCGGAAATCGACCGTCGCCGCTCTAGCGCTGAATCACTTCGGTGCGAGGTTTCACCACAAACGCCCACCCGCGTCCTTCAACGACACGGCCAACAGTATACAGGAAAAGCGTTTGAGCTAAAGGACATGCTCCTGCTCGTGGATGATTACGCACCTCAAACAAACCAGATAGAGCAGCGCAAACGCGCCGGTACCGCACAGCAGCTTGTTCGTGCGTGGGGCGATCGGGCTGAGCGCGGACGGATGCGCGCCGACGGTACGCTGTACAGAGCGAAGCCGCCGCGCGGTCTGGGCATGATGACCGGCGAGGATATCCCCAACATCGGAGAAAGCGGCATCGCACGCTTGTATCTGGTGGAAATGAAGCCCGGGGAGATACCGCCGGATAACGCACTCTCAAGCCTCCAGCAGAAGGGACGGGAAGGGCATTTCGCCCGTGCTATGCACGGCTATATAGAATGGCTGCTTCCGCAGTACGAGGCACTCCCCCACGTGTTGGGCGATCTGTTTGAGGAATATAGGGGGCTGGCACAGGCGCGCTTGGCCGGTACACACGGACGTCAGCCGGAGGCCGTCGCGTGGCTCCTGGTGGGGTTTCAGATGGCACTGCGCTATTGGTGTGCATCCGGAGCTCTGGAGGACACCCGCGAGCTGTGGACGCAGGCCATCGAGGTCTTGCTCGATCATAGCGAGAGCCAGCGGCAGGCCATCCGAGAAGAGGACCCCATCGGCTTTTCCTAAATGCGCTGTCGGAAATGTTCGCAGTTGGGGCCGTGCAGGTACATGATCTGTCAGAGCCAGCCCCGTTGTATTCAAGCGAACACCGTATAGGGTTTTCAGATAACGATTATGTGTATCTGATTCCTGGTGTCACCTATGGAGAGGTTCGGGGGCATTACGGGACCCAGGATACAGCGTTCCCGATCGGTCGGGGACAGCTTTGGAAGCGGCTGGCCGAGGCGAAGATTATTGACTCATGGGGCAAGGATACGACCAAACCCAAACACATCCCCGGTGTGGGTACGCAGCGGGTGGTATGGATCAGGAAAAGTGCGGTACCTGGCCTGTTCAGCCGGAAGGAGGCATCTGGAGGCTTCGAAGTATGAACGCCTGCCAGATCATCCATGGTTTGGAACAGCTGGGTTATGAATTGACAGCCGTAGGCGATAAGGTGCGCGGTGACTGGCAGGATATGCTCCCACCGCCACCTGAATCCGTGGGGCTGCTGGAGGAGCTTCGTAATCATAAAGGTGAAGTGATCGACGAGCTGATGCGCCGAGCATTCACGGTTGTTCCACCCAAGGAGGGTGATTCCTACTCAATTACTTTCGAGGGTGAAGCGGCCACGAAGCGCTGGGCGGTGGCGGAACAGGCCGGGCTTGTGCACCTGACGGATACGGTGCGGGTCGAGCACCAATCCGGGCAATGCAGGATCAACTTCCGGTGCACTATGCCGCTGGACTGGCTGGAGGACGCCATCACCGCCGAGTGTAAGCAGCAGTATAACGGAACAGCGCATCCACAGAGGCGAGGCGTGGCTCAAGGCGAACGAGAGCAGCACGGACTATGAGCGCGCCTACGCTTTGTTTTTTGCGCTGTATGAGGAGTTACGGCTTCTGTATCTTGCGGTTGGGGAAGCTCTGGACGATCCTATGACGGGATGTGATAACCAAATTATGCAGGAGGAATTACTATATGATCATAAAAACCGAAATAGCCACCGCCCATTTGCGTGCAGCGGTTCAATCCATGAAGCGATATGACACCACGCTGGACCGTGCCGACGCAATGAAAGCTGTCCAACATGGCGTAAGAGCGGCAATCATGTTCAGCAATGATCAAGTGGACCCCGAAGTCCTATTTAATTTGTTTGAGCTTGTGCGGCAGTATATTGCCATTCTGACGCCCATTGAACTGATGCAAATATTCCCCGTTGACAAGAAATATGACGGCGCGCGCTGGGGATGCAAGGACTACTTTTACACGATGGACATGCTCAGGGAGCACGGCCTGAATACGCCGATTGGTGATAGGATCGATGACATTCTATGGGACTACACGAATACCCAAATGCGTATATTTACCGTGCGGTTGACCACCGTTACCAGCAAGATATATAGAGAGTTAACTGGAGAGGGGCGTAAGCGTCAAACGGCGGCAATACCCGACCAAGGCAGCAAAGCGCTAATATCGTCTTTCAGTGCACCACTGGGGGCCATATGAAAGACACGGCAGAGATAGTCAAAGGGGTTCAACCCATTCTCCTTGGCCGTCTCAACG
>JAVBQK010000146.1:0-17185 GCA_031549105.1 Eubacteriales bacterium
GGGTCGAAGGGAAACGCTGGGGGACGCCAAGGGGCTTTGCCCCTTGGCGTCCCCACTTAAGGGCTTTGACCTTAAGAATACCAACATTTCGCCTCACGGCGGGATATCTTTCCTGGAAAAACATAACCCGCCCGCAGGCGAAACGTTGGGTTTCCAAAGGGCAAGGCCCTTGGGCAGGGTCTGGGACAGCGTCCCAGCGTTCTCTTTCTTTTCGTCTGTGTCCCTACCTCTCCATCCACTTCTCCAACGTCGCGTACATCACGTTGGGGTCAATGGGCTTGGTGAGGTGGTCGTTCATGCCGGCGTCGATGCTCTTTTCATGGTCGCCGCTCATGGCATGGGCGGACATGGCGATGATGGGGATACTGGCGAAGCGGCCGCCTAGCCGGCGAATGGTGCGGGTGGCGGTAAGGCCATCCATGATGGGCATCTGAATGTCCATCAGGACGAGCGCGTAGTCATCTCGCTTCTGGATCATGTCCACGGCCTCCTGGCCGTTCAGGGCAACATCCACGGTGTAGCCACCCATCTCCAGCAGCTCGCAGGCGATCATGCGGTTGATATCATTGTCCTCCACGAAGAGGACGCGGGCACCGGCGACGTGGGCGGTCCGGGGCTCTGCGGCTGTCTCGGCTTCGGGGAGAAGGCAGGTGACGGGCCCGTCCTCCTTGGGCAGGGTGAAACGGGCGGTGAAGAAGAAAGTGGAGCCCTCGCCCAGGCGGCTTAAGACGCCGATGTCCCCGCCCATCATCGTCACCAAGTTCTTGCTGATGGCAAGGCCTAGGCCCGTGCCGCCGTACTTTCTGGTGATGGAGCTGTCGGCCTGGGTAAAGGCGGTGAACAGCCCTGCGGACTGCTCCTCGCTCATGCCAATGCCCGTGTCGGTGATGCTGAACTTAAGCTTCACCGTATCGTCGGTGCGCGCGACTTCTTCGATGGCGAGACGAATGGAACCCTTCTCGGTGAACTTGATGGAGTTGCTGATGATGTTCATCAGAACCTGCTTGAGGCGCAGGGAGTCGCCGCCCAGAGTCCGGGGCAGGTCCTTCGGAGCGTCCATGACAAAAAGGAGATCCTTCTCATCAATCTTTGGGGCAAAGACATCCCGTACCTGGCGCAGCAGATCGGTAAGGTCAAAGGCGGCGCACTCCATCTCCAGCTTGCCCGCCTCAATCTTGGAAAAGTCCAGAATATCATTGATGATGCGCAGCAGCGCCTGCGCGGACTGCTGGGTCTTGTCCAGGTAATTGCGCTGCTTTTCGGTGACGTCCGTGGCCAGGACCAGGTGCAGCATGCCGAGGATGCCGTTCATAGGCGTTCTGATCTCGTGGCTCATGTTGGCGAGGAACTCCGACTTGGCACGGGTGCTTTCCTCGGCCATGTCGCGGGCCGTGCGCAGGTCCTGCTCCACCTTGTGCATCTCGGACAGCATGGCTTTCAGCTCCCGGAGGTCCCTGGTGTATCCGGCCACAATGTACCCATCCCGGTACTTCACCCGTACAAGGGTGATTTCCGAGGGAATGGGTTCGCCGCTGAGCTTTTGGTGCATCCATTCAAACCGGCAGTAGCCATCCCGGAACGCTATGGTGATGTTTTCCAGCGCCATTTCCGAGGAAGGCCGGCCGCAGGGCTGCAGCTCGGGCGAAAGCTGGTAGAAACGGTCCAGATACTCCTGCTTGCTGGACAGTTCAAAGAGCTTGACGGCCTCCTGGTTGCAGTCGATGTTATTAAAGTTGGTATCCCACAGGTTGCAGCACAGGGGAGTGGCGTCCAGCATCAGCTGGGTACGCTCATCCGCCTCGCGCATCTTGGCCATCGTGGCCCGCAGTTCCCGCAGGTCCCGGGTGTACCCGGCTACGATGAACCCGTCCCGATACTTGACCCGGACAAGCGTGATCTCAGACGGGATGGGCTCGCCGTCGAGCTTTTGGTGCATCCACTCAAACCGGCAGTAGCCATCCCGGAACGCCGTGGTGATATTCCCGAGCGCCATCTCCGAGGAAGCCCGGCCACCCGGCTGGTACTCCGGCGAAAGCTCAAAGAACCGCTCCAGGTACTCCTGCTTGCTCGACAGCTCGAAGAGCTTGACGGCCTCCTGGTTGCAGTCAATGTTGTTGAAATTTGTATCCCACAGGTTGCAGCACAGAGGAGTGGCGTCCAGCATCAGCTGGGTGCGCTCGTCCGCCTCGCGCATCTTGGCCGTGGTGGCCTTCAGCTCCCGTAGGTCACGGGTATAGCCCACCACGATGAACCCTTCCCGGTACTTTACCCGAACCAGCGTGATCTCCGCGGGGATGGGTTCGCCGTTGAGTTTCTGATGCATCCACTCAAACTGACAGTATCCGTCCCGGAACGCCGTGGTGATGTTCTCCAGCGCCATCTCGGAGGAAGTCCGGCCACCAGGCTGGTATTCCGGCGAAAGCTCGAAGAAGCGCTCCAGGTACTCCTGTTTATCCTTCAGTTCAAAAAGCTTGACGGCCTCCTGGTTGCAGTCAATGTTTTGGAAATCTTTGTCCCAGAAGTTGGCGCACAGAGGTGTGGCATCCAGCATGATCTGAGTGCGTTCGTCCGCTTCGCGCATCTTGGCCATCGTGGCCTTCAGTTCCCGCAGGTCCCGGGTATAGCCCATGACGATATCCTCGTCCTTGTAGCGGGCGCGGGTTAAGGATATCTCCGCGGGAATAGGTTCACCGCTTGGCTTTTGATGCATCCATTCAAACTTGCAGTAGCCCGTTTCAAACGCCTTCTTGACATAGGCCAGCGCCAGGTCCCCGGAGCGCTCCCCGCCCGGCTGAAACTCGGGCGAAAGCTCTTGAAACCGCTCCAAATACTCGGCCTTGTTGTTCAAATCGAAGAGCTTGACAGCCTCCTGGCTGCAGTCAATGTTCTGGTAGGATTGATTCCAGAAGTTGGCGCACAGGGGGGTGGTGTCCAGCATGATCTGGGTGCGTTCATTGGCCTCCCGCATGGAGTCCATCGTGGCCTTTAGCTCGCGAAGGTCCCTTGTATAGGCCGCTACCAGCCGCTCGCTTGCCACGGTCATAGGGGTGAGGGTAACTTCCGCCGGAATTTCCCCGCCGGACAGATCGCGGTGCATCCACTCAAACCGGCAGGACTTGCCGGTAAATGCCTCCAGCAGATGTTCCCGGTACGCTTCGCCGGAATTTTTTCCATCCGGTTGCACGGGGGGCGAGAGGACCGCGAAGTTCGCCTCGTATGCTGCCGGGTTCGGCAGGCCAAATAGTTCTGCCGTCTCCTGATTGACGCAGACCACCTTTCCCGCCGCATTCCAGCACGCACTGGATAGCGGCAGGCTCTCCAGCATCAGCATGGCCAGTTCGCCCTGGATGCTCTCGCCTTGCGCCGTGTTCATCCCATTTCCCCCTATAGCCATTAAAGATCAATTTCAAGCGGCATCATGCCGCGAAAAGTAGGATATATTGTACCACGAAAGATGATAATGAACAACATCGAGGTAAAAAGAGCGCTGAAGACCGCATGGTCCCCAGCGCGTACGTTGCAGCCTGTTTACTCCCCAGTCTGCCGCGAGTAATTCGGTGCTTCCTTGGTGATGTAGATGTCGTGCGGGTGGCTCTCGGTCAGGCCCGCGCCGGTGATGCGCATGAACTCGCCGTCCTGGCAGAGCGCCTCAATGGTGGGCGTGCCGCAGTAGCCCATGCCCGCGCGCAGCCCGCCGGCCAGCTGGAAGATCGTATCGGCCAGCGGTCCCTTGTACGGCACACGGCCCTCGACACCCTCGGGCACCAGTTTCTTGGCATCCTCCTGGAAGTAGCGGTCCTTGCTGCCCTCGGCCATCGCGCCCATGGAACCCATGCCGCGGTAGACCTTGAACGAGCGGCCCTGGTAGATTTCCATCGCCCCGGGGCTTTCGTCTGTGCCGGCGAGCAGGCTGCCCAGCATCACAGCGCGCGCGCCCGCGGCAATCGCCTTGACCACATCGCCCGAGTACTTGATACCGCCGTCCGCGATGACGTGCACACCGTGCTTCTCCGCTTCCTCCGCGCAGTCGGCAATGGCGGTGATCTGCGGCACGCCGATGCCCGCGACCACGCGCGTGGTGCAGATGGATCCCGGGCCGATACCGACCTTGACGCAATCCGCGCCCGCGTGACTCAGGTCGCGCGCCGCGTCCTTGGTGGCGATGTTGCCGCCGATGACGGGCAGCTCGGGGTAGGCGTTCTTAATCGTTTCAACAATATGCAGCACGCCAGAGGAATGGCCGTGCGCCGTGTCGATGGCAATGAGGTCCACTTTCGCGGCGATGAGTGCGGCGACGCGCTCCGGCGTATCCTTGGCAATGCCTACTGCCGCGCCGCAGAGCAGCCGGCCGTTTGCATCCTTGGCGCTGTTGGGGTATTTGGTTGCTTTTTCGATGTCTTTGATGGTGATCAGCCCGCGCAGAAAATAGTTTTCATCAACGATGGGCAGCTTTTCGATGCGGTGCTGGGCCAGGATGCGCTTGGCGCCCTCCAGGTCAGTGCCGACAGGGGCGGTCACCAGGTTCTTGCTGGTCATCACATCGCCGATGGGACGGGTATAATCGGTCTCAAAGCGCAGGTCGCGGTTGGTCAGGATGCCGACAAGCTTTCCCTCGCGCGTGATGGGCACGCCCGAGATGCGGTAGCGGGACATCAGCTCCAGCGCGTCGGATACCAGATGGTCAGGGGAGAGGGAGAAGGGATCGGTGATGACGCCGTGCTCGCTTCGCTTGACCTTGTCCACCTGCGAAGCCTGTGCCTCAATGGACATGTTCTTGTGAATGATGCCAACGCCGCCTTCGCGCGCCATGGCGATTGCCAGCCGCGCGTCGGTTACCGTGTCCATTGCCGCGCTCATCAGCGGCAGGTTCAGCTTGATGCCGGGCATGAGCTGCACCGAGAGATCCACATCCTTGGGCAGTACGTCGCTTCTGTGCGGTACGAGGAGAACATCGTCAAACGTCAGGCCTTCCCGGACAGTGGACTGTAGCATTGGCAGCGCTCCTTGTCAAAAATATATTTTTGCGATTTTAGCAAACGCGCGGAGGAATGTCAAGGAAGAAATTGCGGCGCGCCGCTTACGCGTTCTCCGTCACCAGCCGCTCGATCTCCTCGGCGATCGCTTTCATCACCGGCGCGTTGGACCCACCCTCGATGTTGAGCAGCGATCCCCAGCCATCGGTCAGCGTGTCGATGGCCATGCTCTTGAGCAGCCCCTTGCCGGTCGACTTGAACTGCGAGATGGATATGCTCTTTTTCGTCACACCCACCGCGTTGTAAAAACCGCCCGCGCCGGGCAGGTTGATGGTCTTCATGCCCAGCACTTTTTTCAGCTCCGGCTTCACCCCGCCAAAGTTGCCCTTGTCGGTCATCAGCTCGAAAAGCTCGTCCGCAGTGAACGGGCGGGAAGTGGGGATGGTCCACACCTCTCCATTAAAGTTTGCGTTCATTGTCACTGCCTCCATAGCATTTGGTTTCAGGTTGTCCCACATGGTGCTGGCTATGCGGTTAGGCCTCCATTTTAATGCGCTTGAGCGTCTTGAGCGCGTTGTCCCCACCCCGGCCGAACAGGTCGTGCAGGCGGCGGTACTCGGCGAAAAGCTTGTCATACACATCGGCGCTCGCTGTGTCGGGCGTGTAGACGATGTCCTTGACGCCGCCCATTTCCTTCGCGGCGGTCTCAATGGCGTCATACCCGCCGTGCGCCGCGCCTGCCGCAACCGCACCGAACATTGCGCTGCCCAGCGCCGGCGACTGCGCGGAGCGGGCAATGCGGATTTCGCGCCGCGTCACATCGGCGTAGATCTGCATCATCATCGGGTTCTTCTCGGCAATGCCGCCGCACGCGTACAGTTCGTCGATCGCCACGCCGTTTTCCACGAACGTATCGACGATCATCCG
The DNA here is from genome assembly GCA_031549105.1 of Eubacteriales bacterium. Taxonomy (GTDB): domain Bacteria; phylum Bacillota; class Clostridia; order Christensenellales; family Aristaeellaceae; genus Avichristensenella. The sequence continues at coordinate 5,901 of JAVBQK010000146.1, forward strand.
GGTGCCGTAGGCGGTGGCCTCCACCAGCGCGCGGTACATCTCCTCGGGCTTGGTTTGCAGCGTCATGCCCATCATCACGCCGGTGAGGTTGGCGTCCACCAGCACCGAGCGGTTTCCGTTCCACCAATCCAGTGCGAGCAGCCCGCTCTCTCCGGGGCGCAGCTTTTCGGCTTTCTCGGTCAGCAGCTGCTGGATGTGAAGGCCCTTTTCACGGGCTTCGATCTCGTAGGCCTCCGGCACGCAGTTTTCGGTGAACCAGGCGAAGTGGTCGCCCACGCAGCTCTGCCCGGCCTCAAACCCCATGAAGCCCGGGATCACGCCATCCTCCACGACACCACACATGCCCGGCACGATCTTCTCCTCCGCGCCCAACAAAATGTGACAGGTGGACGTGCCCATGATCATCAGCAGCTTGCCCGGTTCGACAATGCCCACCGCAGGCAGCGACACATGTGCATCCACGTTGGCCACAGCAACCGCCGCGCCCACCGGCAGGCCGGTCAGCCGTGACGCCGCCTCGGTGATCTCCCCGGCCTTCGCGCCGATGGGGTAGATATCGGTGGATAGCTTTTCTTCCATTACATTCTCCAGGCGCGGGTCCAGCGCCCTGAAGAAATCCCTGGACGGATAGCCCGCCCGCTTGGACCACATCCCTTTGTACCCGGCGGTGCAGGCATTGCGCGCCTCGCGGCCGCACAGCTGCCAGATTACCCAGTCCGCCGCCTCAATGAACCGGTCCGCTGCGTCGTACACGTCCGGCGCTTCCTCCAGCGTCTGCCAGATCTTCGGCACGGCCCACTCGGAGGAAATCTTGCCGCCATAGCGCGCGAGAAACGCCTCACCTCTGGCCTCGGCAATCGCGTTCAGCCGGTCTGCCTGGCCTTGCGCGGCGTGGTGCTTCCATAGCTTGATGTACGCGTGCGGGGTGCTCTTATACTCCGGCAGGAAGCACAGCGGCGTCCCGTCAGCCTTGACGGGCAGCAGCGTGCAGGCGGTGAAGTCGATGCCCACGCCGATGACATCGGCCGGGTCGATGCCGCTCTGCTTCATCGCCTGCGGGATGGTCTCCGCCAGACAGTCCAAATAATCCTGTGGGTGCTGCAGCGCCCAGTCCACGCCCAGGCGCGTTCCGTCCGGCAGGGTCTCGTCCATCACCGCGTGCGGGTATTCCATGGTCGCGGTGCCCAGCTCCCGGCCGGTGCCGACCTCCACAACCAGCGCCCTGGCCGAGAGCGAGCCGAAGTCCACGCCCACTACATACTTCGCCATCGTTAGGCCTCCTCAAACTGCCGCATGTAGCGCAGAAAATTTTGTCCCGCAATACCCTCGATCTCCGTTTGAGAGAACCCGCGGCGGCGCAGTGCATCCAGCAGCGCGGGAATCTTGCCCGGGTGCTCCAGGCCGACCGGCGCGGACTCGATGCCGTCAAAGTCCGATCCGAAGCCGACGATGTCCACGCCGCCCAGGTCGGCGACGTGCGCGATATGGTTGACGACAGTGTCCAGGTCTGCATGGCCTGTATCGGTTAGGAAAGCCGTATAGAAGTTGATGCCCATCCAGCCGCCCCGGTCGATCAGCGCACGGATCTGGTCGTCGGTGAGGTTGCGGGTATGATAGCGCAGCTTGCGGCAGCAGGAGTGAGAGGCCATCGGGGCCGTGTCGCTATGGAAAATCAAATCCCAGAAACCGCCTTCGCCCAGGTGCGATACGTCGCTGGCGATGCCCAGGCGGTTCATCTCGTGCACAACTTCCCAGCCGAAGGGCTTGAGGCCGTGCTGCCCGCCCGCGCAGTGCGGATAGGCAATCGCATTTTCGTGATTCCAGGTCAGCGCGAACATCCGCACGCCAAGCTTCCTATAGTCACGCAGCGTATCCAGCGACTCACCGATGATCTCCCCACCCTCGATAGAAAGCATCAGGCAACTCTCGCCATCCTTTGCGTCAAAGGGGCTGTCCACCTTGCGCACGCCGTGCGCCGTAAGTGTCTCAAGTGCCGCGTACTGCGCATCAGCCATCGCGCGCGGAGCGTCCGCGCCGGTGCCCTTGGGCCCAACAGACCCCGCAAACAACGCACACACCTGCAGCGTGACGCCGCCCTCCCGAAGGCGCTCAGGGGTTACATCCGGCGAAGGACGGCCCGTAAACTGGTTTTCCCTGACAGAGCGCGCCAGTAGCGTATCGCAATGGGTATCGACAATATACATGGATGAAAACCTCCCTATAATACTCTTCACATCATACAACAAACCCGCGCGTGAGCGCAACATGGGTTTCGAAAGGGCAAAGTCCTTCGCGTGGGGTTCAGAAGGAGCGGCGCACCCCTTGGCCTCCCCTTCCACCTCGCGCAAAATTAACCATTGCCCCCATGGAAAATATACGGTACAATGTCTATATATGAAACGCAAGCGGATTTTGGCGGATTATGAGCGCCAGACCGGACCGGATGGCAAGGACAAGTATATTTATACTGGGCCCATGTTTTCGCTCGATCTTCCGCCCGCGCATCGCAGGCGGTATTTGTGCATATGTTGGCTTGTCCCGGCAGTCGTGCTTGCGCTCTTTGTGGGGATGGGGCTTCTGGATACCGAGGGCCTGCGCAGGATGTATATTGCGCTGCCGTTTGTAGGGGTGTTTATGCCGCTGGCGCTGCTCTTTGGCGATGCGTACAAGCTGACGGTCGCAAAGAGCGAGATGCAGCGGGCTGAGTACGAGCGCAGCGTGGAGCAGATGCGGCGCTGCACAGTCAGCGGACTGGTTCTTTCGGGCATTGTGTTCCTTGGGCAGGCGTCCCTGATGCTTTTTGGCGGATTCACCACATGGGTGGAAGTCATGTTTCTTTTGTGCGCAGGCGTACAGGCGGCGCTGTTTTTCTTTTTTTATCGTTCTCAAAAGAAGGTAAAGGTCCTTGCCCGGCGTTGACAGTGCCGAAAGGCATTGTTATAATATAAATTGTCATATTCTTACTGAATATGGACGCGCATCCTATAAAAAGGAGGGGTATTTCTTTGAAGAAGCCATGGATCATCGTTGGCGTCGTGGTCATCGTCGCGGCCATCCTGGTTGGTGTGTTCATCAACCAGAAAAACGACCTGCAAAAGCAGGTAGATGACCTGACCGCTCAAGTAGCCACCCTGAACAAGGACCTCACTGAGGCAAAGAAGGCCGCCGAGCTGGCCAAGACCGAAGCGGAGGCCGCTGAGGCCGCGGCGGTTGAGGCCGCCAAGCTCCAGGCGGAAGCCGAAAAGAAGGCGGCGGACGCGCTGCTGTCCCCGCTGGTTATCGGTGAGGGCAACTTCAGCGGCAAGTTCAGCCCGTTCTTCGCTGATACCGTATACGACAACCTGATCGTCGGCATGACACAGGCCGGCCTGATGACGATGGACCGCATGGGCAATATCATCATGGACAGGGGCGAGACCACTTCCTACAACGGAGTGGATTATTCCTACGACACCCTGGCCGATCTGGCTGTTGACTTTGACAAGGAAGCCAACATCACCACCTACACCGCGAAGCTGCGCGAGGACGTCGTGTTCTCCGACGGCGTACCGATGACGGCGGATGACTTCATCTTCACGCTGTATGTGTACTCCGATCCCAGCTATGTGGGTTCCGCCTCCCTCTATGCCTTCCCGATCATCGGCATGGATGCGTACCGCAACCAGATTCCGCAGGATCTGCTGGATAAGTACATCCCGCTGTTCAATGAAATCTTTGATGCTGGAGAGGATCACGTGTGGGCCGAGGCCGATGCGTGGACCAAGGAACAGCAGGAAGCCGTCTGGGAGGGCGTGAAGGCTGCCTGGACCAAGAGCACGCAGGCGATCGCGGACTTCGTGGTGGCCAGCTACGGCGCCAACGCCGAATATACCGCCAAGTATGTCGGCCATACGCCTGAAGAAGTTGCCGCCAGCGAAGGCCTACAAATGGCGCTGGGCATGGGCATGTGGGGCTTCGGCTCCTACGCGGATGGCATTTTCACCGCTCCGTCCGGCAAGACATGGACGCTGAAGGACGAAGACTTCCCCACCGCCGACGACTACTACGCGGAGACCTACGCCGCCTATGAAGGCGATTCCGCGAAGTTCTGGGAGACCGAGAAAGCGGATACCGATACCGTGGACATCGCCACCGTAGCGCGTCAGGATGTTATGGTTGCGTGGGTTGCGGCGGATGATACCGCTGGCGAGGGCGGCGTGCCGAACATCGCCGGTATCAAGAAGCTGGACGACTACACCGTACAGATCCAGACCACGGGCTTCTCCGCCCCGGCGATCTACTCCATCCTGGGCCACTCGATCGCTCCGATGCATCACTATGGCGATCCGGCGCAGTATGACTACGCGAACAACAAGTTTGGTTTCCCCTACGGCGACATCTCCATCGTAGAGAGCAAGACGGGCGCCCCCATCGGCGCGGGCCCGTACAAGTTTGTCGCGTTTGAGAACAAGGTTGTCTACCTGGAGGCCAACGAGCTGTACTACAAGGGCGCGCCCCAGACCAAGTTCCTCCAGTACAAGGAAACCAACAACAGCGAGCTGATTCCGGGCGTCAAGACCGGCACCATCGACGTTGCGGGCATCAACGGCTCCAAGAAGGACTTCGGTCAGGTGTCCGAGTCCAACAGCAATGGAGAGCTGATCGGCGATGTGATCGCCACCAACCTGGTGAACAACCGCGGCTACGGCTACATCGGCCTCAACGCCGACCGTGTGCGCGTGGGCGGCGATTCGTTCTCCGAGGCTTCCAAGAACCTGCGCAAGGCGCTTGCCACCGTGCTGGCTGTCTACCGCGATGTCGCGTATGACAGCTACTACGGCGAGGCGGCCGTTGTCATCAACTACCCGATCTCCAACGTCATCTGGGCGGCGCCTGTGCCCACCGACGAGGGGTACAAGGTTGCCTTCTCCGTGGACGCGGAAGGCAAGGATATCTACACCTCTGAAATGACCAGCGAAGAGAAGTACGTCGCCGCGAAAGAGGCTGCCAAGGGCTTCCTGATCGCCGCGGGCTACACGTTTGACGAGGAGACCGGCAAGTTCACCGCCGCTCCCGAAGGCGCGTCGATGACGTACGAAATCACCGTTGGTGCGGGCGGCGAAGGCGACCACCCGTCCTTCTCCGTGATGACCGATGCTGCCAACTCTCTGGCTGAACTGGGCATCACGCTGAAGATCAATGACCTGTCCAGCACAGCGATCCTGTGGGATATGCTGGATGCCGGCACTGCGGACCTGTGGGCCGCCGCCTGGCAGAACAACAACCCCGACCCGGATATGTACCAGACCTACTACAGCACCAACATCGCGGGTCTGGGCGGCACCGACTCCAACCACTATCACGTGGCGATCAAGGAACTGGACGATCTGATCATGGAAGGCCGCAACAGCTCCGATCAGGCGTACCGCAAGAGCATCTACAAGCAGGCGCTTGACATCATCGTCGACGCGGCTGTGGAAGTGCCCTGCTACCAGCGCCAGAACGCGATCATCTACTCCAACCAGCGCATTCTGGAAGGCACGATGACGCCGGATATCTCCACCTGGTGGTTGTGGACCGATGGCGTGGAAGACGTCGTGATGAGCGCCAACCAGTAATACTTCTCAAGGTGGGTGGGTTTGGGCCTTCGGGTTCAAACCCGCCCTTTTGACCTTTCGAGGGAAGAGGAAGACGCTGGGACGCTGTCCCAGACCCTGCCAAAGGGCATAGCCCTTTGGAAACCCAACGTTTCGCCTCACGGCGGGATACATCCCCTAAAAACACAACCCGCCCGCAGGCGAAATGTTGGGATTCTCAAGGGCAAAGCCCTTGAGCCAGGGGTCCAGGGGGCGGGAAGCCCCCTGGCGTTCCTTGCCCCCACCGCTCATCTACAATTCAAATATCCGTTCGGCTCCGGACAGAATGAGGGTTGGTATGTGGAAATTCATTGTGAGAAGGTTGCTGTTGGCGCTTGTAATCATCGTTTTTGGGTCGATGATCTGCTATGCGTTCATCCGCTGCCTGCCCACCTCCTTTGTGGAAAGAATCGCGCGCGAGCGCTCTCAGCTGCCTGGCGGCAAAAGCTTCGCCGAATGGATGGCGGAACTGAACGCCTACTACGGCCTTGACACCAATATCATCACGGGTTTCTTTAAGTGGGGCGGCAACGCCATCCGCGGCCAGTGGGGAAACTCCTGGTACTATGGCATCCCCGTCACGCAGAAGTTTGCCAGCGTTATCTGGTACTCCGTAGCGCTGAACCTGGTCACGCTGTTCTTTGAGGTTATTCTCTGCATTCCGCTCGGCATTCTGGCGGCGCGAAAGCAGTACAGCAAGACGGACTACACGATCACCGTTGTGGCGCTGGCGTGTATTTCCTTGCCGACATTCTTCCTCGCGACCGTTTTGAAATATATCTTTTCCATTCAGTTAGGCTGGGTTGACCTGTACGGCGTTGTCGGCCGGTACTACAACCAGCTTACGCCCTGGGGGCAGTTCCTGGATATGGCCAAGCATATGGTCCTGCCAATCGTCACGCTGACGATGCTGCACCTGGGCGGCCTGATGCGCTTCACCCGCACCAACATGCTGGAGGTGCTAAACGCTGATTATATCCGCACCGCGCGCGCCAAGGGCGTGCCGGAGCGCCGCGTTATCAACCACCACGCGTTCCGCAATACGCTTATCCCGCTCATCACCTTCATGGCCTACCTGATCCCCAACATATTCTCCGGCTCGCTGATCACCGAGACGCTGTTCCAGATTCCGGGTATCGGCTGGACATCCTACCAGGCGATGACCGGCGGCGATATTCCGCTGTCCATGTTCTACATGGTCTTCATCACCGTGCTGACGCAGATCAGCCTGATGATCGCCGATGTCCTGTACGCCGTCGTCGACCCGCGCGTCCGCGTCAACTGATGGGGGAGGAGAGGAACATGAGCAATAACAACCGCACCCAGACCCCTGGCGGCAACGGACAGCAGGCAGCGCGCCTGGACGATGAATCGCGCGTAAAGGTTCTTTCCCCGTCGATGCTGGTGATGAAGCGCTTTGTGCGCAACCGGCTGGCGATCACGGGGCTGGTCATCATCATCGTGATGTTTATCTTCTCGTTCATCGGCGGGTACCTGATGCCGTACACGCAGACGCAGGTTTTCCGTAAATACGACGCCATCCCCAAGGAGTACGCCAGCGCGATCTTCAACGAGGAGCTGCGCTATGTGGCGCCCGAAGGGAAGACGTTCCCGCAGAGCGTGCGCACGCAGTTCATCCTCGCGCTCAATAAGAATGCCCAGGACTTTACCGCGGACGGCGTATCGTACCGCTGGGAGAAGTCGGGCGAGGAGTACTACCGCATCTGGCGGCATGACGAGCTGGGCATGGCACTGGGCATTGGCGGGTCATACGCATACACCCCGGCGAATGGGACTGAGCTTGCGCCGGAGCTGGTAACGGCGTTTGAGGCTGCGCAGGCGGCGAAGGAAACCACGTTCCAGCTGGGCGGCGAGACGTATGCCATCGGCCGCTCCGGCAAGAGTGTGTCGATCAACCGCGTTGAGGAGGCCGCGCTCGCGTCCACGCACATCTATGACGCGTACGAGCAGGCCAATACCGCACTGATATCCGGCTACGCGTTCCGCCTGGCGGTGGAGGAGACGGTCGAGGTCGGCGGGGATGCGTTCGAGCTGGCCGGCGTGTCCTACACGCTGGAGAGCGACGAGGATAACGTGACCATCTACCGGGTGGTAAATGGCGCGAAGGAGCCTTTCGCCATCGCGTCGGAACTGGTGACCCAGGCGGCTTCGCCCGACGTGTTCATCACCGTGCCGTTTAAGAACGCGGTGCTGGACGCGATCCAGGATGGCGTATCCACCTTCACCTTCCCGGATGAGAACGGCGAAGATGTTACTTACGCCATCAGCCGGGTGCTGAAGAACTACACGATCAAGCGCGACACCGTCACCCAGCTGATCGACATGTACGCGCCGCCCAGCGCCGAGCACCTGCTGGGTACCGACGGCAATGGCATGGACGTGCTGACCCGCCTGATGTACGGCGGCCGCATTTCGCTATTGGTCGGGTTCGTCGTGGTGTTCATTGAGCTGGTCATCGGCGTGATCATCGGCGGTGTGGCCGGGTATTTCGGCGGCTGGATCGATACGTTGCTGATGCGCTTCATTGACTTGTTTAACTGCATTCCGTATTGGCCGGTGATGATCATCGTCGGCGCGGTGATGGATTCCTTCGAGATAGACCCCACGGCCCGTATCTTCCTGCTGATGCTGATCCTGGGCGTGCTGGGCTGGACAGGCATCGCGCGCGTGGTGCGCGGGCAGATCCTGTCGCTGCGCGAGCAGGACTTCATGGTTGCGACGGAAGCGACCGGCATCCGCGTGACGCGCCGCATCTTCCGGCATCTGGTGCCGAACGTGATGCCGCTGCTGATCGTGCAGGCGACGATGTCACTGGGCGGCGTCATCATCACCGAAGCCACGCTGTCATTCCTGGGCCTGGGCCTCAAGTACCCGATGGCCTCCTGGGGATCGATCATCAACTCCGCGACGGACGTGTACATCATGACCAACTACTGGTTCATGTGGCTGCCTGCCGGTATGCTGATCCTGCTGACGGTGTTGGGCTTTAACTTTGTCGGCGACGGCCTGCGGGACGCGTTCGACCCGAAGATGAAAAGGTAGGTGGCCGAGATGCAAGATAAGAAGCAGGCCAAGAAGAGCAATTACATCAGCGCGCGCGAGTCGCGGCAGATTACCAAAGAGAACCGCAGGATTACCCAGGCCATTGAGAGGCAGCGGAGCCGCAAGAATGTGCCGGAGAGCGAGTTCCTCACCAAGATGCGTGACCCGAGGAACGTCGTGGAGTTTGACGACCTGCACACCTATTTCTACACCGACATCGGCACCGTCAAGGCGGTGGACGGCGTGTCGTTTGATGTGCCGCAGGGCAAGACCGTCGGCGTGGTGGGCGAGAGCGGCTGCGGCAAATCCGTCACCAGCCTGTCTCTGATGCAGCTGGTGCAGCGCCCGCAGGGGCAGATCACCGGCGGAGCCATCCGGCTGAACCTGGGCGACAAGGCGTATGATATCGCCAAGACCCCCACTGCCGCAATGGAAAAGGTCCGCGGCGACGTGGTGTCGATGATCTTCCAGGAGCCGATGACCAGCCTCAACCCGATCTTCCGCATCGGCGCGCAGATTGATGAGGTCATTGAGCTGCATAACCCCAAGATGAGCAAGGAAGAGGTGCGCGCCCGGTCGATCGAGATGATCGAGCTGGTGGGTATCGCCAATAGCACAGGCGTCTACTCGATGTACCCGCACGAGCTGTCCGGTGGCATGCGTCAGCGCGCAATGATCGCGATGGCGCTCGCGTGTAGCCCGCGCCTGATCATCGCCGATGAGCCGACGACCGCGCTGGACGTGACGATTCAGGCACAGATACTCGACCTGCTGCGCGGCCTGAAGGACAAGATCAACTCCTCCATCATGCTGATCACGCACGACCTGGGCGTTATCGCCGAGATGGCGGATTTCGTTGTGGTCATGTATTCCGGCAAGATCGTCGAGAAGGGCACAACGCACGACGTATTCCTCTCGCCCGCGCACCCGTATACGAAGGGCCTGATGGCCTCCAAGCCCGCGGTGAACAAGCGGGTGGATCGCCTGTACAGCATCCCGGGCTCGGTGCCCAACCCCATCAACATGCCCAACTATTGCTACTTTAAGGACCGGTGCGACGAGTGCATAGGCGCGTGCGAAGGCCCGTACCCGGGCGAGATCAAGCTGTCGGATACGCACGTGGTCAGCTGCTACCGGTATCAGGACAAGGGGGTGCGGTAAATGGGCGCGAATGGCGAGTACGTTCTGGAGGTCAATGACCTCCGCAAGACATTCCCCATCAAGGCCGGTATGTTTGGCCGCGTCGTTGGCGGCGTGCGGGCCGTGGACGGTGTGACCTTCAAGATCAAGCGGGGCACCACGATGGGCCTGGTTGGCGAATCCGGCTGCGGCAAGACGACCGTGGGCAAGACCATCCTGCGCCTGAATGACAAGACCGGCGGAGACGTGCTCTTCAACGGCCAGGAGATTCACGACCTTGACCACAAGACGCTGCGCAAGATGCGCCCGCGCTTCCAGATCATCTTCCAGGACCCGTACTCCAGCCTGTCGCCGCGCTTGCCCGTGGGCGAAATCATCGGCGAGGGCGTGCGTGAGCACGGCATCGTGCCGGAAAGCCAGTTGGACGAGTACGTAACGCAGATCATGCGGTCGTGCGACCTGCAGCCCTACCACAAGGACCGCTATCCGCATGAGTTCTCCGGCGGCCAGCGCCAGCGCATCTGTGTGGCGCGCGCCTTGGCGCTGAAGCCCGAGTTCATCGTCTGCGACGAGCCGGTCTCCGCGCTGGACGTGTCGATCCAGGCGCAGATCATCAACCTGCTCAGCGACCTGCAGCACGAGTTCAAGCTTACCTACCTGTTCATCTCGCACGACCTGTCCGTGGTGGAGCACATATCCGACACGGTCGGCGTGATGTACCTGGGCAACATGGTGGAGTTCGCGGACAAGGATGAGATATTCCGCAACCCATTGCACCCCTACACCAAGGCGCTGTTCAGCGCGATTCCGATGCCGGACCCGACATACAAGATGGACCGCATCATCCTGGAGGGTAGCATCCCCTCGCCGGCGAACCCGCCCAGCGGCTGCAAGTTCCACACGCGCTGCCGCGAGTGTATGGAAGTCTGCCGCACACAGGCGCCCGAGGAAGTAGACGTAAAAGGCCACAAGGTCGTCTGCCACCTGTACAGCGGAGCGCGCTGAGATGACCAAGAAAAGGCTTCCACCCGGCGATGACGGGCACACAATCGCCTCAATGAACGTCCCGGGCATGCCCTGGTATTCGGACACGGAGAAAACACCGCAAAACCCCGGCGAAGCGCCCCGAAACCCGCCGTCCGCGCTAACGCGCCAGGAAACCCGCTGGGCGATGTGGGGCGCGCTAAAGGCCGCGCTACTGGTCACGGCAGTGTTTGCGGCGGGGATTGTGGTGCTGGTGTTGCTGCTCTTGTGGATGTGGAAGTAAGGATACGTTACGAAGAAGAAGGAACGCTGGGGGACGCTGTCCCCCAGGCCCCCTGCCAAAGGGCCTTGTCCTTTGGAAACCCAACATTTCGCCTGCGGGCGGGTTTGATTTATTAACGAAATCTTTCCCGCCTGCTGGCGAAACTTTGGTGGTCCAGGAGGCTCGCCTCGTGGCAGGGGTCCAGGGGACAGCGTCCCCTG
>JAVBQK010000055.1:0-3683 GCA_031549105.1 Eubacteriales bacterium
GGTAACGGTGGGCAACATCTTGGGCGGTGCGGTGATCTTCTCCGGGCCGCTGTGGCTGTGGTTGTTCAGGAAGCATTTAGGCGAGGAAAACGAGGGAGACGCCAGGAGGCTCTGCCTCCTGGACCTCCGCGAAGCCCTTCGTAGGATTCTTAAGGGCAAAGCCCTTAAGCCGCCGGAGGCCGTCCCCTTCTCCGTCTTCTCACAAGAACGGCGCAATCCCCTTGATCCCCGCAATACCGTACTTGGCGATCAGTTTCTCGGCACATTTCTTTAGCGTGCCGCTAGGTAGGAATGGGGCCAGCGCCGTGAGATCTTCGGGGTTCGCACTGTCCAGGGCGCCATCGGCGAGGCGATTGAGGGTCTTGTCCGAGAGGAACGGCGCGAGGGCGCGGAGCGAGCGCATGGAGGTTTCGGGCTTTTCGCCGAGCTGCGCGACGATGCTGTCGAGCGCGTTGTCTGAGAGGAACGGGGCGAGCGGAATCAGGCCGTCGAGGCTGACGTCGCTGAGCGCGCTGGAGGCCAGCTTGTTGAGGGCGTTTTCAGACAGGAATGGCGCGAGCGGGATAAGCGAGGAGATGCTCACTTCGGCATCGGTCAGCTTGTCGACCATGTGCTCTAGCGTTTCATCCGGCAGGAAGGGCGCAAGGTTCGCCAGCTGCTTGATGTTGTCGATGGAGGTCACTTTCAGTGCCCATTCGCTGAGAAAGTCGCTGGAGACGAACGGCGCGATGGAGACAAGGTCGATCAGCTCCACTTGGTCAGGGTTGTTGTTCAGCACCGTTTCCAGAATGGTTTCGGTCTGCTGTGGTTTTAGGATCGGTGCGACCTCGGCCACTGTTTCCGCGCCGATGTTTTCTTCGCGGATGTACGCTTCTTCCTCGCCCTTGAGGATGTGTTGCACGAGCTTTGCGGGCTTCTCGTCCGTCAGCAGCTCGTCGATGGAGACGTCCAGCCACTCGGCCAGCTCGGGCAGCTTGGAGATATCAGGCATGGAATTGCCGCGCTCCCAGTTGCTCACTGCCTGGAAACTGACGCCCATGATATCGGCCAGCTCCATCTGGGTCATGTTCTTTTCCTTGCGTTTCTGCGCGATCTTGCGGCCGACATCCTTCATTTGAAACATGAGAAATACTTCCTTTCGATTTGCTCCCGCTGCGCCGTGACGGCGCGATAAATGGCTTCGGCGCGCTGCGCATCCTTCTTCTTTTTCGTTTTCTGTTTCTGCCAAATCTGCATAAGCCGTATCCTTCCTCTCATCGTGCCGCCACTCCTTGTGTGCATCGGATGGCGTCAGTGTACCGGAAGGATGCGCCGCGTTACAGCAAGCGGCGCTTGAGTTTGCCGGATTCAATCACCGCTTGAGTGCGGCGCGGCCCTCGGCAATCTCTGCGCGTGTCAGGCCGCCGGTGCGCAGCTCGGCGTCAGGCAGGGCGTCCAGACGTGTATAAAATGAAAGCAGAGCATCGCATGTGCCCGGATCCTGCTCCAGCGCGGCGAACAGCGCGTCCTCGGCGGGGGAGAGGCGGCTGGCGCGCTCCAGCAGCGCGGCGGTGGCCGTAAGGGCCGCGGCAGGCAGCGCAAAGAGCCAGTCCCGCAGAATCCGTTCAGTCTGATCACACGCGGCAATGGCGTAGTCGGCATCGGTCAGTGAGGCGAAGAGCAGCAGTGATTGCGTGTACAGCGGAAGCAGATCGTCATTGGTTTGGGTACGCTCGCTGATACGGATGTCGATCAATAAAAGCTGCGCCGCCAAATAGCGCTGCGGTTCATCAAGCATCCCTTGAAGCGTGTCCGGCGTGGCGGTGCGCAGCATCTGCATCGGCATGCCGAGCGCCCGGCGAGCGACATCGTCCAGCTCGCCACGCGCGTCCAGCTCATCAAGCATGTCGCCCAGGCGGCGCATCATCTCGCCCATCATCTCAATCATGCGCAGAACATAATCGCGTTGAAAATACATCGTGCACCTCCTGCTAGAAGAATCGGTTCGTTTGTAGTATAATGCACCGGGAACGTTTATACAACGGAGGAAAGGCAAGAAATGCCGCCGCTTCGCCGTTGTTATGGCAGGATATTTACCTGAAAAGGAGTGCGCCCGTGAGCTATTTGCGCCGTTTTCTTTGGTATATCGCAAAGTATCTGCTGGGGCTGACAATGGTCTTCGGCGGACTGATCATTATTTTTTACATGGCGATGAACACCGCGAACATCACCATCCTGCTCAAGGACGGCATGGCGATGCGCGCGCAGGTCATCATGATGGAAAAAGAGTCGACAGAGCTGACGAAGTATTTCCAATCGGAATTTGTCAGCGTGGATACGGCGCTGAACATTGGCCTGTCGATTAATTCGCCGTACAAGAACTACACCATCACCGGCATTGACCACCGCATTCAGATGGAGTGGATGTGGTGCTGGCCGTGGGACGACGTGGCGCGGGCGGACTTTGTCGAGAGCGTGCCGAAGATTGACGGCCGCATCATCTCAAGCCTGCGCGCGGATGCGGAGAAGAATGATCCGCGCAGCGTTTACCCGCCTGCGTGGAGCACGTCGCGCTACCGGGCGACGCTGGTGCGCGAGAATGGCCGGTGGAAGATACAGTCGATCAAGCTGCTGGAAACCTTGCCGTCGCAATGATGAAAATCGGGAAGCTGGTATTGCCCGCCGGCGCGGTGCTCGCGCCGATGGCGGGTGTGACGGATTTACCCTTTCGCCTGCTGTGCCGGGAACAAGGCAGTGTCCTGGCCGTGACCGAGATGGTCAGCGCGAAGGGGTTTTTGTGTACCCCGGCGGGGCGGCGCACGGCGGAGTCGCTGCTGGAAATCATGCCGCAGGAAGGGCCGGTCGCGGTGCAGTTGTTCGGCCATGACCCGGACGACATGGCCGAAGGAGCGCGAAGGCTGTCGGACCGTGGATACTGCGCGATAGACCTGAACATGGGCTGCCCCGTACCCAAAGTGGTCGGCGGCGGAGAAGGAAGCGCGTTGCTGCGCGATCCGCTCCAAGCTGCACGCATTATCGCCGCGGTGCGGCGCGCGACGGACCTGCCCGTAACCGTGAAGATGCGCATAGGCTGGGACGCGGCAAGCATCGTGGCCGTGGATTTCGCGCGCATGGCGGAAGCGGAAGGCGCGGACGCATTGACCGTGCATGGCCGCACGCGCGCCCAGTTCTATTCCGGCACAGCAGACTGGGCCGAAATCGCCCGCGTAAAAGCCGCAGTGCGCATACCGGTGATCGGAAACGGGGATATTCAAACCGCCGAAGACGCGCTGCAGAGGCTGCGCGAAAGCGGCTGTGACAGCATAATGATCGGCCGTGGCGCGCTGGGCAACCCCTGGTTATTCGCGCAAATCCGCAAAGCACTAGCCTGCCAAGCGATTGCCGCGCCAGACATAGCAGCGCGCAGCGCAATGGCAATGCGCCACGCGCGCATGCTGACCGCCTGGAAAGGCGAAGCGGTCGCGGTACGCGAAATGCGAAAGCACGCCGCTTGGTACATGAAAGGCGTGCCCGGCGCAGTACGCATCCGCCAAACAGCGCAGAGCGCAGGAACGCTCGAAGAGCTGGAGGCGGCGCTGGCGGGGGAGTGAGGGAGACGCCAGGGGACTCTGTCCCCTGGACCCCTGCGAAGGGCGTTGCCCTTTCGAAACCCATGTTGCGCTCACGCGCGGGTTAGATACATA
>JAVBQK010000177.1:0-5049 GCA_031549105.1 Eubacteriales bacterium
CGAAGGGCGTTGCCCTTTCGAAACCCAACACTGCTCACGCAGGGGTTAACTCAACCTTAATATATAAACCCTCCTCGAACCCGCGCGTGAGCGCAACATGGGTTTGGAAAGGGCAAAGCCCTTCCCGGGTTCCCCAAGGGCAGAGCCCTTGGGCCGCCGGAGGCCGTCCTCCCGTCCCCCCGCCCCTTCGTTACCCATTCATATCTTAATTATCAAAAAAATCACATATGCATAACCTGTTGACATGCCATCCGTTCGGCCTTATACTTGACGAAAAAGGTCAGAATCAAAAAAAGCGGCGAAACCGAGCGAAACGGAGCAGGCATGAGCATTTTGCAGCTTGAGGGAATCCATAAGGACTTTGGAAATGGCGAGGTGCTTAGCGGCATCGATTTGTCGGTGGAGGCGGGCGAGTTCCTCACGCTGCTGGGTCCCAGTGGCTGTGGGAAGACGACGACGCTGCGCATCATCGCGGGGCTGGAAAGCCCGACAGCTGGGCGCGTGCTGCTGGGCGGCAAGGACGTAACGGCGCTGCCGCCGGAAAAGCGTAGCGTGAATACGGTGTTTCAGAACTACGCGCTGTTTCCGCATATGACCGTTGCCGGAAACATCGGCTATGGCCTGCGCCTGCGCGGCGCGCCCAAGACCGAGATTAAGCAAAAAGTGACCGAGATGCTGCGGTTGGTGCAGCTGGCGGGGTACGAAAAGCGGTCCCCGGACAGCCTGTCCGGCGGGCAGCGTCAGCGCGTTGCGATCGCGCGGGCCATCGTGCTCGCGCCGCAGATTTTGCTGCTGGATGAACCGCTGGGTGCGCTGGACCTCCAGCTGCGCCGGCAGATGCAGACCGAGCTGAAAACGCTGCAGGAGTCGCTGGGCATTACTTTTATTTATATCACGCACGACCAGGAAGAGGCGCTGAACATGTCCGACCGCATCGCGCTGATGCGTGACGGCGTCTTTGAGCAGATTGGCTCGGCTGAGGATATTTATGAGCATCCCCATACGCGCTTTGCCGCCACGTTCATCGGCCAGACGAACCTGCTGGAGTGCATGATTGAAGGGCCGGGTACGATTTCCTTCTCCGGCAGGGCCATCCCCGCCGTGATGCCCCAGGGCAAGACGCCCGCGCCCGGCAGCTCAGTGGCGCTATGCCTGCGCATGGAGCGTCTGCAATACGCGATGGCAGCCCCACCGGGCCACTGGTCCATCCCGGCGACGCTTGTGGAACACCGCTTTGCTAGCGGCTCTCTCCGCTCTACCGTGGAGCTTCCCGACGGCCAGCGCCTTACCGCCTACAACCAGGCGCGTACCGACATCGAGCCGGGCGCACAGGTCCGCGTGTGGTGGGATGAGCAGCACGCGGCCGTCATCGTATGAGGCCCGCCATGCAGAGGTTTTCGAAAAGAACGTTCTTGTGCGTTCCGCTCTACCTATGGGCGTTTGTGCTGGTGATCCTGCCACTGATGTATGTGGTGGGCGTTTCGTTCTTCACGCGCGGCGCGTCCTGGGGCATGACTGACACGCTGACCACGGCCAACTATACCCGACTTCTCGACCCTCTCTACCTCAAGGTTTTTGGCGACTCGATCGTCACAGCGCTGGTTACCAGCGCGATCACGCTGCTGATCGGCTACCCGTTCGCGTACTGCATGGCAAAATCGTCGCCGAAGCGGCGCATGTTGCTGATGGTGCTCGTCATCGTGCCATTTTGGACAAGCGCGCTGATCCGCACCTACGGATGGATGATCCTGCTGCGGGCGAACGGCCCGATCAATGCGCTCCTGCAGGCGCTGGGCCTGATTGACAGGCCATTGAAGCTGCTCTACACGCAGGGCGCAGTGCTG
Organism: Eubacteriales bacterium; assembly: GCA_031549105.1. Lineage (GTDB taxonomy): Bacteria > Bacillota > Clostridia > Christensenellales > Aristaeellaceae > Avichristensenella. The sequence goes on from JAVBQK010000177.1 coordinate 1,845, forward strand.
CTGGGGTTTGTCTACACGCTGCTGCCGTTCATGATTTTGCCGTGCTACACGGCGATTGAGCGGATGGACTGGCGCGTGGTGGAGGCAGCGCGTGACCTGGGCGCTTCGCCGTCCCGCGCGTTCCTGACGGTGACGCTGCCGCTGACGCTCTCGGGCGTCATCTCCGGCATAACGCTGATCTTCGTGCCAAGCATGGGCATGTTCTTCATCAGTGACCTGATGGGTGGCAGCAAGACAGTGCTGGTGGGCAACCTCATCCAGGACCAGCTGCTCAAGGCGCGCAACACGCCGTTTGGCGCGGCGGTGGCGGTGGCGTTGATGGCGCTGACGGCGCTGGTGCTGTGGCTGCAGCGCCGGGCCGGTGGCGAAACGACCTTATTCTGACGAAAGGAAGGGCTCACAATGAAGCGGTTTCGGATTGTTTTCATGACCCTGGTGCTCATTTTTCTGTACTTGCCCATCCTGGTCGTCGTGCTGTACTCGTTTAACCCTTCCAAGAACATCGGCGTGATGGATGGGTTCTCGCTCAAATGGTATGCGCAGCTATTTCAAAACGCTGAAATCGCGCAGATGCTGGGCAACTCGCTAAAGCTGGCACTCATCTCCGTGATCGGCGCAGGGGTGATCGGCACGCTCGGAGCGATCGCGCTAGCGCGCAGGCATCTGTTCATGCAGGGGTTTATGGAGGGAATCATCACGCTGCCCATCCTGATCCCGGAAATCGTGCTGGGCATGGCGTTCCTGGCGGCATTTACCTTTGTGGGCATACAGCTTGGCATGGTAACATTGGCGCTTGCACACATCACTTTTTGCATTCCGTATGTGTTCATCATCGTCAAGGGGCGCCTTCAGGCGCTTGACCCTCACCTGGAGGAGGCGGCGCGCGATCTGGGCGCAAAGCCTATCCGCGTCTTTATGGACATCACGCTCCCCTTGATCTTCCCGGCCGTGCTTGCGGGCATGCTGCTGGCCTTCGCGATGTCGTTTGATGATGTCATCATTAGCTTCTTCGTGACCGGCCCTGGCGCGCAAACACTGCCGCTGAAGGTATATTCCAGCCTGAAAGTCGGCGTCTCGCCGGAGATCAACGCCCTGTGCACGGTGATGCTGGGCGTAGTGTTCCTGGTTGTCGCCCTCTCCCAGTGGATCCGCACCAAGAAGACCTAACGCAATTAAGGAGGACGAACCCATGAAACGCTTGCTTCCATTGCTTCTCGCTCTGCTCCTCATCCTGCCCTCCATGGCCTTTGCGCAAGAAGAAAAGGTGCTCAACATCCTTACCTGGGCGGACTATATCAACCATGACACGATCATTGCCCCCTTTGAGAAAGAATATGGCATTCGTGTCAACTACGACTTTTTCGATTCAAACGAAGAGATGCTGATCAAACTGCAGGCGGTGAATGGCGGCACATACGACATCATTCTCGCCAGCGACTACATCCTGGACATTACGCGCCAGGAAGGGCTGATGCAAAAGCTTGACAAGGAAAAGCTGCCCAATTGGGAGAACATCGACCCTGTGTACCTGGGCCAGTTTTTCGATGCTGAAAGCGAGTATGTCGTACCCTACTACGCCGGTACCCCGCTGATTATTTACGATCCGGCCTATGTGGACATCGAAATCACCGGGTTTGAGAGCCTGTGGGACGAGAGCCTGCGCGACAGCCTGGTGCTCATTGACGACGCGCGCAATATCGTCGGCATCACGCTCAAGTCGATGGGCGAGAGCATGAACGTCACCGATTCGGAGACACTCAAGCAGGCGGAAGAGAAGCTGATGAAGCTAAAGCCCAATGTGCGCGTGCTGGACTACAACCGTCCGGACGTGGCCATGACATCGGGCGAAGCCACCGTGGGCTATCTTTTCTCCGCGGCTGTCTGCTGGGCGCTGGATGAGCGGCCTGACTTGGAAGTTGTCTACCCCAAAGAGGGCATGGGTTTTGGTATTGACGGACTGTTCATTCCGGTGAATGCGCCGCATCCGGACAATGCGCACCTGTTCCTGGACTTCATCATGCGGCCGGAAATTGGCAAGGCCATCGCGGAGATGCAGGCGAGCATGTGCGTCAACCTGGCGGCTGAACCGCTGCTCTCCGAGGAGTTCAAGGCCAACCCGGCGTTGTACATTCCCAAGGATATCCTTGGCGAACCGGAGTTCATCCAGGATGTCGGCGATGCGCAGGAGATTTACGTCGATATCTGGACGCGCTTTAAGCAATACTAAAGAAGTAAACCTGTTGCGGTTCCATGCCGCATATGCATGGAACCGTGATGGGAAAGGGGCGAGACGATGCTTAAAACGATTCTGCTGGGGATTGTGCAGGGGCTTGCGGAGTTCCTGCCGATTTCCTCCTCGGGCCACCTTGTGCTGCTGCAAAAGCTGCTGGATATGCCGGAAACCGGCCTGCTGCTGGAGATTCTGCTGCATGTGGGCACGCTGGTGGCGGTGCTGGTGGTCTTCTGGCGCGACTGGGCGGAGATGCTCGCCCATCCGTTCAGCAACAAAAAAGTACGCCTGCTGATCGTGGCAACGATTCCAGCGGTGATAGTCGCGCTGCTATTCGAAAGTTTTCTTGACCGGATATTCGGTGGGTGGTTCCTGGGGGTCAGCTTCCTGATTACCTCGGTGATGCTGTTTGCGTCCGATTACCTGGAGCTGCGCGGCCGCATGGCGGGCAAGCGCCAGCATACGGGCGTGCGGTTTATGAGCTTTAAGCAGGCGGCCGTCATGGGCGTGGCGCAGGCTGTGGCCGTCATTCCGGGCATCTCGCGCTCCGGCTCCACCATCGTGGGCGGCATGGCTGCGCGCGTGCCGCGCAAGACCGCGGCCAAGTTCTCCTTCATGATGAGCGCGATAGCAACCGTGGGCTCGCTCGTCTTCAAGTTCAAGGATTTGCTGGAGATGGGTGGCGCGGCGTTTGAAGGCGGCACGATGGCTGCGGTCCTGGGCATGCTGGCCGCGGCGATCACCGGCTACCTCACCATCCGCTGGATGCTTGAGCTGATCCAGCGCATTAGCCTCAAATGGTTCGGCATATACACCGGCATCCTCGGCCTGCTGATTCTGGCGGACCAGCTGCAGTTCGGGCTGGTGTTTGAGAAGCTGCTGTAGGCAGGGGAACGGGGGGGGGGGGCGCCCCCCCCCCCCCCCCCCCCCCCACCCCCAACCCCAGGGGAAACCCCACACCAAAAACCCCCGGGG